>CAZZBI010000122.1:3164-13657 GCA_964652385.1 uncultured Pirellulaceae bacterium | reverse complement strand
GGGAAGCTTGATATGAGGCCGGCCAGAGCCGGCCACGATCTTTCCTGAAGAGCCTGAAAAATGCGGGCCTTGTCGACAACCCAAGTCGCGGTAGAGTCCGCATCTCGCTGGCCGGCCAAGAGGTCCTGAGTCGAAACCCGGAGTGGATCGACACGAGATTTCTCCGTCAGTTCGACAGCTATCGTCGATTCATCGGCGAACTGCGGGACGACGTGCCCGAACCGGCGGTCGCTGCTCAGGCGGATGACCGAAGTCAGTCGACGCCACTGGAACTGTTCGAGACGTCCTTCGCGACGCTTCGAGCCGCGTTGGCCGAAGAACTCCTGGGCCGACTGATCGAGTGCTCGCCGCAGTTCTTCGAGCAGATCGTGGTAAAGCTCCTGCACGCCATGGGCTACGGAGGCCAGTTCGGCGAAGGGCGAGTCACGAACTACTCGCACGACGGCGGTATCGACGGCGTTATCAACGAGGACAAGCTCGGCCTCGACGTCGTCTGTGTTCAAGCCAAGCGCTGGCAGGGCAACGTCAGTCGCCCCACCGTCCAGTCCTTCGTCGGCAGCATGGACCTGATCCGAGCCAAGAAGGGGGTCGTGATCACAACGTCCGACTTCTCCCGAGATGCTTCGGAGTTCGTCGACCGCATCGAGGGAAAGCGGGTCGTCCTGATCAACGGGAAGCAACTCGCTCAACTGATGATCGAACACGACGTGGGCGTCTCGACCACCGGCACCTACAAGCTCAAGGAAGTCTCGAACGACTTCTTCGAAGAAGAGTCCGCTTGAGCTTCCCCGCGGCGGATGATCGCAGGGAAAGTCGCATCGAACACCGCGTTTGCCTTGCTCCCGGGCTGAACGAAACTCAGAGGTCCCCCAGCGGCTTGGCGCCCCGCGAGGCATAGCTCTCTTCCCGAGTGCGCTGCCCAATTTTGGCTGTGCCGCCGATGAAACTCAAAGCGCGAGTGGGGACTGAGCGCCGCGAGGTGTTCTTCGACGGCATCAAGCCACGAGCAAACATCGCTCGGACGCCAGAGCTACCCCGAGATCGCCGCCTCGCGTAGCGTCTTCCACAGCTGCCGCTGCTTGCCCCAGTTTGGCGTCGCGGCGATCGGCCTCAGCTTTCCTTCGGTGATCTCCGCACGCCCGCGTAATCGCTCGGGCAGAAAGAGGATCGCTTCCTGGAGATCGGGAGCCAGGTGCAGCAGGTTCATGATCTGCGTCAACCGCGCGCGGCTGACGTGCCCCATCCGCGCCAGCTCTGCTTGGTCCGACACCACCCCGTCGCGGAGCAGGCCGTCGAGACGGATCGCCAGCGCCATCAGTCGCGCGACGCGCGGAACACGGCCGCTGGGTGGCGATCGGTCCTCCCACGGGGCGATCGCCTTCCGCGTCCGGCGGCCCCGTCCGAACCGAATCTTCCGACGCACTTCGATCATGCGACCGCCTCCTCGAGCTGCTGCGTCAAACCACCGGCGAGCGAACGGATGCCGGCCGGGCGAAACCTGACCGCGACGCTCTCCGTCCTCGCGTCGTAGCTCACCCGTTCCACGAGCAGCTCGACGACTCGCGCTTGAGCCTGCGGCGCCAGACAGTTCCAGACGCCGTCGAAATCACCGAGCGCCGCGATCACCTCCGCCTCGCTGACCAACTCACCTGCCGCTGCCGACCGCTCGTCGTCGAGTTCGGTCAGCCGACGTTCCGCTTGCCGGATCCGCTCCTCGACCGCCGACACCTCGTCGTCGCGGAGGCCTGTCGCAGCAAGTTCGATCAGCCGCGACCGGGCGTCGTTCAGCTCGCGGCGCTGCCTGGATCGCTCTTCCGTCAGCTCGACGATCCGCTGCTCCGACAGCCGCCGAGCCGCTGCGAGCGTCTCGAGCACGATCGTCGGGTCGCGGCCGATCGCCCGAATCTGGTCGATCACGAACCGCTCGATCTCGCCGGCCGGCAGCGACGGCATCGGACAGGTCTGCCAGCCGCGCTGCTGCGCCTGCACGCAGACGTAGTAGCGGTACAGCCGCTGCTTCTTGGTCGTGTAGGTGTGAGTCATGCCGCAACCGCACGCCTCGCAGCAGAGCAGGCCGCGGAGCAGGGCGTTGTGCTTGTTGCGCTTCGCGCGGCCGCCGGAGCGACCGTTGCGCCGCAGCAGCGTCTGCACCTTGGCGAACGTCTCCGAGTCGATGATCGGCGTCTGCTCCCCCTGATGCACCTCGTCCTTGTAGCGGATCTTGCCGACGTAGGCGATGTTCGTCAGGAGTTGGTAGAGCACGCACTTGGTGAACGGCCGCCCGCCGCGCTCCGTGCCTTTTCTCGTGGTCCAGCGTTTGGTCCGCCAGTCCCGCGCGTTGAGCTCCTTGACCACGTCGAGCAGCGATTCCCGATCGAGGTACAGCGCGAAGATCGCTCGCACCCGCTCCGCTTCGGCGGGATCGACGATCAGCTTGGTCTGATCGACGCCGTAGCCGAGGACCGGCATCCCGCCCGCCCATTTCCCCTTTCGCCGGGCGGCGGCGATCTTGTCGCGGGTCCGCTCGCTGATCATCTCCCGCTCGAACTGCGCGAACGAGAGCAGGACGTTGAGCACCAATCGCCCCATCGACGACGCGGTGTTGAACGCCTGCGTCACGCTGACGAACGCGACGCGGTACCGGTCGAACGTCTCCATGATCCGGGCGAAGTCGAGCAAGCTGCGACTGAGCCGATCGACCTTGTAGACCACCACGCAGTCGACCTTGCCCGCTTCGATGTCGGCCAGCAACCGACGCAGCGCCGGTCGGTCCATGTTCGCGCCGGTGTAGCCGCCGTCGTCGTACCGCGTGTCCAGTCGTCGCCAGCCCTCGTGCTGCTGGCTCCGTACGTACGCCTCGCCCGCGTCGCGCTGTGCATCGAGCGTGTTGTACTCCTGCTCGAGCCCTTCCTCGGTCGACTTGCGGGTGTAGATCGCGCAGCGGACGAGCGGCCGCTCCGGTTCCTTGCGACGAGTCATGCGTTCTCTCCTGCGCTGCGCAGGCCGAAGAAATGAAAGCCGTTCCAGTGCTTGCCGGTCGCCGCCTTGGCGACCGCGGTCAGCGACCGATACCGCTCCCCTTCGAACTCGAAGCCGTCGGCGAGCACCCTCACGCGAACGGTTCGCCCCTTGTACTCCCGCACCAGCAACGCGCCGGGGAGCGGGAGGCGATGGTCGCCGGTCAGGCGGACACCTTCGGTCACGCTCGGAGCGGCGGCCGCCGCCTTGGGAGTCCGCGGCGGCGTCACCCGCAGGTAGGCATCGTCGGCCAGTTCCGCCGCCCGCTGCCGTGCCCGCTCCGACAGTCCTCCTTCGACGTTCGCCTGCATCCGCCAGGCGATCCGCTTGATGAGCCACGGCTTGTTGCGGCCGTTGGTCGGCTCGCCGCAGACCTCGGCGAACTTCCGCCGCAGCTCGTCGACCGACATCCGCTCCATGGCCGAGACTTCCTTCGCGACATTCAGCATGCGTTTGCCTCCGGGTTTCGAGACCTCTCGCGAGCGTCAACTCGCACGGACACTGAGCCCGGTGGCGGGCCGAACCTCAAGGCCGGCGGAAGGGGATTCCGCCAGGTTCCGCGCGGCGGGAAGCGGGGGACCGGCCAGGCGCAGGAGCTGTCGCCGGCGCAGCACGGCGGTGGCCAGGAGTTCGACGAGTTCGCGGCGCCGCTGCGGCGGCTCGAGCTCGGACGGGGGAAGCGGACGGCGCATCGGGACCTCGCTCGGCGATGACGGTCGGAGCATTCGCTTCCCGTCAACAACCCGGTCGCGCGACGACCTGACGGCCCTCGAATCCGGAAACGGTCGTGACCGCAGCGCGGTCGCGACCCGTTTCGGAAAGCCGAACGAAACAGCTTGTGCGATCGGCAAGGTCGACTATCATCGCCCGTCAGCACGCACTGACAGGCATCAGCCTTAATTCGAGAGCACCCAGGCATGGCGGCCGAGCGCAGATCGCGGGGGCGACCACCGGTTCCGGACCTCACCGAGCCGCAGCGGAAGGCGTTGCAGACGCTGCGGGACTTCATCGCGCAGCGGAAATTCCCGCCGACGATGTCGGAACTCGGCGAACGACTCGGGGTGACCGCCGCCAGCGCCCACCAACTCGTCGGGCAGCTCGAACAGAAGGGCTACGTGACGCGCGAGCCGCGCAAGGCTCGCAGTCTGTCGGTCGTGCGCGAGCCGGAACATCGGCCGGAGCAGCTCGTGTCCGTGCCGCTCGTCGGCACGGTCGCGGCAGGTCCGGCGCTGCTCGCGGAAGACAACCATATCGGCGACGTGCTGGTCGACCGGTCGATCGCGGGGCGCGGACGATGTTTCGCGCTGCGCATCAACGGCGACAGCATGACCGGCGCGGGGATGAGGAACGGGGACGTCGTCATCGTTCGCCAGCAACCGGTGGCCGAAAGTGGCGAGATCGTGGTCGCGCTGCTCGACGGCGAGGCCACGACGAAGCGGCTGTGGATCCAAGGGGACCGGATCGAGCTGCGAGCCGAGAATCGACGGTACAAGCCGATCGAGATCGCGGCCGACGCGGAGTTCCGCATCGTCGGAAAGGTGGTGGCAATCAGAAGCGATGGCACGAAGTGAGAACCATGATGACGCGACCGTTTTCGATTCCGACCGTCCTGAGGATGGTCCCCCCGGATCTGATGAAATCGTTCCTGACGACGCTCGGACACGACGCCTTCGACCTGCCGTGCGACCGGCTGGCACGCAAGGAAGAACTCGTCCGCGCGTTCCTGGCCTATCTCGATGACCTCCCCCGAGCACAGGTCGACGAACTCGAAGCGCACCTGCACGGCATCTCGGACCTCGCCTCCGACGGCGGCTTCGAGGCGTTGACCGAAGCGGCGGCGGTCGGCGGCATCCCCGATCTCGGGGCGCAGGTCCCGAGCGACCTGTGCGTCTGGGGACGCAGCATGTGGATCTGGCTCCACCATCGCGCGATCTTCGACAAGGCGCAGATCCTCCACCAGATCGAGCACATGGCCTGGTGGCGCAAGCGGAACGATCTGCCCAAGGGGCCACGCGAGCCGGCCCCCGATGCGCTCGAGCGACTGACGCGCGGCATTTCGGCGCTGCTCAAGGCGCAGGGCCGCGGCAAGGACTGCACGGTGGAACGTCTGGAACGCGGCGCGCTGACCTACTACTTCGCCTATCCCGACGACTTCGTGCAGCACGTCACGGTCCACGATCATGACCGCCGCCTGACGGTCGAAGCGTTTCGGCAGACCTTGCTGATCGTGTTCGCCTATGACCAGGCGGAAGGCTCGCTCGAGCTCTACGCCCGCGGACTGCACAAGCCGATCAAGGAGCAGCTCGAACGGCTGTTCGCCGACGCCGTGCTGCGCGAGGAGCTTCGGGCCTTCGCTCCGGACGCGGCGTACGAACTCGACCAGTTGAAGGACCCGCACTTCGACTTGCAGCTCGATCCCGGCGACCGCATCGATGTTCGCATCCGACGCCTGCGGCTCTCGAGCGCCTGCACCGGACGGCGGCTGGTGGTGGAGGTCGACGACGATCCGCAGGACGACATTCGCCGAGCGATCGACGAGTGCGTCAATCTGGACGACCTGCCGCTGTCGCAGTGGCATGTCACCCAGGCGACCTTCTGCTTCGAGTTCCTGCCGGCCGACGGGCGCAAGCCCGGACGCCAGAGCTTCGATGTCGGCTACCCGCGGTCGTGCAGTCTGCGCAGTGCCCGGCCGGAACGAGTCGAAGTGATCCGCAAGTACCTCAAGCGCTGGAAGATCGACCGTGCGGAGTCTGCCGAGTCTGCTGTGCTCCCGCTGGGATACTGATCCGCCGCGGATCGGTGCCGGGGAGATCGCGCGGTCGTGGGCGGACGAGTTCGAGCGCTGGCAACGCGCCGGACTCGTCCGCGCGCTGGCCCCCGCCGGCTCGAGCGACTGCCCCGATTGCAGTCGCCGGGGACGCGTCGAGACGCTCATCGCCGCCGACGGGCGCCGTCGCTGTTTCGTTCGCTGCGACGACTGCGGCTTGGCAGAGGTCGCGACCGATACGCTGCGGCTCTGGGAGCTCGCTACCGAACCGCTGCTGGCGACGCTCTTCGTCGATACCCGCTTGGCGATCCGACGCCACGCCGCGCCGCAGGTCTGGCGCATCGGCTCGGCGACCTGGGGAGGCCGGGTGCGACAGCTCTGGTTCGTGCGCGCACTGCGACGCGGTGTTCCGCGCGAGGCGCTCGAGCCGCTGCGGTCGACGTCGCGCCCGGTCGTCTTCGCTCCGACCACTGCAGGGGCGGCACGGTGGCAGACCGCGCTCGGCCAGCCGGTCATTCCGCTCGAAGAGGTGCTCGCGCCAGGCGAGCTGGCCCTGACGCTCGCGCTCGACGAGATCGAGGGGCGACTGTTCGACGCCGATCCGGTGCCGGCGACTCGAGCTCGGCCGCGACCGCGCAAACGCGCCACTCGCTTGGCCGACATCGAGCAGCTGCGCGGCGCGCTGATCGCGCATCTGCGCAGCGCTCGCGATCATGCGCTGAGCACCTGCGCCGAGTCGGGAGGCCCTCGGCTGTTGCCGCGTCCCAGTCAGAAACAGTTGGGGGAACTGCTCGGCCTGAGCGAATCGAGCGTGAGTCGTTGCCTGAATGACCGCCAGGCGAGCGAGCTGCGGTTGTACTGGGAAACGGCGGCGGATCTGGATCGCATCCTGAGCTTCCGAGGAGCCGTGAGTACGGGCCGCCGCGCCTGAGCGATTGCAGTCGAGGCGACGTCATGCAACTGCAAGTCGCCTCGGCAGTGCTCGCAAGCACCGAGGGCCGAGCGACTTGCGTCACTCGGCCGATCTTTTCTCGGCCCGTTCTGCAATTCCGGCGGGGGTTGTCGCTGTGCGTCGCGCACGGCGGGAACCCTTCGAAACGCCGGAGTCTGCGGTCATGTCCCCGAATCGTCCTCGCGAAGGATCATCCGTTTCGTCCCGAGCCGCGCACGAGCCGCTCGATTCCTTCACCCGCGGCTACGTCCGCAAACGGGCCCGGGGGCTGATCGGCTGCGGCGGCTTTCGGCACGGCGACCGCGACGAGATCGAGCAGACGCTGCTGCTCAAGCTCGCCGCCCATCTCGATCGGGCCGACCCCGACGATCCGAAGTGGAAGGCATTCGTCGCCAAGACGGTCCGCCGGCACATCGCGACGATGATCCGCGACCGCGAGGCGGCCAAGCGCGACCATCGTCGAGTCCGCTCGATCCACGCGGTGATCGGCGCCGACGACGAGGGGCCGATCGAGCTGACCGCCGTGCTGCTCGATCACGAGACGCCGGGACGGCGCGGGCGCGAGCGACGCTCGCCGCAGGCGGTGGCCGAGTTGCGATTGGATGTCGCGGCCTGCGTCGCGTCGCTCCCCGACGAGCGGTTCCGCGAATTCTGCGAGCGACTCAAGCACGACTCGATCGCGCAGGTGGCCCGCGACATGGGCGTGCCGCGCACCACGCTCAACACCTGGCTCGAGAAGATCCGCCGCCGCTTCACCGACTGCGGTCTCGGCCGTCCTGACGACGCCGGCCGTCAGATCGCCGCGCAATCGGGTTCCTAACCCATAGCGAACGACACCTCCCCGAGGAACCGATGATGCACCCGAACTGTTTCCGCTACCGCTTCGACGACGACGTGGCCCAGGAAGACGTCGACTCGGCGCTGTTGCTCGCCATCTGGGGCTGCGAAGCGCTCCATGGCGAAGCCCAAACCCGCCTCGACGCTGCCTATCGCGTCGAAGCCGACCGCCGCTGCTGCGTGATCGACGCGCAGACCGATGTCGGTCGCGATCTCAACCGCCTGTTCGTCGGCTTCCTGTCGCGCGAACTCGGTCCGGATACGTTCCGGGTCGAACGCGGCGCGGCGTCTCGGGAGGCCCGCGCATGAGCCTGCTCTCGAAGATTCGCAGCGGACGCCAGCCGATGCCCCCGCGGCTGCTGGTCTACGGGACCGAAGGAGTCGGCAAGAGTACGTTCGCGGCCCAAGCGCCGGCACCGATCTTCATCGCGACCGAAGACGGCCTGTCGGAAATCGACTGCGATCGCTTTCCGCTGGCGACGACGTTCGACGAGGTGATGACGGCGCTCGCGGAACTGCACACCGCCGAACACGACTACCAGAGCGTCGCGATCGACAGTCTCGATTGGCTCGAGCAGCTGATCTTCGATGCGCTCTGCCGCGAGTACGGCGTGAGCGGCATCGAGAAGGTCGACGGCGGTTTCGCGAAGGGCTACACGCACGCCCTCGGCTACTGGCGACAGTTCCTCGCGGCGCTCGACCGTCTGCGCAGCGATCGCGGCATGGTCGTGATCGGCATCGCGCACGCCAAGGTCGAGAAGTTCGAGGATCCCGAGTCGACCGCCTACGACCGGTACGGCCCGCGGCTGCACAAGCATGCGGCGGCGCTCGTCTGCGAGTGGTCGGACGCCGTCCTGTTCGCGACCCGGAAGTTTCGGACGCAGCAGGAAGACAGCGGCTTCAACCGCAAACGGACGATCGCCAAGGCGCTCGGCAAGGACGGCGGCGAGCGCGTGCTCCGCTGCGTCGGCGGCCCGAGCTGCATCGCCAAGAACCGCTACGCGATCGCCGAGGAGCTCCCGCTGTCGTGGCAGGCGTTCGTCGCGGCACTCGCATCTCAGACCCCCGCTCCCGGAGCCCGACACGATGGCTGACCTGCATGGGTTCGATGCGCGACAGATCGAACCGACCTCGGACTTCGAACCGCTGCCGGCCGGCAAGTACGTCGCCGCGATCGTCGCCTCCGAAATGAAGCCGACCAAGGCGGGGACCGGCCAGTTCCTGGAACTGACCTTTCAGGTGCTCGAGGGGGAGCACCGGAACCGCCTGCTCTGGACGCGGCTGAATCTCGACAACCCCAACGCGACGGCCGTGCAGATGGCCAGGGCGGAGCTCTCGGCCATCTGCCGCGCCGTCGACGTCCTCGCGCCGCACGACTCGCTCGAGCTGCACGACCTGCCGCTGGTGATCAGCGTCCGCTGCAAGCGCCGCGACGACTCGGGCGACATCGTCAACGAGATCAAGGGATTCGCGCGGAAGGAAACCGCGCCGGTCGTCCGCAGCGAGCCGGTCGCGGCGGCCGACAGCACGCCACCCTGGAGGCGATCGCGATGATCGAACTGTCGCTGCCGTTCCCGCCGTCGGTCAATCACTACTGGCGGCGGGTCGGCTCGCGGACGCTCGTCAGTCGCACGGGGCGCGAGTATCGCGCGGCGATCGAAACGCTGCTGCACTCCCATGCGTCCTCCCCATTGCTGGGACGCCTGGCGGTCGAGATCGACGTCTACCCGCCCGATCGGCGACGACGCGATCTCGACAACCTGCTCAAGGCCCTGATCGATGCGCTCGCGCACGCCGGGCTCTACGCCGACGACTCGCAGATCGATCGGCTGCTGATCGAACGGCGCGGGCCGCTGGCCGGCGGCCGAGTCGTGGTCCGACTGGGAGGACTGTCGCGTGACTGAAGCGTCCGAGCGGATCGATCATCCGCCGCACTACACCTTCGGGGCGATCGAGGTGATCGATGCGATCGAAGCCTGGGACCTCGGCTTCCGACTGGGGAACGTCATCAAGTACGTCGCCCGGGCGGCGCACAAGGGGGACCGCCTGGCCGACCTGCGCAAGGCGCGATGGTACCTCGATCGCGAGATCGTCCGGCTCGAGCGGGAGTGACTCGGTGCGCAAGCGACGAACCTGTCTGAAATGCGGCGAGTCGTTCGTTTCGGGCGGAGCCGCCAATCGGATCTGCGCCGAGTGCCGTCGACTCAACGATCGCTGGCCGCTGCCGGAACTCCTGCTGCAGCTGCAGCGCGGCGTCATGCGACGCAACGGCCGGCTGATCGGCGCGGCGCTCCTGCAGGCGGGAGCGCGACGTCGGCGATGATCGAACTCCGTCCCTATCAGCGACAAGCCGTGGACGCGGTGTACGAGCACCTGCGCAACCGCGACGACCATCCGTGCGTGGTGATTCCGACCGCGGGGGGCAAGACCCCGGTGATGGCGACGATCTGTCGCGATGCGGTCCGGCAGTGGCACGGTCGCGTGCTGATCCTGGCACACGTCAAGGAACTGCTCGAGCAGTCGGCCGACAAGCTGCGCGCGGTCTGTCCCGAGGTGCCGTTCGGCCTCTACTCCGCCGGCCTGCGACGGCGCGAGACGACGCAGCCGGTGATCGTCGCGGGGATCCAGAGCGTCTACCGCCGTGCCTGCGAACTCGAGCCGTTCGACCTGGTGCTGATCGACGAGGCACACCTGGTCGCACCGGAAGGGGACGGCATGTATCGCCAGTTCCTTTCCGAGGCGCGGATCGTCAATCCGCAATTGCGGATCGTCGGTTTCACGGCGACCCCGTTCCGCATGAAGACGGGGCCGATCTGCACGCCCGACGGCGTGCTCAATCACGTCTGCTTCGAGATCGGCGTGCGCGAGCTGATCCGTGACGGCTATCTCTGTCCGCTGATCACCAAGGCAGGCCGCGAC
>CAZZBI010000122.1:0-3154 GCA_964652385.1 uncultured Pirellulaceae bacterium | reverse complement strand
CGGTTGCATGTCCGCGGAGGGGAGTTCGTCGCCGACGAGGTCGAAGCGTTAATGGACGACGCGCAACTGGTCGCGTCGGCGTGCGACGAGCTCGTCACTTGTTGTGCCGATCGCCGGTCGGTCTTGATCTTCGCCAGCGGCGTTCGGCACGGACAACACCTCGTCGACACGCTCCGGTCGCGCCACGGGCTCGAGGCCGGCTTCGTCACCGGCGAAACGCCGACGAGCGTGCGGGACGAGCTCCTGGCGCGATTCCGCTCCGGTGCGCTCCGGTACCTGGTCAACGTCAACGTGCTGACGACCGGCTTCGATGCGCCGAACATCGATGCGGTGGGGCTCCTCCGCCCGACGCTCTCGCCCGGGCTCTTCTATCAGATGTGCGGTCGCGGGTTTCGTCTGCATCCGAGCAAGACCGACTGTCTGGTGCTCGACTTCGGCGGCAATGTGCTCCGGCACGGGCCGGTCGATCGGCTCGAGATCGGCGAGCGCCACGCGGATCGCGGCAGCGAACCGCCGGCCAAGGAATGCCCGGCGTGCCGGTCGCTGATCGCGGCGGGCTACGCGCGCTGCCCCGACTGCGGACATGAGTTCCCGCCGCCCGAGCGACGCAAGCACGAGGCCCGAGCGAGCGACGCCGGCATTCTGTCGGGGCAGCGGACCGACACCGAATACGACGTGCAGGACGTGCTGTACGCCGTGCACGTCAAGCGGCAGGCCGCCGCCTCTGCGCCGCGGACGATGCGAGTCGACTACCGCATCGGGCTGGCCCGGTGGCAGAGCGAGTTCATCTGCTTCGAACACTCGGGCTTTGCGCGCGAGAAGGCGATCGCCTGGTGGCGCCGACGTTCGCCCGATCCGGTCCCCGACACCGCCGCCCGTGCCGTCGAGATTGCGGACGCCGGCGGTGTTGCCGCCCCGCGACGGATCACCGTACGGGCGATCGCCGGCGAGCCGTTCGATCGGATCGTCGGCTACGAACTCGGACCGCGTCCGGCGGCGGTCGATGTCGATCCGGCCGCCGCCTACGACGACGCGGAGATCCCGTTCTGAAAGGACCGACGTGGACCAGCTGAGAGGAGCGGCGATCCGTTACGCGGAGCTCGGCTACCGCGTCTTTCCGTGCGCGGCTGCGGTCGACCCGGTACCGCTGACTCCCCACGGCTTCAAGGATGCGACCGACGACCCGCAGCAGATCGAACAGTGGTGGTCGCGTCATCCGCGAGCCGCCATCGGCCTGGCAACGGCCGGCCTGTTGGTGGTCGACGTCGATGCGCCGCCCAATCCCTGGCTGAGCGATGCGCCCGACGCGGCCCTGCAGCTGATCGCCGCGCCGACGTCGCGCACTCCCGGTGGCGGTCACCATCACCTGTTCCGTCGTCCGCCCGACAAGCTCTGGAATTGCACGGTCGGTCAGCTCGCGCCGCACGTCGATACGCGCACCGACGGCGGCTACATCGTCGTGCCGCCGTCGCGACGCCCGGACGGTTCGTACCGCTGGCTCGAGGACTGCGATCTCGACGTCTCGCCCGATCGTCTGCCGCTTCCGCCGGCTTGGTTGATCGAGCGGCTCGATGCCTTGGCCGCTCGAACGCCCCGGACGCCCACGGTCGCGTCCGAGGCGCCGGCGGCGAACGCGATCCCCAGCGGCCACCGCAACGCGACGCTGGCGCGACTGGCCGGCGCCCTGCGGCGCGTCGGCATGGGGGCGGGAGAGATCGTCGCCGCGCTTCGGCAGACCAATGTCGAACGCTGCGTCCCGCCGCTGCCGCCGAATGAGGTGGAGCGGATCGCGCGGAACGTGGCGCGCTACGAGCCCGATCAGATCGCCGTGGCGATGATCGAGAACCACTGGGAGCAGCTCTACGACGAGCCGCGCCCGGAAGAGACCGAGTCGTGCGCCGATCCCGGTCCCGTTCCGCACGAGCTGCTGCGCATCCCCGGTTTCGTCGGCGACGTGATCGACTACACGCTCGCGACGGCGCCGTATCCCGAGCCGGTCCTGGCGTTCGGTGCGGCGCTCGCGCTGCAGGCCTTCCTGGCGGGCCGCAAGGTGCGCGACGACGCCGACAACCGCACGAATCTCTACCTGCTCTGTCTCGCCAACTCGGGGGCCGGCAAGGACTACCCGCGGAAGGTCAACCAGAAGATCCTGTCGCACGCCGGTCTGGCCGACTGCCTCGGCGACTCGTTCGCGAGCGGCGAGGGGATCGAAGACCGACTGTTCGCCCGTCCGGCGATGTTGTTCCAGACCGACGAGATCGACGGCCTGATGACCAAGATCAATCAGGCCAAGGACGCGCGGCACGAAGGGATCATGCATGTGCTGCTCAAGATGTACTCGAGCAGCAACTCGATCTATCCGATGCGGGTCAAGGCCGGTCGGGAGTACGGCGTGATCGATCAGCCGAGCATGAGTGTGTTCGGCACGGCAATCCCCAAGCACTTCTATGACGCGTTGTCACTGAAGATGCTCACCAACGGCCTCTTTGCGCGGCTGCTGGTGCTCGAGACCGTGCGCCGCGGTACGGGGCAGGATGCGATTGTCCGCGACCTGCCCGATGCGATCAAACGCGTCGCCCGCTGGTGGGCGGAGTTCAATCCCGGTGACGGCAATCTCCAAGCCTCGCATCCCGTCCCGCAGGTCGTCGAGCAGACGCCGGGTGCCCGCGCGAGTCTGCGGCAACTGCGTATCCATGCCGACGAGCAATACGCGATCGCCGAGGAGCGCGACGACGCGGCCGGCATGGCGATCTGGGCGCGGGCCAACGAGAAGGCCCGGCGACTGGCGCTCGTCTACGCCTGCAGCGCGAGCCACCAACGTCCGCTGATCGACGAAGACGCGGTGCGCTGGGCCGGGAAGCTCGTCGAACATCAGACGCGCCGCATGCTGTTCATGGCCGTCGATCACGTCAGCGAGAACGACTTCGACGCGCGCTGCAAGGCGGTGGTTGCCACGTTGCGGAAGTGGGCCGTGAAGCACGGCGACGAACCGATGCCGTTCTGGCGTCTCAATCGTCGTCACCCGTGGAGCGAACGGGAGCACGAAGAGGTCCGCACCGCGCTGCTCAACCAACGACTGATCGAGTTCGATGTCCGTAAGAGGCTATCCGAAAACTGACGTTTCCAGAAAGGTCGAATTTCGCTGAGAATGCGG
>CAZZBI010000121.1:7009-13660 GCA_964652385.1 uncultured Pirellulaceae bacterium | reverse complement strand
CTCTCCGGCGAGCGAGCACGGCTAGCCCACGAAACCTCGACGGCCTCGTTCGCCTGAAGCGGACGAGGCCGTTCGCGTTCTCGAGGAGCCGTGATTGCGGCGATGATTCCGAGACGCGAGCGGTGTGATCGCGTCGCGGCCCCGATAGGTTCGGCCGCGGCGATCGCCTACTCTGGGCTCCTGAAGGACACCCGCGCGTGTCATCGTTCGGCCGAGTCGGTACACGGTGTATCGGAACGAAGTGTCGGTCCGAAGAGCGACGGTCAGCGGAGTCGATCGCGTGTCGATGCTGAGCAACCTTCGACGACGTACGATCGCGGCGGTCTATCGGCCGCTGATCGCGCGGCACGAACGATTCGTCGCGTCGTACAAGCGCGATCTCTTTCGCGGAGTCGCGGGACGCGTCCTCGAGATCGGTCCGGGCCCGGGGAGCAATCTGGCTTATCTGCAGGACGTCGATCATTGGGTCGGCGTCGAGCCGAACCGGTTCATGCATCCGATGATCCGCGCCGAACTGGCAAGTCGGTCGATCGACGGGACCGTGCTCGAGGAATCGGCCGAATCGCTCCCGTTCGAGGACGGAACCTTCGATGCGGTGATCGGCACGCTCGTCCTGTGCAGCGTCCGTGATCCGCGGCGGGTCGTCGCCGAGTTGGCGCGGGTGCTTCGGCCGGGAGGATCCTACGCGTTCATCGAACACGTCGCGGCACCGCGAGGGACTCGCCTCAGGCGGATCCAGGGATGGGTTCGGCCGATCTGGCGCTGCTGCGGCGACGGCTGCTGTCCGGATCGCGAGACGCAGGAGACGTTGCGGCAGAGCCGTTTCGATCGACTGGAGTTCGAGGAGTTCCGCGCCCCTCCGTGGACGCTCCCGGCGGTCGTCTCGCCGCACATCGCCGGGCGAGCGTGGGTCGACGGCGCGTCTCGCTGATGCGGAGGCCGAACGGCTCCGCGGTCGTTCGCCGGAGCCTGTCGCCGCCTCGGGCTCCCTCTACAATCTTCCAGCGCGACTCGGCGCGAACGCGAAACGGTTCGCGGCCGCGCCGGCCGCTCTCCGCCGTCCCGCCGGAATCCGATGAAGCTCGCCTACCTGACCGCCGGTGCCGCCGGGATGTACTGCGGCTCGTGCATGCACGACAACACGTTGGCGTCGTCGCTCGGTCGACAGGGGGTCGAGACGCTGCTGATTCCGACCTATACCCCGATCCGGACCGACGAGCAGGATGTCAGCATCGATCAGGTCTTCTTCGGCGGCATCAACATCTACCTGCAACAGAAGGTGCCTCTCTTCCGGCATCTCCCCGCGTTCCTCGATCGGTTCCTCGATTCGCCGCGACTGATCCGTCGCGTGACGCGCAAGGCGACGACGATGGACCCGCAGGAACTCGGCGCGCTGACCGTCTCGATGCTCGACGGGGCTCGGGGACGTCAGAAGAAGGAGGTACGTCGGTTATGCCGCTGGTTGGCCGACGAACTCCGTCCCGACGCGATCCTGCTGACCAACATCCTGATCGGCGGCGGGATTCCCGAGATTCGCCAGCGGCTGAAGGTCCCGATCGCCGTGACCTTGCAGGGAGACGACATCTTTCTCGAGAGCCTGCCGGAGCCGTATCGGAGTCGCGCTCGAGAACGGATCGCGGCGCTCGTCCCGCAAGTCGATCGCTTTCTGACTCACAGTCGGTTCTACGCCGACTTCATGGCCGACTATCTGACGATCCCTCGGGAGCGGATCGACGTCGTGCCGCTCGGTCTGGACGTCCGCGATTTCGCACCCCGGAATCCGCGCTCCCGCCTCGGCGCCGCACCGACGATCGGTTACCTGGCCCGACTTGCCCCCGAAAAAGGGCTCGGGCAGCTCGTCGACGCCTTCATCGCCATGGCCGACCGCCCCGGCAACGAGTCGGTCCGACTCGAGATCGCCGGCTGGCTCGGCCCGACTCAGGAACGTTACGCGGCCGAGCAGTTCGCGAAGCTCGACACCGCCGGCCTGAACGGACGCTGGCGACATGTCGGCTCTCCGGATCGCAGGGGCAAGCTCGAGTTCCTCGAATCGATCGATCTGCTCTGCGTCCCGACGACCTATCGGGAACCGAAGGGGCTCTTTGCGCTCGAGGCGCTCGCGGCGGGAGTGCCGGTCGTCCTGCCGAACCATGGAGCCTTTCCCGAGATGCTGGCCGAGACGGGAGGAGGCGAACTCGTTCCCCCTCTCGAACCGCTCGCACTGGCCGATCGGCTGACCGAGCTGCTGGCGGCGCGAGATCGGCTGGCGCAACTCGGCGCCGCGGGGCGCGAGCGAGTACTCCGCCTCCGCGATGCCGACACCATGGCTCGGCGTACTGCCGAGTGGCTCGAGACGCTGACGCAGGGGCGAGTCCGAGAAGCGAACGGTCCGACGAGTTGACCTCCGTTTCGAGAAATCGAACCTGCTTCCTGCACGACGAGGCGACCGAGCGATGGCGAATTCGAAACCGGACGACCTGCTCGCGACGCTGCGCGAGCGATTCGAGATGCATCGTCATCGTCACGATGACGTGACCTGGGATGAGCTGCTCGAACGTCTGCGGGGGACTCGCGGGGCGCGACGGGCAATCGAACGGATGGAGGGGACGGGGGGCGAACCGGACGTTATCGGTCGCGACGATTCGGGGCGCCTGCTGATCTGCGACTGTGCGGCCGAGACTCCGAGCGGCCGCCGGAGTCTCTGCTACGACCGGACCGCGTGGGAAGGGCGCAAGGCGAATCGACCGTCGGGCAATGCGATCGATACGGCGCGCGAGATCGGGATCGAGCTGCTCTCCGAAGCGGACTATCGGCGGCTGCAGGAGGTCGGCGAGTTCGATCGTCGGACGTCGTCGTGGCTTGCGACTCCCGACGAGATCCGGGCGCTCGGAGGCGCGCTCTTCGGGGATCGACGTTACGGACGGGTCTTCGTCTATCACAACGGAGCCGATTCGTACTTCGCGGTCCGCGGCTTCCGCGGTCTGCTTCGTCTGTGAAACGGCCGGCCTTTCTTCGCCGTGCCGCGATACCCGAAATCGATCTTGAGCGTCCCCGGCCGTTCGGCTAACGTCCGACCGACCGTTTCGAGCGAACGCCGTCCCGGGAGCGACGTCGTCCGCCCGGTCATCGACCTGCCGAACCTCGGGGTGCCGCATGACGCTGCCGCTGACCGTGCTGATTCCGTGCAAGGACGAGCGGATGAACATCCGCCCCTGCATCGAAAGCGCCCGCGAGCTGGCGGGAGAGATCCTGATCGCCGACAGCGGATCGACCGACGGGACCCTCGAGATCGTTCGCTCGCTCGGATGTCGGACGATCGAGCGCGAGTATCGGACGTCGGGCGACTTCAAGAACTGGGCGATTCCTCAATCGACGCACGAGTGGGTCCTGCTGATCGATGCGGACGAGCGAGTCACCCCTGCGATGACCGCCGAAATCCGAGCGATCCTCTCCGGCCAGCCGAAGCATGACGGCTACTGGATCTACCGAGACAACCATTTCATGGGGCAGCCGGTCCGCTACGGCGACTGGAAGAACGACAAGGTGTTGCGACTCTTCCGTCGCGATCTGGCTCGGTACGAAGGCCCGAGCGATCATGGCGAGGTGGTGATCCGAGGGGGAAACGTCGGGACGCTGAAGAGTCGCTTTCTGCACTACACCTACTGGAACTACGACCAGCTCTTCCGCAAGTTCCACCGCTACACCACGCTCCAGGCCGAGCAGTGGTATGCCCAAGGAAAGCGGCCGAGCTACGCGAAGATGTTCTTCAATCCGTTCCTCAGGTTCCTGCGCAGCTACGTGCTGCAACTCGGATTCCTGGACGGATCGGCAGGGCTTCAGATCAGCCTGATGGCCGGCTTCTATTCGTTCACCAAACAGGCTCGACTCTGGGCGCTCCACCATGCCGCGCCGCAGCCCGATCCCGAGGCGGCGATCGGCGGCGCTGCGGCGGCTCGACGAGCCGCATGAGAACGAGCGAGTGACGCGATGACGCGTCGCGACCTTCGGCCGCCGATCGAGCGCCGAAGGTCGCCCTTCCGAGCCTTGCTCCGGACGACGCACTGCGCCGTCATCGGAGCACATGCCAGAGCAGCCCGCCGACGACCGCCAGGTCGACGGCGACCATCTTCCAGAGCGTCGGCCGAGTCCGTCCGGCCCGTCGCCGACGCCGCGAATCCTTGCCGACAGCGTTCATCGCGCTCTCCTCCTCGAGCGGAACGAAGCGGTCGGTCCGTTTCGGCCGACCTCGCCTGTGTCTACGACCGGCCGCTCCGATCGGTTCGTCGCCCGAGCCGATCGGCACGAGCGACCCGATCGCAGAAAGAGAGCGCCGCGGAACGAGCGGAACTAGAGCTCCCAGCCGCGCCGATACTCCTTGTGCACCAGCGACTGGGCTCGCTCCGAGCCGTCGACCTTCAGTTCGGCGGCATTCCACCCGATCGTCTCGCCGGTTCGATAGGCGATCGTTCCGAGCAGCACCGCTTCGGTCAGCGCACCGCCGTAATCGAAGTTGCAGGTCGTCTCGCCCGATCCGCTGCGAATCGCTTCGAGCCATTCCTGATGATGGCCGATCGATGGGGGAATGGTCGCTTCGGGACGACGGAAGTCGGCGAATTTCGCTTCGGGAAGGAGCAGGTGTCGGCCATAGTCGCTCAACAGCCACCCCTCGTCACCGACGAACAGTTGCCCGCCGCTCCAGGCCAGCGAGTTCCCGGCGGCGTCCTTCAGATCGCGGACCTTTTCGGGAAGACGCCCGCTGTCATACCAGTGCAGGCGCACCTCGCCGCGGTCCCCTCGCGCCGGATACAGGTAGTCGACTTCGCACCAAGCGGGAGTCGAGACCGGATCGACTTCGGGGCCCCGCGCCTCGATTCGGATCGGATCGCGGAGATCGAGCGCCCAGTGGGCCAGATCCATGAAGTGACAGCCGAAGTCGCCGAGCGTGCCGTTGCCGTAGTCCCAGAAGCGCCGCCAATGGAACGGATGGACTCCGGCGCTGTACGGGCGTTCGGGAGCGGGGCCGAGCCAGAGGTCCCAGTCGACGTTGGCCGGCTTGGGGACGTCGGTCGTGAATCGCCCGCCGGTATAGACGGCGCCGGCCCAGACATGCACCTCGGCAACCTTGCCGATCGCTCCGGCTCGAATCAGCTCGACGACGCGCCGGTAGTTTTCGCCGGCATGGATCTGGGTCCCCATCTGCGTCACGAGCGAGCGCTCGCGAGCGAGTTCCGCGAGTCGCCGCGATTCCTTGACCGTGTGCGTCAGCGGCTTTTCGCAGTAGACGTGCTTCCCCATCCGCAGCGCCATGGCGGCAGCCGGCGCATGCGTGTGATCGGGGGTGCCGACCAGGACGGCGTCGATCCGATCCTCCTCGTCCTCGAGCAGACGTCGCCAATCGGCATAGCGCCGCGTCTCGGAAAACGACTCGGTCCCCTTGGCCAACAGATCCGCATCGATGTCGGCCGCCGCGACGATCTCCTCGGACGCACAACCGCGGACGTTTTCGCCCGCGCGCCCGGTCACGCCGATCGCGGCCAGACGGAGCCGTTCGTTGGGCGATCGACCGGCTCGAACGATCGGTGCGACGCTCGAATGAACTCCGGCGAGCATGAAACCCGCCGCGGAGAGCGTTCCGAGGAAATGCCGACGACCGAGACGATTCGATGCGCGATCGCGGTCGGCGAGGTTCGATGTTGCAGGTTCGCGACTCATGACAGGGGACTCCGATGACGGGGCGGGGTAGGGCGAATGCCGCGGGGGGAACGACTCGGGAGAGGCAATCCGGCGGGGCCGATTATCGCCGATGGCTCCCTCGTTTCGCCACGGTGACGCTGCCGGCAGGCGGACGAATCCAGCGAGTCGAATGCAGGCCGTTCGTGCAGCAAGGTGCCGCGCACCGGCAGTCTCCGCTCGTTCGCCGCATCGATCCGCGCATCCGGGATTGAGCGATGTGGGGATCGGCGACCACAATCGGCCACCGAAGCAAAGCGTTCGCGGAGGACGCATTCGGCGCAGCGGAGATTCGTGGATCGCGCGCTCGACCGGTTCGATTCGACGCGGATCGGCCGACTCCCGTCGCCTCGGAACTCGGCGGCGGGGCGGTTCGCGAGGCAGGGAGCAGCAGGTGGAAACGGAGATCGGTGATCCGCGACGCGAACTGTCTCGCCTGATCGAGCGCGGCGACGACGAAGGTCTCCGCCGCGTGCTGGAGGTCATTCCGGCGTCGGACCTGGCGCTCGTCCTTTCGCGACTCTCGAACGACGAACGGACGGCGCTGCTCGGGCGTCTGCCGGTCGAAACGGCGGCGGATCTGATCGAGTATCTGCCGAACGTGCATGCGGTTTCGGCGATCGAACGGCTCGAACCGAGCTCGGCCGCCGCGATCATCGAACAGTTGCCGAGCCATCTGCAGGGAGACCTGATCGGCGAACTGGATGACGCCGACGCGCGGAACATCCTCGATCGGATGCCTCCGGAGGATGCCGCCTCGGCTCGACAGCTCAGTCGCTACGAGGACGACGAAGCGGGAGGGCTGATGATCACCGAGATGCTCGTCTTCGACGAGCGTCAGACGGTCGCGTCGGTCATCGCCGACCTGCGGATTCATGCCGACGCCTATCGCGACTACGAAATCCAGTACGGGTACGTGCG
>CAZZBI010000121.1:1219-6999 GCA_964652385.1 uncultured Pirellulaceae bacterium | reverse complement strand
CGTGACGAACAGGGATGTCTGTCCGGCGTGCTGCGGATGCGGGATCTGCTCCTCGCACCGCATGATCGGACGCTCGATCGACTGATGATTCGCCATCCGTCGTCGGTCGCCGACACGACATCGCTCGAGGAATTGGCGGAGTTCTTCGACGGCAACAACTTCCTCGGCGTGCCGGTCGTCGATCGCGAGCGGCGACCGGTCGGCGTCGTACTCCGCTCGGCGGTGCATGTGGCCCGAGCCGAACGGCAAGGCTCGGACCTGCTCAAGATGCAGGGAATCGTCGGCGGCGAGGAGCTGCGGTCGTTTCCGCTGCTGACCCGCTCGCGACGCCGACTGGCTTGGCTGAGCGTGAACATCGTGCTGAATCTTTTCGCCGCCAGCGTCATCGCCGCGTTTCAGGAAACGCTGTCGAGCGTCATCGCGCTGGCGGTGTTCCTGCCGATCATTTCGGACATGAGCGGCTGCTCGGGAAACCAGGCGGTCGCCGTTTCGATGCGCGAACTGTCGCTGGGACTCGTGCGGGCCGACGAACTGCTGCGGGTCTGGCTGGACGAGGTGTCGATCGGGCTGATGAACGGAGCGGCGCTCGGCGTGATGATCGGCCTGATCGCCTGGCTCTGGCAAGGACCGATGATGCTCGGGCTGGTCGTCGCGGCCGCCTTGGCGATCAATACCGTCGTCGCCGTCTCGCTCGGCGGAATCCTGCCGCTGCTGATGCGCCGCCTGAACCTCGATCCGGCCATCGCTTCGGGACCGATCCTGACGACGGTCACCGACATGTGCGGCTTCTTCTGGGTACTCGGCCTCGCCTCGTTGGTTCTCGATCGGCTGACCTGAGACCGAATCGGCCGGCTCGAGGCCGATCGGACGTCACGCACCGGCCTGCTTCGGACCTCGATCGTCGTAGCCGCGCGGATGCGCCGAGTGCCAACGCCAGGCGGAGCGGACGATCGATTCGAGATCGCGGTACTGCGCCTGCCAGCCGAGTACCTGCCGCGCCAGCGACGGATCGGCGACCAGCTCGGCCGGATCGCCGGCTCGACGAGGCCCGAAGGTCGCCGGAATCGGATGCCCGGTGACGCGGCGACAGGTCTCGATCACTTCCAGCACGCTGTAGCCGGTTCCGGTACCGAGATTCACCTTGAGACCTGCGGCAGGACTCAAGCGTTCGAGCGCCGCGAGATGGGCCGCTCCGAGATCGTCGACATGAATGTAGTCGCGAATGCAGGTGCCGTCGGGAGTCGGGTAATCGGCACCGAAGACCGAAACCGCGTCGCGCTGTCCGAGCGCGACCTGCAGCACGATCGGAATGAGATGGCTCTCGGGGACGTGATCTTCACCGATCGTTCCGTCCTCGGCCGCTCCGGACGCATTGAAGTAGCGGAGCGCGGCAAAGCCCAAACCGTAGGCGGCGGCGTAATCGTCGAGCATCCGCTCGATCACCAGCTTGGTGAAGCCGTACGGATTCACCGGCGCCTGCTTTTCCGTTTCGCGGATCGGCACCTGATCGGGCTGACCGTAGGTCGCACAGGTGCTCGAGAAGACGAGCTTGCCGACTCCGGTCGCTCGCATCGCCTCGAGCAACCGATAGGTCGCGACGACGTTGTTGCCGTAGTACTTCGCCGGGTTCGTCACCGACTCGCCGACCAGTGCCGATGCCGCGAAGTGGATCACCGCTTCGATCGATCGCGATGCGAGGACCTGAGCGACGAGCGACTCGTCCTGCAGATCGCCGACGACGAGTTCCGCTCCGGTCACCGCCGCTCGATGCCCTTCGGACAGATTGTCGAAGACGACGACACGATGGCCGGCCGCGCCCAGAAGCTTGACCATGTGCGAGCCGATGTAGCCGGCACCGCCGACGACCAGGATGTTCATTGCGTCTCCGGATGACTTACGGATCAGGGAGCGGGCTGCCGAATCGCGGCGTGCCGACCGATGTTCGCTCGTTCGCTCGCTCGCGGCGGTCGTCGCTCGACCATCCGCAGCGAGCCGCCTAGGCGGCTCGCCGCGCCCGGCGGCGATACTCGGTGACGCGTCGGCAGGTCGCGATCGGGTCATGCATCGCGCGCCAGCTTGCCGCATGGCTTCGAGCCGCGGACAGGTAATGGGCGCGATGCTGCAGCAACTCCTCGATCGCCGCCGGCACCTGATCGATGTCCGAGACGACCGCCCCGACGCTGCCGAGCGGAACCGATTCGCTGCCGGCCGTCGGACGTACCAGCCTGAACCGAGCGCAAGCGATCGTCAACGGCCGCTCGGGAGCGTGAGCCCAGCGCAGGGCGATCCGTCGCTCCGAGGCTTCTTCGGTTTCCGGGCGTGCGGACGACAGCGACAGGGCGACTCGGATCGAACGTCCTCCGTCGGACTCCGGGTCGCGCGCGACGACGACCGATTCGCCGAAACGTCCGGACCGCTGCCGGTCGGTCATCAGCTCGGCCTCGACATGAGTCAGATCGGCCGGCGGATCGAGGAGCTCCAGCTCGGCGACAAGGAGCGAACCGTTCGGGAACGTTCGCGGCGACAGGACGAACCGCTCGCCTGACGCCGAATCGGCCGACGAAGCGAACGACAGCTCTTCGGCGTTCCGAGCGAGTCGATCCCAATAGCGGCGATTGACTCGTTCGATCTGATCGGACAACCAACAGGCGGCCGGTACGATCACCGGCACACCGGACGCCAGAAACTCACCCAGGATCCCGGCACGACGCGAGGCATAGGTGCGAGCGTCGTAGAGGAGCAGCCCGATGTCGGCGCGACGAATCAGCGCCACGTAGTCACGTTCGGCAAGGGGATGATCGACGTACTCGAGCCAAGCCCCCTTCGGACCGGTCAGCCCTCGGGAGATCGCGACCTGCTGACGCCTCCACGGACGGCGACGGCGACGCTGGACGACCAATCGCCCGCGTCCCGGCGCCAGCACATCGCTCCGCAATCCGGTCGCGATCCCGTCCAGTTCGTGCTGTCCCTTTTCGGCGCGCACTCCACCGGCCAACGTGATTCGCGCCGGTCGCGACGCGTCCTCCGGATCGATCGCGCGAGGGACGAACGACGGGTTGATCGGATAGTCCAGCGGCTCGATCGGCCCGATGCCGAGATCCTCGTACTGCTTGGCGAGCGGCTCGCTCGTGGCGAACAGCCGGACATCGAACGGGGCCGCCAATCGCGAGGCGATCCGCAATGTCCGATCGGCGCGGACCACGAAGGCATCGTCGCGCTGCGAGTCGTACTCGTGAGGCCAGCCGAAGAAGCGATCGAAATGGAACTGCAGACTCCAGCTACGCCCGCGCGGCAGGCGTCCGGTCGCCAGACCGATCCCGATCGCCAGATAGTCGAGTTCGGTGAGCGTGGTGTGAAAGACGCAGGTCTCGCCGAACTCCGCGTCGACGCCGGTCCGCTCGGCGGCCAGGCCCGCAAACAGTCGATGGAGATCCTGCAGCGCGATCGTCACCGTCTCGCGCTGATCCGGATCGAGTGCGTTCCAGTGGTCGCGTGTCGCGTCGTCGGGCAGATCGGCCGCCTCGATGACCAGCCGCGACGCGACATCCCCTTCGTCGACCGACGGGCCTTTCCAGGCGCGATGAATCGCCGCGGTGACTCGCTTCAGCAGCGACGCGTTGCTGCGAGCCAGAGTCCGGACGCCCGGGAGATCGGAGTTCGGGTGGTAGGTCGTGCGGCGGAAGGTCGGATGGACCCGGATCGGCGTGGCGCCGCGAAGCGTGGAACGAGCGGGATCGGTCGCGGCGACGAGTTGTTCGGTCGCCCGAAAGGCGCGATGGACGGCAACGTCGACGAGCAACCCCTCCGCCACCGCCGCCGCGGCAACCTGACGGGTGTAGTCGAAGTGATGCCCGCCCGGCCCCTTGAGCGACGGATCGAGAATCAACAGGTGCGTCATGGATCGCTTCGTCCCTGAAGTCGCCGGAAGGAGCGGCGATCCGTTCGGCCCGCGCTCCTTCGACTCGAACCGCTCCGGCCCGAGGGGGGTGAGATATCAGAACGTTCGATCGGGGTCAACGCGAAGGTCCCCGGAACGGCTCGGCGTCTCGCCCTGACGGGCTGAGGCCGGGCAACGACAGGCCGTCGCCGAAGCGGATTGCGATTGACCGAACGCCGAGGTCGTCGCTACAAGCCCGGCGGATGAACCGGCAGGCCTCCGGTCGTCCGATCGGGTCCCTTCAGGAGGGCGCCGATCGAGTGCCGCCGCGAGGCAGTCGGCCGTTCAGGAAACCTCCGCGTGAACCACCGGCAGCTCGGAAGATCGGCGTGGCGAACGGTCGGCGGAGCCTTGACCGTCGCGCTGCTGTTGGTCGGCTGCGGCCGGATCGGACCGTTCCGAGCACAGGAACTGCTTCCGGCGGGAGCCCCTGCGCTCGAGAATCCGCTCTTCATTCCCCAGCCCGATGCCGAGATCGTCTGGAACCAACTGGTCGACGAGCTCGACGACTACTTCCGCACACGGCGCGAGGAGCGGGTTCGGATCATCGACAACGTTCAGACCGAGGGGTGGATCGAGACGTTCCCGGCAACGGGAGGAACTTGGCTCGAACCATGGCGCACCGATTCGACTCCCGGATTCGAGCGCTGGCAGTCGACGCTTCAGTCGATCCGCCGCTGGGCCCGCGTCCGGATGATTCCGGCTCCCGGCGGGTTTCGTGTCGAAGTCGCGGTCTACAAGGAACTCGAAGACCTCGAACAGCCGCAACACGCCTCGGTCGGCGGTTCGACGCGCCGCTACGACAACTCGCGCGAGCGTGATGCGGAAGGGTTGCTGATCGGCCCGGACCGCTACGGCTGGATCCCTCAGGGGCGCGACACTTGCCTCGAGCAGCGCATCCTCGCGAACCTGCTCGGGCGACTGACCGGACCGCCGCGCTGATCGATCCGGGGCGAGCGAACGAACGCGAGCGGGCGGACGGAGCCGCGCAGAAGGGGACTCGCCCCGTTCAGCCGCCGAGCATCGACTGCAGCAAGTCCGCCACCAGGCGACTCCGCACCAGCTCGATCAGTCGCTCCATTGCGGCAGCATCGGTCTCGTTCCGAGCTGCGGAGCGCCAATGACCGAAGACCGTCTCGATCGTGGCGAGCGAGCGGATCGCGGCAAGCCCCGAACCGCTCGACGGCGATCGATCGACCAACAGCGAAACGACTCCCCAGCTTCGGCAGCGTTCCAGGCAGGCGGCAACGTGAGTTCGCTGCTGCTCGTCGCTGAGCGACGACAACTCGCGGGCGCGAGCGAGCATCCACGCGGCCAGCAGCGTCTGAGCGTTGTCGAGCAGACGTTTCGGCGGCGCGACGGTCGTACCGTCGACGATCGATCCTTCGAGCGGCGCACGATCGAGCTCCGCGGCCAGCGCCGACGCCAACGCGATCCGCCGACTTTCGGGCCACGCTTCGATCTCCTGACGAGCGAGCCACTCGATGACCCCCGCCGTGACGAACCGCTTTGCGGCGTCACGTTCCCCGGTCGGCATCGCCTCGACCAGCTGTCGGAGCTCTTTGCCGACATCGACCTGCTCGTTCGTGATGCCGTCGAGCGCGACGGCAAAGGCCGACCAGCGTTCCGCGACGGTGACCGCCTGAGCGACGATGACGGCACGGCGTTCCGGTTCGTTCGCGAAGCGTCGGCTGCCTGACGCGAACCACTCCTGCTCGAGCAGCGCGACGTTGCGGACCAGTCGCTGCCGATGTCGTTCGTGGAGCGCCGAGGCCCCCGACGTCGCGTCGGCACCGAAGTCGTCCAGGGTCCGGAACTCGTCGATCAGCCGATCGATCAGTAC
>CAZZBI010000121.1:0-1209 GCA_964652385.1 uncultured Pirellulaceae bacterium | reverse complement strand
CGACTCGTCGTGCAGGTCGCGGAGCACGACCCAGCGGAGCAGTTGCGTGCGGGTCGCCCGCTCCGGGTGCGGCAACCAGGCGGCGTACCAGGCGAACAGCAGGACGACCGCCATGACGGCCCCCCCGATTCCGACCGCTCCGAAGAGCCAGCGCGCAGGCATCAGCGGTCGGTCTCCGTGGGGTGGCGAGAGGGGTTGCGAGAGGAGTTGCGGGGGAGGGGATCGTCGAGCGGCTTTCCTGGTGGTCGGCGTCGTTCGCTTGCGCTATGCTGCCCCGAGTCGCCGAATCCCGCAAGTTCGACCGGCGATTCGGTCGACGGAATCGTCGTTCGGCTCGTCCCTCGTCCCTCCTTGCGCGGAGTCCCGGTGTGGCCGGATTCAAGGTCGAAGTCCCGCACGGTCTCGATGCTCCCACGGCCGTGGCTCGGCTGCAGGGTTTCTCGGAAAAGATCCGCAAGTCGTACGAAGGGGAGATCACCGAGGTGGTCGAAACCTGGCACGAGGACGGTCGTCTGTCGTTCTCGTTCAAGGCGATGGGCTTTCGGATCTCGGGGGGAGCGGTGATCGATCACGAACGGGTCCGGATGGAAGGGACCTTGCCGCTTGCCGCCGTGATGTTCCGCGGCGCGATCGAACGTCAGATCCGCGAGAAGCTCGACGAGGCGCTCGGTTAGGCCCGAACCGCCGGTTTCCCCTTCGCGCTTCGGCATCGGAGTCTCCCGATGTACTCCTGCGGCGAGCTCCGTCCCGAAGAACGACTCGCCGGGCTCCGGCTGCTGCTGGGCGGGATCGACGATCCGGATCGGAACGAGACGGTTCAGGCGGGGCTGGAGACGATTGCCGCGGCGCCGCACGATCATCTGCTGCTCGGCGCCCGATCGGGCGAGCGATTGTCGGCGGTCATCTGGGGAACCCGAAGCGGAGACGATTCGCTGCTGGTCGGTGATCCGGGTTTGGCGAGCGGTCTCGACGACGCTGCCGAAGCGGTCACGGGGATCGCGAGTTGCCTGGCCGACGCCGCCGATCGACTCGGGCTGGCGCTGGTGCAGGTGATGCTCGGCCCGCAGCGACTCGACTTGGCCTCCTGTTTCCTGTCAAACGGTTGGGAACGTGCGACTCGACTGGAGTATTTGGCGGCCCGAGTCGCCAGTGAGAACGACCGGAGCGACCGGCGGCCGATCGACTCGGCGGCAAGATGGCGCTGGGTCG
>CAZZBI010000120.1:7298-13722 GCA_964652385.1 uncultured Pirellulaceae bacterium | reverse complement strand
GGTGTCGGGAGAGTCGGCGAAGCCGAACAGGATGTCGTCGTCGGACAGCTGCAGCCCCGTTCCGGCGACTTGGTTGGCGAGCGCAATCCGCTTCGCTTCCAGTCGCGCCTGTTCGACCGTGTCTCCTCGCGCCAGCGACTCGGCGGCGGCTCGCGCCGCGGCGTCGGTCGCCGATCGCATCTCGGTGTCGACGAGCTGGATGTACGACAGGTTGATGATCATCGCTCCGAACATCAGGAGCATGACCATCAGAAAGGCGACCAGGATCAGCACGCCGCCGCGCCGGCCTCCGCGGCGCTCGAGTCGGGGCTTGCTGGCCGCCGGCCAACGCGACGAGGAGAGCTCGGAAGCGAGGCATCGATCGGACCGGTTCATGAACGCGACTCCGCGTGACTTCTGACTACGGACGAGGGCGAACGACGCGAGGGTTATCCAAGGGAACGGGGAGGAGAATCTCAGGAACGCTCGCGATCGATGACGTAACGAGCCTGCAGCGACGGAACGGTGATGAACATGCTCAAGCCGAACGAGTTGCCGGCCAGCGGCACGTCGACCTGAACGTCGACGGTCCGATCGTCGAGTCGGGCGGTGACGTCGAAGTCGTCGAGGCCGAGCAGACGCAGGCGGCGCGACGTCGCATCGACCACTTCGGCCTCGGTCGCTCCGCGCACGATCCCGTTCCTCGCCCCTTCGTAAGCCGCTTCGGCGATGCCGTGGCGGATGAACTCGGCGTTGATGTACTCCACCATCCCGACGACCAGAAACAGGACGACCGGCGCCACGAGCGCGAACTCGACCGCCGATACTCCGCGACGCACGGCGCGCCGTGCCGATCGCCATCGCGCTCGACAAGTCGCTGGCGACACCGCTTCCGGGGTTCGCTCCGCCGAATCGAACATCGCCATCTCCTAGAAGCTCTTCACGACGGTGCAGGATGCCTCGACCTCGCCCGACAGGAACTGTCCCGCGATCAGTCCGACCTCTTCGGCCGGGAGCGAGAGCGAGACGACCAGCGTGGTGCCGGCGGGCAACCCGGCCGGATCGCTCGGCGTCATCGTCAGCACGACCGAACTCAGATCGCGCCGCGCCGAGAACTCGTCGAGTCGTGCGCGGACGCTGGCGAGCGTCGCCGACGGCAATGCCGCCTCGCGAGCACATTCCTGAGCGGCGCTCTGCAGCGATTGTTTCGCGAAGACCGCACCGCACGTTTCGATCGTTCCGAATGCGATCAGCAGCAGGACCGGCAGCGTCACCGCCGCCTCGATGGCGGCCGAGCCGCGGCGCGCATGGGAGCGAGCGCTGCTGACGCGAGTGCGACGTCGGGCGATCGGTGAAGCGATTCGGGTGGATGGCACGGCAGCGGATCCGGCGATTCGGGCGGCGAGAGAGGATTTCCGAGGGAACTCTAGATGGTCGAGCGTCGTGAAGCCCGATTCCGCACGGTCGCTTTGAGGACAACGCGACGCCGCCGGACCGAAGAACCGAACGAATCGGCGCAGCCTTTCGACCGATCGGACCGCTGCGAGGTCGCTGTCGCGTTTCCGCATCGTCGCAGCGAGGGACGACTCGGCAGGAGATGACGTTCGAGCGGGGCGAACGATCGGTGCGAAACGAAATCCTTGCCAAGCGTCCGGAAAGCCCTCAGCCGTCGCTGATTCTCCAGGCGGTCGACTCCGATAGAGCAGTTGCCGATCACGGATGTCGGTCAGCCGCACTCTTCGTCTAGGGATGGGTTCCTTTCCCGACCGAGGTCGAGGTCCCCGACGTGAAATCGATTCGCCCGCCGTACCTCCGTCTGCATGTCGAGCCGGAGAGCGAGCTGTCCGACCCGGTCGCCGAAATCGTCGGCGTCGCCGAACTGATGGCCGGCTTCGCCGCGGCCACCGGCTGGACGCTGGCGTTCCGCGAGACGCCCGAGAGCGTCGCCGCGCGCCGCGACGCCAAGGGGCTCGCTCCGCCGCCGCCGCGAGGTGTGTTGGCGATCGACGATCTGTCGGCCGATTGGCCCGCCGGCAAACCGGCCGCGCATCGACAGCGCTGCGACGAGATGCTCGCCGGCATCAACCGCTTGCTCGAGCAGCTGACGCTGGTGCGCGAGACGTTGTGGCGGCGCGAAGCGGAGCTTGCGACCGGCGTGCCGGTCGTCGCGCATGCGAGCGAGTCGCAGCATCTGGCCGGCCGTCTGGAAGCGAGTCTGCGAGCGGCTTGCGACGGCGTCGGCGCACGAGCCGCAGCGCTGTACGTGCTGGACGACGCGACGCGTCACCTGAAGCTCCGATCGTGCTGGGGACTTCCCGCCGATCGGCTCCTCGCTCCGCCGCGCCAGCTGCAGGGAGCGCTCGCCGATCTCGAGGCGCTGCTGGGGCACGCGATCGTGCTCGAAGACACCAGCCTGACGCCGCAATGGGAATCGCCCGAATCGGCAGCGGCGGCGGTCTGCGTTCCGGTCTCGAGCGCGACGACTCCGCTCGGCACCCTCTGGGTCTTCGACGACCATGTCCGAGACTTCAGCTCGCAGGAGACGAACCTGGTCGAGATCGTCGCGGGGCGGATCGCGGCCGAGCTGGAGCGCGAAGCGGCGGTCGCTCGCGGCGCCCGCTCGGGGAATCTCGAACGCGAAGTCGAGCAGGCGGCCAGCTGGCAGCAGTCGCGTCTGCTGAAGATCCCGCCGATGATCGACGAGTTCGACGTCGCCGGTTGGACCCGCTCGGCCGGACCGATCGGAGGGGACTTCCATCACTGGTCGGTCCTCTCGGACGGTCGGCTGGCGCTCGGCGTCGGTGACGTCCAGGCGCCGATGATCGAATCGGGGCTCGGCGCCGCGACGCTCGCGACGCTCGTCGAGACGCATGCGGAGTACCTGCCGTCTGCCGGTCAGCTGCTGACGCGGGTCGGCGAATCGCTCTGGACCGGCGGAGCAGGGGATCTGTTCGCCTCGCTCGCCTATGCCACGATCGATGTCGTGCCGCGGAAGCTGCAGATCGCCGGGGCAGGGAGCGTCGGCGCGGTCCTGTTCGGCGAGCGTTCGATCGAACCTCTAATCGACGAGTTGCCTCCCTTGGGAGGTGATCCGGGAACCTTCTATCACCAGCGCGAACGGACACTCGCCGTCGGCGACTGGCTGCTGATGATGTCCGAAGGAGTCCGGATGCGGTTGGCCGAGACGGGGGTCGCGTTCGACGACCTGGAACTGGTCCGGCGAGTCCGCCGCGAGCAGCTCCGCAGCGCCGATTCGATCGTCGAGCGACTGATCGAGTGGATGGCGATCGATCGGGATCCCTCGCCTCGCTACGACATGAGTCTGCTGGTCGTCGGATCGCGCTGAGCGACATCGCTCGGACGATCGGCGGAACGAGCCGAAACCGATGGATTTCAGGGGCGATCCGGACCGTCGACGACCGCCCTTGACGAGCCGTCGGCGTCGCATAGACTGTGTGACCTCTGCCGCGGGCGTGGCGGAATTGGCAGACGCGTCAGGTTGAGGGCCTGATGGCCGCAAGGTCGTGGAGGTTCAAGTCCTCTCGCCCGCACTCGAAGGCCCGTCGACTTCTTCGGAAGACGACGGGCCTTTTTTCGTGCGCACCGCGGCGGGCGGCAGCGGTCTCTCCAGAACCGGTCGCCGGCGGGAGGTCGCGAATTTTCTCGGGACGAGGGACGAAGACGCAAGGCACGACGCCGCCCGGTCGGCGACAATCGGTCGACCGCTACCGACCCGGACGAAGCGGCCGCTTTCCCCTCGCTGCCGTTGACCGACGATCCCACCGCCAGGAGACGCGAGACGATGATCCGACTGACGGTTCTGTACGGCCATCCGACCGATCCCGACGCGTTCGATCGGTACTACCGCGAGGTGCATCTGCCGATCGCGCGACGGATGAAGGGGCTGCAGGGGTGGACGATCGGCAAATGCACGTCGGTCGTCCCGGGAGAGAAGCCGCCGTACTATCTGATCGTCGGGCTCTACGCCGACGACCGCGCCGCGATGGACGCGATCCTCGCCAGTCCCGAGGGGCAGGCGGCGATCGCCGACGTGCCGAAGTTCGCGACCGGTGGCGCGACGTTCCTGTATGACGACGAAGATGTGCTGATCGACGTCCGACTCAGCCGCGAGGCTTGAGTCGCGTGATGATCACCTCGCGACGGCCGATCCGACGAACGCCGGCCGGAATCAGATTCCAGCCCTTCTCGACGATCGCTTCGCGAAACTCCCGCCCGGTGATCCGACTCGGTTCGGCCACGATCACTTCGCCGTCGTCGTTCAGGTGGGCTCGCCAGAAGCGATCGAGATCGTCCCAGTCCCGGCGATCGTAGACGATGTCGGCGCAGGCGATCCGGTCGAACTTCGGCGTCAGGCGGTCGCGCTGCCAATCGATCCGCCTGACCAGAGCCCGCTTGCGCCACGGCCAGACGTTCAGTTGCGAGAAGAGCAGGCCGGGCTGAGCGATATCGCCGAGCACGGTGTCGGCGCCGAACGCCGCCGTCACCGCTCCGACCACGCCGACGCCGCAGCCGAGATCCAGCCAGCGTCGCCCCGCCGGCTGCGACTCGGCCGCCCAGGCCGCGAGTACCACCGCGCTCTCCCAGGCCTGAGCCCAGTACGGCTGCCAGGCGAGCGGAACGTCCGGCCGGCGACCTTCGTCGTACATCGCTTCGTGAAAGACCGAGTCCGGCTCCTTCACCTTCGCGATCACGAACTGTCGCCCCGCCGCTTCGATCTCGACCCGACCGATCTCGTAGCGGCGGGCGATGCGGGCTTCCAGACGTCGGCGCGCGACTCTATCGAGCCGCGCCGCGATGGTCTCGGGCACAGCGTCCGGCACGGTCGCTCCGGCGGCGAACTCGCTCGCCATCAGCCGACGACTGCCGAAGCGAGGCCGGCCGCCGGAACCGGATAGCTGCGGCAGAGTTCCGAGACCTCACCGCGAATCCGCGCCAGATCGGCCGAGTCCTCGGCGGCGCGGAGAGCGGCGACGATCCAGCCGCCGATCGTCCGCATCTGGTCGGGCCCCATCCCGCGAGTCGTCAGCGCCGGAACGCCGATGCGAATGCCGCTCGGGTCCATCGGCTTCCGCTGATCGTACGGGATCATGTTCTTGTTGACCGTGATGCCGCAGCGATCGAGCACCTCTTCGGCCAGCTTGCCGCCGATCCCCAGCGGCGTCACGTCGGTCAGCACCAGGTGGTTGTCGGTGCCGCCGCTGATCAGCCGAACTCCGCCCGATGCCAACGATTCGGCAAGCGCTCGCGAATTGTCGATCATCGCTTGGCCGTAGGCGCGGAACGCCGGCTTCAACGCCTCGCCGAAGCAGACCCCCTTCCCCGCCACGACATGCATCAGCGGTCCCCCTTGGAGCCCCGGGAAGACCGAGCGGTTCAGATCGGTCGCATACGACTCGCGGCAGAGCACCAGCCCCGAACGCGGGCCGCGCAGCGTCTTGTGAGTCGTGCTGGTGACGAAGTCGGCGACCGGCACCGGATTGTCGTGCAGACCGGCCGCGACCAGGCCGGCATAGTGAGCCATGTCGACCATCAGCTTCGCGCCGACCTCGCGCGCGATCTCGGCGAACTTCCCGTGCGGGATCTCGCGCGGATAGGCACTGGCGCCGGCGACGATCAGCTTGGGGCGATGCTCCTTGGCCAGTCGCGCGACGGCGTCGAAATCGATCCGGTGCGTATCCTGGGTCACACCGTACGAGAGGAAGCGATACAGCTTCCCCGACAGATTCAGTCGCATGCCGTGCGTCAGATGGCCGCCGTGAGCCAGATCGAGACCGAGCACGGTATCGCCCGGTTCGAGCAGCGTCAGATAGACCGCCTGATTCGCCTGACTCCCCGAGTGCGGCTGCACGTTGGCGAACTCGGCGCCGAACAGCCGGCAGGCGCGCTCCTGAGCGATCCGCTCGACCTGGTCGACGAACTCGCAGCCGCCGTAATACCGCTTCCCGGGATATCCCTCGGCATACTTGTTGGTCAGCACGCTGCCGACCGCTTCCATCACCGGGACGCTGGTGTAGTTCTCGCTGGCGATCATCTCGAGGCCGTCCTCCTGCCGACGAGCCTCCTGCTGGATCGCCTGCCAGATCTCCGGATCCTGATCGCGCAACTTCGACATGGACTCGCCCTATCGGCGTCGAGGGGATGGGGAAACGACCGGCTCCGATTGTCGAAGGGAGGTCGCGAAGCGTCAATGGACCGACCCCCGAGGCGAGCCATCCGAGGCCAAGCCGTCCGATCGCCGCCACCCTGGCCGAGTTACCCGAAGCCGGGGCGGCGGAGCAACGTCCCGTTCGCGGGCCTCGTCGGGAAAATCAGCGCGGTGGGCAATCTTCGGCTCGCCGCGACGAATACCGCGCCGCGTCGCCTCCGGAAGCGTTGCGTCCTGCGCCTCGACCGACCATCCTGATGTCCGCCGATCGTCCGGAAT
>CAZZBI010000120.1:0-7288 GCA_964652385.1 uncultured Pirellulaceae bacterium | reverse complement strand
GAATCGACCTCTCTTCCGGCGCTGACGACGAACCGACGACGAGTTCGCCTCCCCTTTTCGCCGACCCCGAGGCCGATCGCCGATGCCGATCACCTTTCCCTGCACCAGCTGCGGCAAGACGCTCAAGACCCCTGATGCGAGCGCCGGCAAGCAAGGGAAGTGTCCGCATTGCGGCGGACTGATGCAGATCCCGTCGACGACGTCGGCCCTCGGTTCCGCCGCTCCGGCAGGACCGGCCGACGATCCGTTCGCCGGCCTGTCCTCGTCCGCCCCGGCGAAAGAATCCCCGTTCGGCTCGTTCGCGCCGGCTTCCGCCCCGGCGCCGAATGATCCTTTCGGTTCGATTCCCCAGGCAAAGCCGCTCCCCGGCTCGACCAACCCCTTCGCCCAAGCTCCTCGTCCTGCCTCCCCCTATGCCTCCTCCCCCTACGCACCGCCGATGCCGACGATGGCCGGTTACGGGGGGATGGGAGCGGTTGGCGCGGCTCCGGGCTCGAAGAATGCCGGACTGATCCTGGCGCTCGGCATTCTGAGTCTCGTGATGTCGGTGCTCGGCAGCCTGCTCTGCTGCTGCATGCCGCTATCGGGCGTGATGAACCTGATCGCCTTGGCGGTCGGTCTCACGTCGGCCCTGATGGGGCACGGCGAGATGAAACGCTATCGATCGGGAGAATACGGACCGACCGGTCGGAGCGAGACGCAGGGGGGCTACATCTGCGGCATCATCGGCACGTCGATCAGCGGTCTGGCACTCGCCGGCATGATCGCCTATGTCATCTTCGCCGTCGTCGTCGCGGTGATGGATGCGGCCTGAGCGGCAGCGAGTTCGGACGAGCTGATTGCTCGACCGCTCGGAATCGATCCCCTCCGACCAGCCACCGCTTCGCGGCGACGAACGTGATGGCCGACTCCGGTCAGCGCGAGTCGGCCGAAGCGGAGGATTCCGCATTCGCCTCCGCTTCGCCCGACTCGTTCGTTTCGCCCGACTCGTTCGACGTTTCCGGTGGCGGTTCCGCGGCGGCCGACGCGGGGCGAGCCCCTCCGCTTCGCGACTCGTCGGTCGTCACGTCGGTTTGCGGCGGCGCAAGCTGACGGAGCACCAAACCGATCGCGACTCCCCCCGCGATGATCCCCAGTCGGACCGCATATTTGGATTCGAGCGGCATCGTCGGCGAGTCTCGCAACAAGGGCGTGCACGGAAACGACCATCGTTCGCTCGGCGGTCGTCGCCGCACTCAGGGGATCGGCCGCGAACGAATCGCGAACGTTTACAGGATGTAGCGGCTGAGGTCGTCGTCGGCGGCGATCGAATCGAGACGCCGAGCGACTTCGTCCGCATCGATCTCGACCGGACCGGCGGGGCGATCCGACGCGTCGAAGCTGAGTTCCTCGAGCAGACGTTCGAGGATCGTCGACAGACGTCGGGCGCCGATGTTCTGCGTCGACTGGTTGACGCGATGAGCGTAGTCGGCCAGTCGTTCGATCGCGTCGTCGCGAAACGTCAGCTCGATCCCTTCGGTCGCCAGCAACGCCTGGTACTGTCGAATCAGACTGTGCTGCGGCTCGCGCAGGATCCTGGCGAAGTCGTCTCGCGTCAGTTCCTGCAGTTCGACGCGGATCGGGAATCGTCCTTGGAGTTCGGGCATCAGGTCGGACGGCTGAGCCCGATGAAACGCGCCGGCGGCGATGAACAGGACGTGGTCGGTGCGAACGGCGCCGTACCGAGTCTGGACGGTCGTTCCCTCGACCAACGGCAGCAGATCGCGCTGCACTCCCTGACGCGACACGTCGGCTCCCTTGCCGTCCGATGCGACGATCTTGTCGATCTCGTCCAGGAAGATGATCCCCTGGTTCTCGCTCAGCTCGATCGCCTGAGCGTGCAGCGCCTCGATGTCCAGCAGCGCCTCGAACTCCTGGTCGAACAGGATCCGTCGGGCATCGGCCACCGTCACCTCGCGTCGACGAGTCGACTTGGGCATCAGCTTCTCGAGCATCCCCTGCAGGTCGACGTCCAGATGTTCGACGCCGGCTCCGCCGAGCACCATCGGCTTGGCCTTCGACTCGATCGTCAGTTCGACGCGCCGCTCGTCCAGTTCGCCCGCCGCCAGCATCTCGGCGAACTTCTCGCGCGTCCGTTCGACCGCCGGGTCGTCGGTCGTCTCGTCGATCGAGCGAGCCGCTCCGAGACCGAACGACGACTTGGGGCGCGGGCAGAGCAGGTCGAGAATTCGCGTCTCGACCCGTTGCCGCGCTTCCGGTTCGCGCCGTTTTCGCTCTTCGTCGCGGACCAGCACGATCGCCGCCTCGACCAGCTCGCGGACCATGCTTTCGACGTCGCGACCGTAGTAGCCGACCTCGGTATATTTCGTCGCCTCGACCTTGATGAACGGCGCGCCGGTCAGTCGCGCCAGGCGCCGAGCGATCTCGGTCTTGCCGACGCCGGTCGGGCCGATCATCAGGATGTTCTTCGGCGTCACGTCGCGACGCAGTTCGTCCGACAGTCGTTGCCGCCGCCAGCGATTGCGGACCGCGATCGCGACCGCTCGCTTCGCTTCGTCCTGGCCGACGATATCCCGATCGAGCAGCTGGACGATCTGACGCGGAGTCCTGTCCGGAGCGTTCGCGGCCAAGTCGACGTTCAGGTCCGACACGTCAGTTCCTCCACCACGATCCGCGTGTTGGTGTAGATGTCGATCTCGCCGGCGAGCGTCAGCGCCTCGCGCACGATCCTATCGGCCGGCAGCTGCGAATGGGCGACGAGAGCCCGAGCCGCAGCGACCGCATGACTCCCTCCCGACCCGATTCCCAGGATCCCGTCCGACGGCTGGATCACGTCTCCGGTCCCGCCGATCAGCAGCGAGTGCTCCGCATCGACGGCGATCAGGAGCGCTTCCAGGCGGCGCAGGATCCGATCGGTCCGCCACTGCTTCGCCAGTTCGGTCGCGGCGCGAGGGAGATTGCCGGGATGGTCGCGCAGCTTTTCGTCGAACCGTTCGAGGAGCGAGAAGGCGTCGGCCGAGGCGCCGGCGAAGCCGCACAGGACTCGCCCCTCGGCCAGCTTGCGAAGCTTCACCGCATCGGCCTTGAGGACCGTCGTGCCGAGCGTCACCTGGCCGTCGCCGCCGAGCGCGACCTTCCCCTGATGTCGAACCGTCAGGATCGTCGTCGCTCTCAGACGCATGTCGAAAGACTCCCCGAACCTCGCGGTGTCCGGCGATCGAGACGGATCGGCGGATCGGTCGAGCGAGGCGAGCGGCAGCCCGCTGCTCACGACGACTCGACCGGCTATTGTAGGAGCTTCCGATCGGCTGGCGCCCCCCCGGTGCCGCTGCCGCTCGCTCCCCTCCCCTTCCGTCGTCAGATCCGCTCGCCGGAGCCGTTCGCATGGCCGATCCCGGAACGCCCGATGCCGACCCGTTCCGTTCTCCGTGGCTGCTGTCGGCCGAGTCGAGTCTGCTGCTGGTGATCGACCTGCAGGAGAAGCTGCTGCCGGCGATGCGCAATGCCGGACTGCTGCTCGACCGGATCGAACGGCTGCTCGACGGAGCCGCCTTGTTCGACGTGTCGATCGTCGGGACCGAGCAGTATCCGCGCGGCCTCGGAGGGACCGTTCCGGCGATCGCGGCCAAGCTCGGAACGCCGTTCGAGAAGCTGGCGTTCAGTGGCTGCGGCGCGACGGGCTTGTCGGCCGAGCTGGCGCGGCGCGGACGGCTGCAGATCGTCGTCTGCGGCATCGAGACTCATGTCTGCGTGCAGCAGACGGCCCTCGACCTGATCGCCGCCGGCTACGACGTCCAGGTCCCGGTCGACGCGCTCTCGTCGCGCCGCGAACTCGATCACCGCATCGCGCTCGACCGGATGGACCGCTGCGGCGCGACGATGACGACGGTCGAGGCGGTCTTGTTCGAGTGGTGCGGCGCCGCCGGGACCGATCGGTTCAAGCAACTCTCGGCTATCGTCCGCCGCCCCGATCCGTCGACAGCTTCCTGAAGCGAGGTTGCCCCGACGCGGGCCCGCTCTAACGGAAAGGGCACGGCCTAACTCAATAGGCACGTTCGGTCGGCGACGAACGTCCGGTCACTCGCCCGGCGCGTAGACGACCTGCTCGAGTCCTTCCAGTCGCGCGAAGGTCTCTCGCTCGTCCAGCAAGCCGAACGATTCCAGATCGCACTGCAGGGCGAGGGTCTCGAGCAGGCGGATCAGACGCTGACACTTGACCCACCGTCGATCGCGGTCGGTCGCTTCCTGGCCGACCTGAGCCTGTTCGGCTCGGAGTTCGTCGTAGCGCCCGATCGATTCGTGCGATTCGATCATGCCGCAGATCGCTTCCCCTTCGTCGACGATCAGCCGCTGCGCGAACGGACTCCACGGATTCGCAAGCTCGGGCCAGTGATGCAGCACCTGCCGCTTCATCCGATTGGCGATCCCCGACAGCTCCTGCTGCAGCTTCTGGCGGCGGCCGTCGAACTCCTTCTTCTCGTCCTTCATCCGATCGGCCAGCACTTCGGCCCCGTGCCAAGGATCGGCCGAGTCGATTCCCAGACGCTCGATCAGTCCGTCGAGCACCGCCAGCTGCGCGGGGGTGGCCTGAGCCCGAAGCTCGTCGATCGGCGTCGACTTGCCGTTCCGCTCGTCTCCGTCGGGGAGCTCGAACTCGAGCTTGCGCAGATACTGATCCGACGTGGTGATCGAGATATCGATCGTCTTGGATTCGAGCAGCACGTAGGCGTGCGCCTCGGCGAGCGAGGTCTGTCCGTCGCCGTCGAAGTCGGGACGCTCGACCGGCTCGCCCAGTCGACTCCGACCTCGCAGCGCTTCGAAGAAGTACGTCGAGTACTCGTGGTAATCCTCTTCACGCGTGTCGGGAGTGCAGCCGGCGGCAGGGCGATCGGGAACGGTGGCGTAGAACCCGCACCAGGGGCGCTCGATCGGCAACGGCTTCTCTTCCGAATCGGCGTAGATCATGTCGGCGAAGCCGCCCGAGTAGCACTGCACCATCACGACGACGACCGGGACCTGAGGATCGATCGCGGTGAGCCAGCGATGGAACTCGCGGACGTCGACCGACTGGTTGTTCCAGAGATTGAGCTTGGTGTTGGTGGGCGAGCGGCGGTCCCCCTTGCTCCCGTGCGCCGTGACGTAGACGAACAGGCGATCGCCGGCGGTCAGCCCTCGCCCCTCGGTCTCGAACCAACCCTGAACATTCTCGCGAGTCGCGGCGCCGCGAACCCCGGAGACCTCGCTGCTGCGATAGCGATAGCGAAGGTTCCCCGCCTGGCCGAAGATCGACGCCAACCGCTCGTTGATCGCCGGGAACTCCGAATCGTCGATGAACTGCAGGTCGCGGAACGAGTCGTCTCCGTCGGCGAAGAAGCAGACCCGCTCGGCACCGTCGCCGAACGTCTCGTCCAGGTAGTTGCCGAAGAGCGAGACGTTCTTCTCGAGCGAGATCTGATTGCCGGTCGGCCCGCCGCCGCCGCCGATGATCAGGAAGGGGTCCTTCGCGGCGACCGAACCGGCCGCCGAGATCGGAACCAGACATGCCGCGGGGATCGCCAGTCGTCGCCAGATCCGCATCGATCGTGCCTCCGTCATCGAAGCGTTCCGAGTCGAGCGGATCGTCGTGGGAGCGACCGGCCGGCGCGGAACGGATTCGGGATCGAGTCCCGGTCGACTGCAGGCTAGTCGAGGGGCAGAAGCCGGGTCAAACCTCGCCCCCACGAGATGGCAAGGTTTTCGGGCTCGCGAGAGGTTGCCGATCGCGCCGGTCGTTCGCGACGTTCGAGTCGAGGCACGAGCGCCGCGGCCGCGGATACTCGTCGACCGGCGACACGCCTACGGTCCGTCAGCGTGAACGCCCCGCGCACGAAAAAGGGGTTGTCTCCTTGCGGACACACCCCCTTGGCGTCACCGACCGAGTCGTCCGGTCAGAGCGACTCGGCCCTTCGGCGACTCGGCCTTTCGGTGACTCAGCGTTTCGGCGGAGACGTCTCGCGGACCAGCGCCCCGTGCTCGTCGTGCAGCACCAGAATCGAGAACCGCTCGACCGAGTCGAGAGCATCGGTGCTCAGCGACGCGTAATCGAACCGCCCTCGCAGATCGGTGTAGCCGTCCTTGTAGAAGCGGATGCTCCCGTCGTTCATCCGAGCGTAGACCTTGACGTAGGTTCGGGAGAGCGGCTTGCGATCGGTCGCGTGTCGGACCTGCAGCTGTCCGAACTCGTCCTGCAGCTGCACGTCGAGCGCGTGAGCGTAGTAGGCCTGCGCTCGCGACTCGCTTCCTCCGGTCACCTCGACCAGCACGTTCGCCGTCCGCAGCGACTCGGGGAGCTCGATCGTCCGCTTCGTCTCGCCCGCCGGCAGCGTCACCTCCAGCGTCTCGTTCGGCCGGATGTGCGAGAAGCGTCCCGCCTCGGCCTGCACGAACGGATTGCGCGAGAAGAGGAGTTCGACGTCCATCCGGTAGAAGCGGATCGTCACCGACTCGAGGTTCCTCCAGCTCAGGTCGATCTTTCGATCGGCGACGCTGAAGTCGAAGCTCGGCGTCCGATCGGCGGCGGCGGTCTGCTGCTGCGTCCGATCGTCGTCGTCGACCACCGCCACACCGGCCCCGGCGATCTCGTCGCACTGTGCGGCGATCGCGGCGAAGGCGTTTCGCCAACGATCGACCGGATACTCGAGATACTTGCCGGCGATCTCGCGAGCCCGAGTCGGGTTCTCGCGGATCAGATCGAGCCAGGCGTCGAACAGGTCGTACTGCAGCGGCGTGCCGACCTTGGTCCGATCGACCGACTCGAACGTCGCGAGCGCCTCGTCGAACCGATCCTGCAGCAGCAAGTAATAGGTGACGGCCAGACGATCCTCGTCGTTCGGCCGCGGCTGGAGCGACAGGATCTCCATCAGGCGGTGATACTGCTCGTTCAGCCGATCGTTCAGGATCCGGCGCTGCGGTCCCAAGCGGTGCGTTCGAGCGTTCACCAGCGGGCGGTAATCCAGGTGCTCGTAGCGGCGGCGATGCTCGGGATCGATCGACAGCAACTCGCCGTCGAACCAGGGCCCGACCGTCGCCAGAAAGTCGTCGCGGAAGTTCAGGTACTCGCGGATCGTCGCCGTATCGTCGTGACGGATCGCGTACGACCAGAGCGTCGGCTCGAACAGATGTCGTCGCGACAGCTGGGCGATCGCCCGCTCGTAGAACGCCTTGTCCTGCATCCGGAACACGATCCGACTCAGGTCTTTTTTAATGATACGGCGACCACCGAGATCTACACCAGCGGTGTCGTCGGCAG
>CAZZBI010000119.1:909-13755 GCA_964652385.1 uncultured Pirellulaceae bacterium | reverse complement strand
CGGAACGCCCCGGTCAATCCGCCGGCCTCCGAAAAATTTCACAACCTCGAAGCGCTGCGCCGGGATCGGCCCATTCGATGAATCCCGCTCCCGAATCGCTCGTCTCGGAACCGGGCCGAATCGCAAGCAAGTTCCTCTCCCTCGACCGACCCGTCAGGACCTTGCGGGATCGGAGCGGTGCCGTTCAACTTGAGGGGATTTTACCCGGTGCCCGGGATCGAGCGGAGGAACGGGGGTGAGGGGGGCTCCCTTCTCGTCTCGAAGATCCGGTCGCCGCCGCACCGCACCGCCGCTCCGGACAGCCGCTCGATGGGGCCTGTCCGGTCCCCTCCCCGACCGCCGTCGGGTATGTCCCTTTTTCGCCAATCGAAAGACGACGACACCGTGCCACGCCGCGACGACATCAAGAAGATCCTGCTGATCGGGTCGGGCCCCATCGTGATCGGACAGGCCTGCGAGTTCGACTACTCCGGGACCCAGGCGTGCAAGGCGCTGCGCGAAGAGGGTTACGAGGTGGTCCTCGTGAACTCGAATCCGGCGACGATCATGACCGATCCGGCGACTGCCGAGCGGACCTACATCGAGCCGTTGGATTGGCGGATGGTCGAAAAGGTGATCGCGCGCGAACGGCCCGATGCGCTCCTGCCGACGCTCGGCGGTCAGACCGGTCTGAACGTCGCGATGGACCTGCACAAGCACGGCGTGCTCGAGAAGTACGGCGTCGAGATGATCGGCGCCGACGCCAAGGTGATCGCCAAGGCGGAGGAGCGGGAGCAGTTCAAGCAGGCGATGGAGAAGATCGGCCTGAAGGTCTGCACGGGCGAGACGGTCCATACGATCGACGAGGCGCGGCGGGTGCTCGATCTGGTCGGCCTGCCGGCGGTCGTCCGACCGAGCTTCACGCTCGGCGGCTCCGGGTCGTCGATCGCCTACAACCGCGACGAGTTCGATACCCTCGTCCGCCGCGGCCTCGATCTCTCCCCCATCTCGGAAGTCCTGATCGAGAAGTCGATCATCGGCTGGAAGGAATACGAGATGGAGGTGATGCGCGACATGGACGACAATGTCGTGATCATCTGCTCGATCGAGAACTTCGATCCGATGGGAGTCCACACCGGCGACTCGATCACCGTCGCTCCGGCTCAGACCCTCTCGGACAAGGAATATCAGCGGATGCGGGACGCCAGCCTGGCCGTCATCCGCGAGATCGGCGTCGAAACGGGCGGGTCGAACATCCAGTTCGCGATCGACCCGAAGAACGGCGACATGATCGTGATCGAGATGAACCCGCGCGTCAGCCGTTCGAGCGCCTTGGCGTCGAAGGCGACCGGGTTCCCGATCGCCAAGATCGCGGCGAAGCTCGCCGTCGGTTATCGACTGTGGGAACTGGCGAACGACATCACCCGCAAGACCCTCGCCTGCTTCGAACCGACGATCGACTATGTCGTCACCAAGGTTCCGCGATTCGCCTTCGAGAAGTTCCAGGATGCCGACCCGACCCTGACGACTCAGATGAAGAGCGTCGGCGAGACGATGGCGATCGGTCGGACCTTCAAGGAGTCGCTGCAGAAGGCGCTCCGCGGTCTGGAGGTCGGCAGCTTCGGCTTCGGCTGCGACATGAAGGACCTGTGGGGCACGACGCATCAGCCGTCCGACGACGAGATCCGTGCCAAGCTCAGCAAGCCGAACGACCAGCGGATCTGGTACCTGCGCTACGCGCTGCTGTCCGGGATGTCGATCGACGAAATCCACTCCCTCTCGTACATCGATCCCTGGTTCCTGGAGCACCTGCGCGGCCTGGTCGAGATCGAGAAGGAACTGCGCGCCTGCGGCAGCGTCGCGAACGTCTCGCACGAACTGCTGCTGCGAGCCAAGCAGGCGGGATACTCGGATCGCCAACTGGCGCATTTGTGGGACACGACCGACATCGAGATCCGCGAGCTGCGCAAGCGGATGGGAATCCTGTCGGTCTACAAGTCGGTCGATACGTGCGCGGCGGAGTTCGAAGCGTTCACGCCGTACTATTACTCGACTTACGAGCAGGAGGACGAGCTGCCTGAGCACGATCCGTCGAAGAAGCGGATCATGATCCTCGGCGGCGGTCCGAACCGGATCGGCCAGGGAATCGAGTTCGACTACTGCTGCTGTCACGCGAGCTTCGCGCTCCGCGAGATGGGGATCGAGTCGATCATGGTCAACTCGAATCCCGAAACGGTCAGTACCGACTACGACACCAGCGACCATCTGTTCTTCGAGCCGCTCACGACCGAAGACGTGCTGAACATCTGCGATCGGATGAAGCCGGACGGCGTCATCGTGCAGTTCGGCGGCCAGACCCCCCTCAACTTGGCTCGCGCCCTGGCCAACGCGGGAGTCCCGATCATCGGGACGAGCGTCGACACGATCGAGGCGGCGGAGGATCGCGAGAAGTTCAAGGCGCTCCTCGAACGCCTGGGGCTGGAGCAGCCGGCCAACGGCATCGCGCGAACGATGGACCAGGCGCGTCGCGTCGCGGAACAGGTCGGCTTCCCCGCTCTGGTCCGGCCGAGCTTCGTGCTCGGCGGCCGCGCCATGGAGATCTGCTACGACTGGGCCCAGTTCGATCGGTTCGTCACCGAAGCGTTCGTGGTCGCTCAGGGACAGCCGGTCCTGATCGACCGCTTCCTCGAGGACGCGACCGAAGTCGACGTCGACTGCATCGGCGACGGCGAGAACGTGATCATCGCGGGGATCATGGAGCACATCGAGGAAGCGGGCGTCCACTCGGGCGACTCGGCCTGTGCCATCCCTCCCTACAGCCTTCCCGGACCGGTCGTCGACGAGATCCGCGCGGCGACCGTCGCGATGGCCAAGAGTCTGAACGTCATCGGCCTGATGAACGTCCAGTTCGCGGTCAAGCGCGAGGAAGGAAAGCACAAGGTCTACGTCCTCGAGGTCAACCCTCGCGCCAGTCGGACCGTGCCGTTCGTCGCCAAGGCGACCGGAGTCCCGATCGCGAAGATCGCCGCCAAGGTGATGGCCGGAGCCAAGTTGCCGGATCTCGGCATCCGCGGCGAGCCGATCCCGGCGCACGTGTCGATCAAAGAGAGCGTCTTCCCGTTCCGGAAGTTCGCCGGAGTCGATATCGCCCTCGGTCCCGAGATGCGTTCGACCGGCGAGGTGATGGGAGTCTCGGAGCGGTTCTCGATCGCGTTCGCCAAGAGTCAGCTGGCGGCGGGAGTCGATTTCCCGACGTCGGGGACGATCTTCGTGAGCGTGTCGAGCCGCCACAAGGACAAGATCGAGGTGCTCTGCCGACGGCTCGTCGCGCTCGGCTTCGATCTGATCGCGACGCAAGGGACCGCCGAGCGGCTGGAGAGCGTCGGCGTTCCGGTCCGCCGCGTCCGCAAGCTCGCCGAAGGACATCCCAACCTGATCGACCACCTGAAGAACGGCGAAGTGGCGCTGGTCATCAACACGCCCAGCGGCAAGGGAGCCCGCACCGACGAAGGTCGGATCCGCGCCGCGGCGGTGCAGCAGGGAGTCCCGTGCATCACGACGCTGCCGGCCGCCGAAGCGGCGGTGACCGCGATGGAAGCGCTCCGCGAGCGGGAGATGGAAGTCGAGGCGCTGCAGGATCGGTTCGGTTCCAAGCCGACCATGTTCCGCGGCGAAGGACTGGCCGAATGAGACTGCGGTCGCCGGCGCCGCGTCCGACGACGTCGCGCCGCGAATCGCCGATCCGCTTACCGGGAGTCGATCGCATGAGATTCCGCCGCTCGCTGGGGCTGCTGTCGTTGCCGATCGTCGCGCTGGTCGCGAGCGGCTGCGGGTCCGAGTCGACGCCGACCAAGACCGGCGGCTCGGGGAGCGCCCCGGTCGCCGACGCCGATGCGACTCGGGCGATGCTCTCGGAACGAGCCGCGACGTTCTTCGCGGCGTTGCGAGACGGAACGCCGATCCCGGTCGCCGACGAATGGGATCTCGAATCGCTCCGCAAGAAGTCGTTCGGCGAGACGTGGAGTCTGCTGGAGGACGAGGGGCGAGCGAAGGTCGAAGCCGCGTTGCCCGCGAAGCTCGCCGCGATCTTCGATTCGGCGGCATTCAAGGAGCGGTTGGCGGGAGTCGAGATCCTCAAGACCGAAGTCGATCGACAGGACGCCGATAGCTTCTGGGTGCTGCTCTCGCTGAACATCGACGGACAGCCGGGAGGCGATCTGCAGCTGTTCGCCAAGGAAGTCGACGGCCAGTGGCGCTGGACCGACATCGGCCGAGTCGGCTTCCTGCTGTCGGACGAGTTGGAGACGATGCGAGCGGTCGCCGACAAGCCGCTCGACGAGTTCGTCGAGTCGCTCGATCAGGAAGCCGCCAAGCTCGCGGTGATCCTCCCCCCGCGCCCCGCCCCGCCGACTCCGGCCCCTCCCGCCCCCTAGCGCCAAGCCAGGCTCGCAGCGTCAGCAAGGGGACTCCGCGCCCTCTCCAGCCCGTAGCGCCAAGCGCAGGGGTCCTCCGCGCCCTCTCATGCCATTCACTGCGACCGGGGTCGGTCGCACTACGTCGCCCCGGGCACTCCGTGCCCGACGTCGGCTTCGCTCGAACACCGATGACGCTGCGAGGCGGTACCACCAGCGCACCGAAACCTTGCCTCGGCCTCGGAGAGGCCGGGCCCACGACTCGCACCCTCCGAGCCCTCCCAGCCCGTAGCGCCAAGCGCAGGGGTCCTCCGCGCCCGCGCATTCCATTCACTGCGACCAGGGCCGGTCGCACTACGTGGCCACGGGCACTCCGTGCCCGACGTCGGCTTCGCTCGAACACCAATGACGCTGCGAAGCGGTACCAGAAGCGCACCGAAACCCTGCCTCGGCCTCGGAGAGGCCGGGCCCACGACACGCACCCTCCGAGCCCTCCCAGCCCGTAGCGCCAAGCGCAGGGGTCCTCCGCGCCCTCTCCAGCCCGCAGCGTCAGCAAGGGGCCCTCCGTGCCCTCGCATTCCATTCGGTGCGACCGGGGGCGGTCGCACTACGTCGCCCCGGGCACTCCGTGCCCGAGGTCGACTTCGCTCGGCCACCGCTCACCCTGCGAAGCAGTGGCCGCAGCGCGCCGAACTCATGCCTCGGCCTCGGCGAGGCCGGGCCCACACCGTGGCGATCCGACCGTGCGAATGCGAAGATGCGTGCCGTCCTGTTCGTTCGGACCTACGGAGCTGCGGGAGAACGTCGCGTGAATCGGACTCGTCTGCTGGAACGGTTTCTTCGCTATGTCCGCACGGCGACGACCGCCGACGACTCGACCGACGTCTACCCGAGTTCTCCGGGGCAGCTCGAACTGGGGCGGATTCTGGTCGACGAAGCGCAGCGGATGGGGTACGACGCGGCTCATCAGGACGAGCATGGTCTGGTCTGGATCGAGATCGGATCGAATCGAGGGGATGCCCTTCCGAGGATCGCGTTCAACGCGCATCTGGACACCAGTCCCGAAACGTCAGGAACCGGCGTTTCCCCTCACGTGATCGACGCCTACGACGGTTCGGACCTGGTGCTGGCCGGCGATCCGACCAAGGTGATCCGCGTCGCCGACAATCCCGAACTGCGGACGGTCATCGGCAAGACGATCGTCACGACCGACGGAACGACGTTGCTCGGAGGGGACGACAAGGCAGGGGTGGCGATCCTGATGGAGCTGGCTCAGACCCTGGCCGAGCGCCCCGAGTTGCCTCACGGTCCGATCACGATCCTGTTTACCTGCGACGAAGAGATCGGCCGCGGCGTAAAGCATGTCGACTTCGCCAAACTCGGCGCGACCGCCTGCTACACGCTCGATGGAGGCGCCGCGGACATCGTCGACGTCGAGACGTTTTCGGCCGACCTGGCGATCGTCAAGGTGCGCGGAGTCAACATCCATCCGTCGATCGGCAAGGGGCGGATGGTCAATGCGCTGCGAGTCGCGGGGGCCTTTCTGAGCGAACTGCCGATCGAACTCTCACCCGAGCGGACCGAAGGGCGCGAAGGGTTTCTGCATCCCTACGTGATCGACGGTGGCGTCGCCGAAGTGACGATCCGGATCCTGCTCCGGGAGTTCGATACGCCGAAGCTGGCGGAGCGAGCCGATCTGCTGCGCGAAATCGGATCGCGCGTCGAATCGCTCCATCCCGGCTCGTCGATCGCGATCGAGATCCGACAGCAGTACCGCAATCTGGCTGACGGGTTGGCGAAGGAGCCGCGGGCGGTGGCGCACGCGATCGAGGCGCACCGGCGTCTCGGGCGAACCGCGCGCAAGGAGATCATTCGCGGCGGGACCGACGGTTCGGTGATGACCGAAAAGGGACTGCCGACGCCGAACCTTTCGAGCGGTCAGCACAATCTCCACTCGCCGCTCGAATGGGCCTGTCTCGACGAGATGATCGCGGCGGGGGAGGTCTGTCTGAAGCTGGCCGAGGTCTGGAGCGAGTGATAAAGGTCGGCGCGCGGGGAAGCCCGCCGCGGCCACTCCGGGGCCGCGCTCGCTCCAGGACCGAACCTCGCGTCGGTCGAGGCGACGCGCGCCCTACGCGTCCGCGGCGGCATTGCTAGACTGGGCACGGGGAATCGCCTCGGCGAGGCGATTTCCGGCTCCCACCGCTCCGGATGCCTGACTCATGTGGCCCGACTCGACCGAAACGCAGGAACTGATCCTCCAGGCGCGCGACGAGCGCTCCGCCGCGGTCGATCAGCTCTTCGAACGGCATCGGGAGGCGGTTCGGCGGCTGATCCGCATGCGACTGGATCATGGCGTTCGGCGGCGAGTCGACGTGTCGGACGTGCTGCAGGAGGTGATGCTCGAGGCGAGTCGGCGATTGCAGGACTACCTGCAGGACCCACCGATGAGCTTTCACCTGTGGCTCCGGCAGATCGCGATGGATCGGATCATCGACGCGCATCGTCGCCACCGGGCGTCGGCGAAGCGGAGCGTCGATCGGGAGCAGCCGATCGTCGGCGTCGGCGACGGGGCGTCGGCCCTCGATCTGGTCCAGCAGCTCGCCGACCCTCAGTTCACTCCGGCGACCGCCGCTGCCCGACGCGAGATGGCTCGTCAGATCGAACAGTCGATCACCGATCTCCCCGAGACCGATTCGGAGATTCTGGTGATGCGGCACTACGAGCAGCTGACCAACCAGGAGACGGCTCAGATCCTCGGTCTCAGCGAACCGGCCGCCAGCATGCGGTATCTGCGTGCCGTGCGGCGATTGCGGGCGCTGCTCGAAGGGGCCAGCCCCGGGACGCTCGATGAACTTCCGGGGGGAACATGAAGATCGTCGGTGTGAGGACGAATCGGAGTTCCTGTCGACCGGGCGCCCTGTCGCTCGGCGGGGACCTGGGAAGGCCAGATCGGTCCCGGTAGAATCCGGGCTGCCGAAGCTGCGATCGGTCGATCTTCCTCGCGAAGGGGGGCCGATCTCTCGAGCCGACTCTCGGCGCCCCATGCGACGGGACGCTTCGGACTCCCACCTTCGAACACGAGCCGGATCGATGGTCCTGACCGACTGGATCAGCGGACGCGTCTTCAACGCTGTCCATCGCAACAACCTGGTCTACAACACCTGCTGGGAAGATCCGCGGCTGGATCGCGAGGCGCTGCAGTTCGGCGCCGACGACCACGTGATGGTGATCACCAGCGCCGGCTGCAACGCTCTGGACTATGCGTTGTGCGAGCCGTCGTCGGTCAGCGCGGTCGACATGAACCCGCGTCAGAACGCGCTGCTGCAGCTGAAGATCGCCGGCATCCGGCGTCTGGACTACGACCAGTTCTTCAAGCTCTTCGGCGACGGTCGCCTGCCCGGAGTCCGGAAGGTCTACGAGACGAAGCTGCGGCAGGACCTGTGCGATTGGTCGCGCGCCTTCTGGGATCGGAAGATCCGCTTCTTCGACAACCCGCGGAAGACCTTCTACTATCGCGGCACGAGCGGCGCGTTCGCGCGTCTGATGCGGATCTACGTCGAGAAGGTGATCAAGGTCCGGCCGGCGATCGACCGCCTGCTCGACGCTCCGTCGGTCGACGCGCAGCTGCGGATCTATGAAGCCGAGCTGCGCGACAAGTTCTGGACCGGATTGGTCAAGTTCGCGATGAATCGCGACACGACGCTCAGCATGCTCGGCGTTCCCAAGGCGCAGCGGAAGCAGATCGAGCTGACGTATGAAGGGGGTGTGGTCAAGTTCGTGCGCGACTGTGTCGAAGCGGTCTTCACGAAGCTGCCGCTCCGCGACAACTACTTCTGGCGCGTCTATCTGAACGGCTGCTATACCCGCGAGTGCTGCCCCGAATATCTGACTCGCGACGGCTTCGATCGGCTCAAGGGGGGCCTGGTCGATCGAGTCCGGACGCATACCTGTTCGGTCCAAGCGTTCCTCGAGAAGACCGAGCTGCCGATCTCGAAGTTCATCCTGCTCGACCACATGGATTGGTTGAGCGACAAGTTCTTCCCGCTGCTCGAAGCGGAGTGGCAGGCGATCGTCGATCGAGCCGCTCCGAACAGCCGGATCATCTGGCGGAGCGGCGGGCTGCGGACCGATTTCATCGATCAGGTACAGGTCCGTCGGGGCGAGTCGCTGGTGAAGATCAACCAGCTGTTGACCTATCACCCCGATCTCGCGGCACGCCTTCATCCGCTCGACCGAGTCCACACGTACGGCAGCTTCTACATCGCCGACCTGAAGAAGTGACTCGGGGAAGGCCGGTTCGGTAGAGCGATCGCCGGAAGTCGCAACGCCGCGCGTCGAGGTCGACGTGTCGTGGGCCCGGCCTCTCCGAGGCCGAGGCAAGGTTTCGGCGCGCTGCTGGCACCGCTTCGCAGCGTCCTCGGTGTTCGAGCGAAGCCGACCTCGGGCACGGAGTGCCCGGGGCCACGTAGTGCGACCGATCCCGGTCGCACCGAATGGAATGCGAGGGCACGGAGGGTGCTCGTCGTAGGCCCGGCCTCTCCGAGGCCGAGGCACGGTTTCGGCGCGCTGCTGCAACCCCTTCGCAACATCAACGATGTTCGAGCGAACCTGACCTCGGGCACGGAGTGCCCCGGACCACGTAGTGCGACCGACCCCGGTCGCACCGAATGGAATGCGAGGGCGCGAAGGGCCCCTTGCTGACGCTACGGGCTGGAGAGGGCGCAAAGGGTGCGGGTCGTGGGCCCGGCCTCTCCGAGGTTTCGGTGCGCTGCTGGCACCGCTTCGCAGCGTCATCGGTGTTCGAGCGAAGCCGACCTCGGGCACGGAGTGCCCCGGACCACGTAGTGCGACCGACCCCGGTCGCACCGAATGGAATGCGAGGGCGCGACGGGCCCCTGCGCCTGGCGCTGCGGGCTGGGGAGGGCGCGGAGGACCCCTTGCTGACGCTGCGGGCTGGGGAGGGCGCGAAGGGCCCCTGCGCTTGGCGCTACGGGCTGGGAGGGAGGGTGGTCCCCTCATCGGCGATCGTCGAACATCGCACCGTGTCGCGCCAGCGCAGCGCCTCGCGGCCGCACCACCAGGCGAGCGACGAGGCCATCAGGACCATGCAGAGCGACCAGATCGCCCCCTTGAACTGCAACAGGCGCGGGAGCTCGAGCCAGCGGATCACCAGATGCTCGGCCGGAGCCAACGCGAGCACGACCGCAAACGCCGCCGAAACGGTCGCGACGCCGAGCAGAAAGACCGCCGCGACCCAGTGAGCACTCCAGTCGCCGACCTGAGCCAGCAGCGCCGCATAGGCCGCGTGCAGTGCACCGACCAGAATCAGCACGATCGCCCAAGAACGGAGCTCGGCGGTCGAGGGGTTGGTGAGCCAGCCCGACTGCCACGCGCCGATCAGAACGTTCGCCAGCCCGAGAAGCAGGATCAGAAAGGCGATGATCCGCGCGATCGACCGGCGAGTCATCTCGTACAGCTGCTGATGCCGCCTTCCTTCGAAGACCGCCAGTCGCACCTCATCCAGACGGATCGTCGGCAACGCGACGACCGGAGTCGGGCGCTCGAACAACGGCTCGACGATCGGCAACTCGCGATCCGGTGACGCACCGTCATCGGACCTCGTACCGCTCTCCGTTCGGGTCGTCGACGAAGGGACCAGCCGAGACGGTTCGTCGGTCTCCCTTCGAGCGACGTCGGCCGCCGCCGGAGGATCGACGGCCGGCACGAGCGGTGCCGCGGACTGCTCCGCTTCGTCGCGCGCCGTCAGAGCGATCGACCGAGGCGATTCGTTCGGCGGAGCAGTTTCGGCCGGGTCCGCGATTCTTTCCGGGATCGCCGGTTCGGCAAGCGGCGCGAGCGGGGCCGTGACCTCCGGCAACTCGAAACGATCGGACGATCCCTGAACGTCGATGTTGACCGAGCGAGGGGCCGCCGTCGCGCCGACCGGTTCGATCTCGGGCCCCGAATCGCCGACTCGCTCGGCCGTCAGGATGACGAGTCGCTCCGAGCCGGTATCGGCCGACTCGTCGAGCGCCGGAATCCGAAGCACGGTCTTGCACTTGGGGCAGCGGATCTGCTTCCCCGCCTGTCGGACCGGAGCCACGAAGCGGCAACCTTCAGGGCAGAGGATTCGGATCGGCATCGACGACGGGACTCGTTTCGGTCAGGAACGAACTTGCGGCGGCCTCTGTCCGGAAGACGCCGGGCCCATCCAGTCTTCTCGCGTCGGGTCAGCGGGTCAAACGGCTTTCGACCGCTTCGACGACCCGCTCTTCGATCGATTCGTGCCACGGCCCCGGCAGGCCGTAGTACGTCATCGCGCCACCCCCTTCGTAGCCCCCTTCCTGCAGCACGCGTCGCGACGGGATGTAGGCCATGACGTCGTTCGCGTACGCCGCGATCCAGCGCTGCGGCTCGGACGAGCGATCCCCGCTCGCTTCGCTCGGCGGCGCCAATCGCAACGCATAGTCGATCGTCACCTCGCCGCCGAGAAAGACCCAATCGACTCGGTCGGCCGACGCAGGATCTCCCAGACGCCAGACGACGATCGGATACGGGTAATCGCTCGGCACGTTCCCCTGCGGATCGAGTCGTGCCAGGATCGTCGCGGCTCGCCCCCGCTCGAACGAATCGTTCGCTTCGAGTCGCGAGCGCCAGCCGTCGACATCGGTCTCGGGAACGAGCGTCAGCGAAATGTCGTCTCCGGCTCCTGCGAGCTGCGGCGCGAGCGTTCGCATCGCCCGAGTCCGAAGCACGCTCTCGACCGCCACCGCGATCGCTTCTCCGTAGTGCTTCGCCAGTGCGACATCGCGACGCGGCAGCGGATTCTGATCGGCGCCGCATCCGGCCCAAAAGAACGCCGTCGCTCCGGGGAACCGCCCCTCGATCCCCTGCTGAGCGAAACCGGGCCAGTCCCCCGACCATTCGTTCGACGCCAGGACGGTGGCGTGACAGGCATAGCCGAAGATGACCGCTCGAAGCGCACTGCGTTCGTCGCGGATCGCCAGGACCGGGACCCGATGATCGACCGGCCCGACGAGGCGACCGGTCGTGCGGCGATGAGGGACTTCGGCTTCGACGTTGTTGCGCCGATTGACGGCGAACGTCGCGCTGCCGACATCGAACGCGAGCGAACCGGGTTCGAGCGAGGCGATCGCCCGGTCGGCCGCTTCGAGGATCATCCGCTCCAGCCGCTCGGCATACCGGTCGACTCGCTGCTGCAGCTCTTCGTCCAGACGACGGTAATGCATCGCCTCCAGATTTCGACCGACGACCGGACCGGTGTGCGTATGCGAACAGGCGATCACCACCCCTTCGCGATCGGTCGCGGCTCGCTCCGCGATCTTCGTGCGGAGGCTCAGGCCGAGCGTCCGGTCGATCCCGATCAGATCGGCGGTCACCAGCACGACACGGCTTCCCGAAGCATCCTCGAGCACGAGCACCTTGGCGTAGAGCGGCGCGATCCGTTCGGTCGCCGCATGGTCGCGCCCGCCGTAGCCTGCCATCGGCAGCGCCTCGGTCGGTGTGATGTCGACGCTCGCGACTCCGAATCGCCAACTCCCCTCCTCGGTCGTCGCTCCGGGCGCCTGCTCAGCTCGACAGATGACCGTCGCCGCCAGGATCAACGCGAGCGCGATCGCATGAACGGGCTGCGGAAAACCGGGCGAGCATCGAGATCGGAACGGCATGCGATCGGTCTCCGTCAGGTACGGACGGGCGAGTCGACTAACATGATGAGAGTTCGCGTGTCCGCGGTCATCCTCCTTTCGTTCGGATCGTCGCTCATGACGCTGTTCGCCGTTCGATCCCGACGTCGTCTCGGCCGTCGATCCCTGACCTCGGCGATGCTGCTGGTCGCATTGGTCGGATCGACCGGTTTGCTGTCGGCCGACGAGACGATCGCGACCTTCGATGACTTCGATTCGGTCGCGCTCGGCGATCGTTGGGTGATGATCGGCGGCGAGAATGCGACGGCGGCTCGCGTCCCGGTTCCGGCGGGAGTGAATGAACCGGGAGTCGCCGATCGGATGGCGCGGATCGACTTCGTCCCCGGAGCGATCTTCGCGATGCGCAACGAGATCCCCTGGCCGGAACTCGATGCACCCTCGTCGATCCGTCTGCGACTGCGCGCGAGCGAAGCGAGCGAACAGGATCCGGAACGGATCGAAGTCCGCGTCTACTCGCGGCAGCGGCGCGCCTGGCGATGGCGGCGGGTCGATCTGACCGATGATCGCTGGCGAACAGTCGAGTTGCCGATGCCGCTGTTCCTGCACAGCGACGCGACGCATGTCCGCTGGAACGAAGCGGCTCGGCTGGCGATCTACGCGCGGACCGCGGGAACGATCGAGTTCGATCGGATCGAACTGGTTTCGGCCGGAGCGACGCCGACGAACGAACTGACGGCCGAGGCGCTGTCGGAACTCGCGTTCGGCGCGCGTGGCCGGGTCGTGCG
>CAZZBI010000119.1:0-899 GCA_964652385.1 uncultured Pirellulaceae bacterium | reverse complement strand
GCGAACTCCTCGGCGCCGACGGGCGGCGGCGGGGTGGCCGGGTCGTGCGGCGGGAGCCGTTCGCGATCGTCACCGATTGCGACGATCTGCAGGTCGAACCGATCCTCGATCGCCTCGACGCGCTGCGTCGCGAAACCGATTCCCTACTCGGAGCACCGACCGAACCCGATCCGACCGTTCCGCTCCTGATCTTCCGCGAGGAGGCCGAGTTCCGAGCGTTCTTCGAGCGGCTGGGACAGGCGCTGCAGGCGACCGTCGCGCCGCCGCGGACCGAGGGCTACACCGCGTTCGGGATCGCCTGTTGCGTCCGGAGCGACGAATTCGGTCCGGTCCGGCCGATCTACGTGCACGAGACCTGTCATGCGCTGCTGGAGCGGCGTCTGGGACTGTCGAACCGGAACGAGTGGCTCCACGAAGGACTGGCGTCTCATTTCCAATCGCGATTGCTCGCGCAGGACGAGGATCGTCGTCGAGCGGCGACGGCGGTTCTCGCCGAACCGGCGGCGTGGTCCGAGCTGTTGTCGGGCAAGCCGATCGGACTGGACGACTACGCCGAGGCGATGTTCCTGGTCGAGTGGCTGACGGCGGACGAGGCGCGACGCGCGAAGTTCGTCGAGGCGCTGGGCGCGATGCGCCGCGACGGCTCGACCGCCTTCGTCGACGGTCCCGCCGCACTCACCGGCCGCTCGACCGAAGCGGCTCGCACCGAGTGGCTCGACTGGATCGGCCGCCAGCGCTGAGCGGTCCCGCGCCCTCCCCAGCCCGAAGCGCCAAGCGCAGGGGTCCTCCGCGCCCTCCCATTCCATTCGGTGCGACCGGGGGCGGTCGCACTACGTGGCCCCGGGCACTCCGTGCCCGAGGTCGGGTTCGCTCGAACACCGTTGACGTTGCGAACGGAT
>CAZZBI010000118.1:0-13840 GCA_964652385.1 uncultured Pirellulaceae bacterium | reverse complement strand
TCGGTTCCGCCGGCAGCGGCCACGAACTCCCGGACGATCTCGCCCGGCAACGCCCCTCCGCCGACGATCACCAGCGTGCCGGAACGGACGCGCGGGGGCCCGAGCTCGACGAACGGAAAGTCGTCTCCACCGCGGTTCGCTGCCGCACGCCGCAACGAGGTCAGATCGACCCCTTCGCCGTCGACCAGCCGCCGTTCGACGGCGGGACGATTCGCGGTCCCGGCCAACAGCACCGTTGCCCCTCCCGATCCGATCACTCCCAGCGAACGCCCGCGGACGATCACGGCGGTCCCTTCGTCGATTCCCAGACCGAAACGATCGGGATGCGAAGCGATGGCGCGACGCGATCGCTCCAGCCGATGGCGCTCGGAAAAGTGCTGGTCGACGATCGCACCGGTCAGCAGATCGAGGCCGACCGCGATCTCGGGCTGCTCGGTCCCCGAGGCGATCATGACGCGCGATTGGATCGCCGCTCCGGCGCTCGTTCCCCCGATCGCTCCGCCCCGTTCCAGCAGCGCCGCGATCTCAGCTTCCCAGGCCGTGCCGACGATTCTCGCGGCCAGACGCGATTGGTCGCCGCCGTCGAACCAAAGGCCGGTCGCCCGGCCTAGCATCGCACGTTCCGATTCGTTCGGCTCCGCGCGACCGATCGGCAGGATCTCGACCGCAGCCGCCCCGAGATCGTTCCAAGGCAAGAGCCAAGGGGACCAGGCATCGGCGTCGCCGCGCTCGGCGACTCGGTCGGCATCTTCCGAGGCACTCGGCACGATCACCAGCCGCGCTTCATCGCCGCCGGCGGCGCGGACGAATCGCTCCTTGACCTCGTGGGGCAACGGACCGCCGCCGACCAGAACGAGCGTGCCGCGGATCCCGTCAGGATCGATTCGCTCGGCAGCTGTCTCGATCGCCTCACCCGTCAGTCGCTCCCGCATCTCGCCGAGCACGATCGGCAGCTGAAGAATGCCGGAGTAATGATCGGCCAGCATGACGATGTGGTGACCGCGCGGCAGTCTCGCCGCGGCAGCCAAGGCGCGCGAGTTCTCGGGAGGGACGACGTCGTCGAAGCGACCGGTGTAGAGCCATGTCGACTGGGCGTCGATCCGATGGGCGATCCGCAGCGGCTCGACCGTCGCCGTCAGTTCGCGCAGTTTCGGGCCGACGATCCCGGCTGCTTCGAGCTTGCGGCGAAGGCCGGCTGCATCCTTGGCCCCGCGCTCGATCACCTCATGAAGATTGCCGCCGGCAAGCAGGATGTAGTGCTGCCGGAATCCGCGATCGACTCCGGCGACCGTCGCACAGACGAAACCGCCGAGACTCGTTCCCTGAAGAGCGATGCGCGAGTCGTCGATCGTCGGCAGGACGGCGACCGCGTCGCGAGCCCGGCGGACGTCGGCGATCGCCTGCCGGAGCGAACGGAAAAGCTCCGCCTCTTCGATCGGCGGATCGGCTCGGCGGCGCCCGTAACCCGGGAGCTGCACCATCAGCGCATGTACGCCGAGGCCCGCCATCCCCTTGGCGATCAGCCGACCGACCTCCATCGCACGCCCCGACTCGTGCACCACCACGAGCGCCGGAGCCCGTTTCGGAACGCCGTCGTGATCCCGCGCCACGTACCATTCCATGGCGACCAGGTCGTTCGTCGCGTTACCGATCGGAGCGGCGGACGGGAATCGGACGACCAGATCCCCTTCGCCCGGATCGGCCGCTTCGAACGAGACGTCGAACGGGACCGGTTCCCATGCGAGCCCTTCCAGGCAGCGCCGCGCATCGTCATTCGATTCGGTGCCGATTTCGAGCGAATCGCGAGCCGGAAGGACCGCGTCGAGCGAAATCGGCAGAGGGTCGCTCGCCATCGCGATGGAGGGCGCGATCGACGGCGCGATCAGCAGCAGCACGGCGCCGACGACGTGCCGAGCCAGGCGAAAGGACCTCGAGCGCGCCTTCATCGAACGTCTCCACCGCGATCGGGCTTGGCGAGCGATCCGGTCGCGACGCTACGTTGCGCCGGTTGCGGAATCCGGTGGCCAGAATAGCGGGCGCCGAGGTCGCTCGCGAGCCGCGTCGCAGCTTCCGAACGGTCGGCCGAAACCACGGCGGTTCGATCGTCGCGCAGCTACGGCCGACGAAGTGCACCGAATCATCCGAAGACTCAGGCCAGGATCTCACGGACGACATTCCCGGCGAGATCGGTCAGGCGATAGTCCCGTCCGGCGTGGCGAAAGGTCAACCGCGTATGATCGAGTCCCATCAGGTGCAGGATCGTCGCGTGAAGATCGTGAATGTGGACCGGATTCTCGACCGCCCGATAGCCGAAGTCGTCGGTCGCACCGTAGGCGGTGCCGCCGCGGATCCCTCCGCCGGCCAGTACGACGCTGAATCCCCAATGGTTGTGGTCGCGACCGCCGCCGGGATTGCCGTTGACCAGTTCGACCGACGGCGTCCGTCCGAACTCCCCTCCGATCAGCACCAGCGTCTCGTCGAACAGCCCCATCTGCTTCAGATCGGTCAGCAGCGCATCGAGCGGCCGATCGATCTCGCCGGCCAGACGCCGATGCTCGTCGGCCAGATTGTTGTGACTGTCCCAGGGCTGAACGTCGCCGTGGTAGCACTGCACGACACGGACACCGCGTTCGATCAGTCGGCGCGCGGTGAGCAGCTGCCGACCGTGCACGGTGTCGCCGTAACGCTCGCGCACCTCGGCCGATTCCCGAGTGACGTCGAATGCGTCGCTCGCTTCGATCTGCATCCGATAGGCGAGCTCGAACGCTTGAATGCGCGCTTCGAGCTCCGGTTCGTCGCGCCGAACCGCCTGATGTTCGCGATTGAAACTCTGCACCAGATCGAGCATCCGCCGCTGGTCGTCCACGGCGAACCGTTCGTTACGCACGTTCTCGATCAGCTCGGCGACCGTCGTCTTGCGGGTATCCAGGTGCGTCCCCTGGTAGATGCCGGGAAGGAACGCACTGCGCCAGTTCGACACGTCGGCGACCGGCAGTCCCGGACACATCACGACGAATCCCGGCAGATTGAGGTTTTCGGTGCCGAGCCCGTACGTCATCCAGGCTCCCATGCTCGGCCGCGACAGTCGCTCGTGGCCGCAGTTCATCAGCCGCATCGACTGTTCGTGATTCGGCGTGTTCGCGTGCATCGAGCGGATGACGCAGAGATCGTCGGCGTGACGTCCCAGTCCCGACAACACGTCGGCGAACTCGAGCCCGCTCTCGCCGAACTTGCGGAACGGAAACCGGCCCCCCATCGCCGCGCCGGTCGCTCGCTCGGTCGACAGGTTGCCGGCCGGGAGCGGCTGGCCGTCCAAGCGAGCCAGTTCGGGTTTGGGATCGAACAGGTCGACCTGCGACGGCCCGCCGTTCAGATAGACATGAATGACGTGCCGAATGCGAGCCGGAAAATGAGGGGACTTCGGCGCCAGCGGCGATGCGGCATCGGCCGAGACGCCCGAGTCGTCACCGTGGGCCGCGCGGTCGCTGACGGGAAGGACCGACGCCAGACCGATCGCGCCGAGACCGAAGGCGGTCGACGACAGCCAGTCGCGCCGCGTCGGAGCGACGAGCGCCGGACGAGCGATGCCCGACCCGATCGAGCGGCGCGATTCACGAAACGCAGACATCGCAGTCTCTCCGGTGATTCGCTCGGACGCGTTCGTCGCGGCCCGATGCGGTTCGACGAGGGGCTTCGACCGGCCGTCATGCGGCCGAGCGGACCGACGATCAGTCGACGTACATCCATTCGTTGCTCGCCAGCAGCGCGAGCGCCAGGCGCTCGAGCGGCGCGAGCGTCGTTCCCGCATCGGCAGGCCGAGCCAGATAGTCGAGCATCCGAGTCGTCTCGGATGCGGTCGGTTCGCGCAGCCAGACCGCGCGAACGAGTTCGCGAACGCGAGCGGCGTCGTCCGTCAGGGATGCGCTGCGCGCCGCCAGCGCCTGAGCCTGGCCGATCATGAACGGACTGTTGAGCGCGAAGAGCGCCTGTTGAGCGACCATCGTTCGCGGACGGCGCTCGACCGACACGTCGGGAGACGCGAAGTCGAAGGCTCGAAACATTCCCGGCAGATTCTGACGATCGACCAGTCCGTAGAGCGTGCGGACCGGTGCTGACGGATCGGCGACCAGATCGACCGGGCGACCGCCGCTGCGCATCTCCAATCGTCCGGCGATCGCCAACGTCGCGTCCCGCATCGTTTCGAAATCCGATCGACGACGCCGACTCTTCCACAGCAGACTCAGATCAGGATCGATCGTCGCGGCGAGTTCGACCGAGCGGGTATCGCCGGTCGAGTCCTGACGCCAGGTGTGGGACATCAGGATGCGGCGATGAAGCGCCTTGAGCGAACGGCCGTCGCGCCGAAACGCCGAGACCAGGTGGTCGAGCAGCTCGGCGTGCACCGGCCGTTCGGTTCGCGTTCCGAAGTCGCTCGGCGACGTCACCAATGCCTCGCCGAAGTGATGCATCCAGACTCGATTGACCCAGACGCGATCGGCGAGCGGGTTGGACGGATCGACGATCGCTCGCGCCAGTTCCAGCCGACCGCTCCCCTGCACGAATCGCTTCGACGCGTCCCCTCCCAGAAGTGTCGGAAACCTTCGTTCGACCGCCGCTCCGGGATTCGACGGGTTGCCGCGAACGAAGATCTTCGGCTCGACGATTGCTTCACGATCCCGGACCACCATCGCCCGTGGGGCTGCCTGAGGATTCTGAGTCGCGAAGCGATCGAGTTCGGTCAGCATGCCGCCGAATCGATCGACTTCGGCTCGCGACATGAACTTCGACGTCCGACTGCGCGGGAAATAGGCCGGGGCATCGGGCCCCGAGAGAAGAGCGAGCAGCTGCTCGAGTGCCGCGCGTTCGTCGTCAGGAGGGACGAACCCTTCGGTTCGCGATTGGGCATCGACCTCGACCAGCAGCTGACCGAATCGGCGCGCGATCTCGGCGCGATCGATCGTGCTCGGTGGGGATGCGAGCCACGCTCGGAACGAGCTGACCAGGAGTGGATTGGTGTGTCCCGGTTCCGTGCCGAGCGCTCCGTTCCGCCGTTCGATCGTCGCCGCAAGGCGTTCGAGCAGCGCTCCTCGTGCCTCGGCCGGATCGGACAGCTCGGTCGCGCTCGTCGCGTCGACGTCGGACATCAGCTCGACCCAGAGGCCGAAGACCGGGTCGTCGAGGGAGGAGCGGTCAGCGATCAGTTGCCGCCACCGCCCCATGATCGGCGGACGAAGATCGTCCGGCGAAAGCGACAGGAAGAAGATCGCCGTCTCGATCGGGTCGGGCGGAGTGGTTGCTGCCTTGACCAGATAGTCGGGGGTCCGTTCGCGAGCGGTGCGCGAAAGGAGTTCGAACTGTTCGCTCAGGAAGGTCTCGATCGCCTGACGCTTCTCGGCCGCCTGACGTTCGAACTCCAGCGTCTCGGCGGAGAGTTCCGCCGTATCGGTTCGCGGCAGTTCGAGCGGGACTTCGCAGTTCGCAAAGACGCCGTAGAGGGCGTAGTAGTCGGCGGTCGAGAGCGGTTCCGACTTGTGGTCGTGACACCGGGTGCAAGCAAGCGTCAGTCCGAGGAAGCCTCGCGAGACGACGTCGATCTGATCGTCGATGACGTCATGCACGTTGTTGTCGTACATCCGTCCGAGGGTCAGCAGACCGAGCGCGCCCAAATGCCACGGCTCCTGTGCCGGTTCGACCAGATCGGCTGCGAGTTGGTCGATGACGAACCGGTCGTACGGCAGATCTTCGGCAAAGGCCCGGATGACGTAGTCGCGATAGGTATAGGCATAGGGGCGAACTCGATCGTCGCCGAACATCAGCACGCCATCCTTGGTGTCGGCATAGCGCGCCACGTCCAGCCAGTGACGCCCCCACCGCTCGGCATAGGCAGGCGAAGCGAGCAGACGATCGATCACCTCGGCCAGGATCGTGTCATCGTCGCGCGGATCGGCGACGAACGCATCGACGTCGGCCGGAGTCGGCGGAAGACCGACGAGGTCGAAGTGCAGTCGGCGGAGCAAGGTCCTTCGATCGGCTCGCGGCGCCGGATACAGACCGCGTTCGGCGAGCTTTGCCTGGACGAAGCGATCGATATCGTTGACGATCAGCGCCGTGTCGCTCGGCGACGGGACCGGCGGATCCTCGACCCGACGGAACGCCCAGTGGTTCCGATCCGCCTCGGTGATCGCGAAGCCGCTTCGGACCGGCGCGTGAGTCGACTCGGTCGGCCACGGTGCGCCCTCGGCGATCCAGGCGGCGATCGCATCGACCTCGGCGGCTCGCAGCGGTGCGTCGGGGGGCATCGCCAAGTCACCGTCGCGGCGGATCGCCGCCAGCAGCAGACTCGCCTCCGGATGTTCGAGATCGATCGCCGGACCGTTGTCTCCTCCGTCGAGCAACGCCTGGCGATGGTCGAGGGCCAGTCCCCCTTCGGCCGAACCGGTCGTGTGGCATTCGGCACACTTGGCGGCGAAGACCGGTCGGACCTCGCGTTCGAATCGCTCGAGCGCTGCCGGATCGATCGCGGCAGCAACTGGCGATTCGTGGGGGATCGCTTCCTGAGCCGCCAGCGATCCGATCCCCTTGGCGCCGAGCGACAGCGTCGTCAGAAGCCCGAACAGCAGCAAGCGGATCGGCAGCGACCCGAGACGTCGATCGACGGTCGATCCGGCGCAGGGGGAAACGGTCGCAAAAGAACGGAGGACGCTCATGGCGGGAGTCTCGCTGCGAGACGATGGCGAGCGATCGAAGGCGGGATCGCCATCCTAATGCGCCGTCGCCGGAGGAGAAAGGTCCGCAGAGACGCTTCGCCCGCTTCTCGGCGATGATTCGCGCTGTAAGGTCCGAGCGACTTGTTCGGTACCAACCGATGCCGTTAGGTTGAGCCGCCTCCAGTCACGGTCGGCCGGCGACACGCGTGATCGATCCTCGGCGAGAAGGACGCTTCGACGATGCGACGAAATCGAATGGCGGTCGGCGCTCGCAGAACGAACCGAACGGCCGGTCGGCCGATGCCGAGCGGCAGGGCGACGATCATGCCGATCCATCGGCGACGCATCAGTTTCGGCATCGCAGCGCTCGTCATCGCGGTGTTCGTCTCGATCGGGCTGATGCCGGAGGCAAGTTCGGGCGGACGCGTTGCGGCGGAGACGTTGCAGCCGGTCGAGAGCGGCGTGACGGCGAGTCTGCGCGGCGTGTCGGTCGTCGACTCGCGCATCGTCTGGGCGAGCGGTGCCGAGGGGACGGTGCTTCGCTCGCTCGACGGCGGTCGAAGTTGGGAGCGACGTCCGATCGCCGGTCATGATCGGACCGATTTTCGCGACATCCAGGCGTTCGATGCGGAGCGGGCGGTGATCCTCGCCGCCGGGGCTCCGCCCGTCATTCTGCTGACCGACGACGGGGGAGCGACCTGGAGCGAGCGATTCCGGCATCCCGATCCCGAAGCGTTCCTCGATGCGTTCGCTTTCGACGCGAGCGGTCGGGGAATCGCGTTGGCCGATCCGATCGATGGGCGATTCGAAATTCTCGAGACGACCGACGCGGGCCGAACCTGGCGTCGCTGGGAAGCCGAGCGGAAGCCTCCGGCGGGAAGCGGCGAACACGCCTACGCCGCCAGCGGATCGATCGTCGCTCTGGACGAGGAGGGCACGATTCGTCTGGGGCTCGGCGGTCCCTCTCCCGAATCCTCGGATTCGACCTGCCGTCTGCTTCGCCGGGGGCGTGACGAGACGACTTGGCGGACCGAACCGGTGCCGATTCCGGGGGGCGAATCGTCGGGAATCTTCTCGCTCGTGCGGATCGACGAGCGGCGCGCAGTCGTGGTCGGGGGCGACTATCGCGCGCCTGATCGAACCGAGGGGACGGCGGCGTGGACCGACGACGGCGGGGAGCACTGGCTGGTCCCCGAGCGAGGGCTCGGCGGCTACCGGAGCGCCGTCGCCGTGCGCCGCAGCGGGGAGCGGATCGAGCTGATCGCGACCGGCCCGTCCGGTACCGATCGCTCGCACGACGGCGGGAAGAACTGGGAGCCGCTGTCGGAGCTCGGCTATCACGCGTTCGCGTTCGCTCCCGACGGCTCGATCGGTATCGGGGTCGGCAGCGAGGGCCGAATCGCGCGTCTGATCGATCGCGATTGAGCGACGGGGTATAGGCCAGGCGACATCGGTGCGAACGTCGTCCTCGGCGTGAAGGATCGCCCCTCGGAAGGTGCGGCGTGACGACGCTTCGACGGCTGAGCGGCTCGATGTCGTTCGGCTGGAGTCGCGATCGATCGAACCGTCGTGACCAGCCGGCAGACCGGATCGCTCGTCTTGCGAACGGTGGATGAGCGCTCGGTTCGAGAACGTTGCGCGCTTCGGCACGCGGCGTGCGATCGATCCGCATGCCGAACGCACGGATCGTCGAGCAAAGATCGTCGAAACCCGCGAATCGCCTCGCTCGACTCGGTCGGCCGCATCGCCTCGCTAAGCCGTCCATTAACCGCGGCGTTAAGGTCGCTTAACGGCGAGGTTAACGAGGCCGAAATCGACGTTCGGAACGGTTTCCGTCAGGGAAAGGAATAGAACATGAATGCTCGCACCAGCCAGAACGCGAAGCGATTCGATCTCGGTCGCGTCGCCGGAACGGTGATTCGCTGGACCGTCGCGGCGGCGGGAATCGCCGGAGTCACGTGGCTGCTGATCGCGTTGGCCGGCTTCTTTCACGTGAAGGTCGGCGATCGGCGCGGCGCCGAGGGGCGACCGATTCCCGAGGGGGCGATCGAGGTCGAGGTGCGACGGATCGAACGGCCGAGGTTCGAGACGGCAGTCGGTTCGGTGCAGCCGATCCGCGAGACGAGCGTCGCCTCGAAGCTCCTGGCGCGCGTGCTCGAGGTGAATCTGACCGCCGGACAACGCGTCAAGGAGAACGACATCCTCGTGCGGCTCGACGACTCGGACCTCATCGCGCGACTGCGACAGGCCGAATCGTCGCGCGATGCCGCTCAGGCGCGCCTGGATCGAGCCGCCGCGGATCTGCAGCGAGCTCAGTCGCTCCGTTCGAGCGGCTCGATTCCGCAAGCCGATCTCGACGCGGCTCAAGCGGAGTTCAGCTCGGCTCAAGCCGACTTCTCCCGCAACCTTCAGGCGATCGAAGAGGGGAAGATCATTCTCGACTACGCGACGATCCGGGCGCCGTTCGACGGCATCGTGATCGACAAGCGAGTCGATGTGGGAGACACGGTGACTCCCGGCCAGGTGATCGTCTCGATCTACGATCCGACTCGAATGCAGTTGGTGGCGAGCGTCCGCGAGTCGCTGGCGTCCCGTTTGGCGGTCGGTCAGCAGGTCGCCGCTCGACTCGACAGCCTCGATCACGAATGCGACGCGACGATCAGCGAAGTGGTTCCCGAAGCATCGACCGGCAGCCGATCGTTTTCGGTCAAGGTGGTCGGACCCTGTCCCCCCGGCATCTACAGCGGCATCTTCGGCCGTCTGATCCTGCCGCTCGACAGCGAGCAGCTGACGGTGATTCCGCAGGCGGCGGTTCGCCGCGTCGGTCAGTTGACGATGGTCGACGTGGCGACCGAAGGGCATGCGGTCCGCCGGATGGTGCGCCTGGGGCGATCGCTCGACGAAGCTTCGCCGGCCCCAGGGGTTCCGGGGGGGCTGGTCGAGGTGCTCGCGGGGCTCGAGCCGGGAGACAAGGTGATCGTCGCTCAGGACGCAGGAGGTGACCGGTGAACGCGAACCCGATGTCTCGAGAAGTTCCTCCCGAGGATGACCTGTCGACCGGCCCGAGCGATCCGATCTCGCGACTGGTCAAGGTCTTCCTTTCGTCGAACCTGTCGATCGTCCTGATTCTCGTCTCGGTGGCGGTCGGCGCTGCGGCGCTCCTCGGAACGCCTCGCGAAGAGGATCCGCAGATCGTCGTCCCGCTGGCCGACGTCTACGTCAGCTTTCCCGGGCATGATGCCGAAGAGGTCGAGCGTCTCGTCACGACGCCGCTCGAACGGATCCTCTATCAGATCGACGGAGTCGAGTACGTCTACAGCACGACGCAGGACGACTCGGCGGTGATCACCGTCCGCTTCTACGTCGGCCAGGATCGCGAGCGGTCGCTGGTCAAGCTGTTCAAGCGTCTGCAGGAAAATGCCGACGCGATTCCGCCGGGAGTGGCCGGCTGGGTGATGAAACCGGTCGAGATCGACGACGTACCGGTCGTCACGCTGACGCTGACTCGTCCCGACGGCGACGGTCACGAACTGCGCCGCTTGGGCGAGGAGTTGGTGGAACGGTTGTCGATCGTCCCGCAGGTCTCTCGCGCCGCGGTGATCGGCGGCGAGTCGCGCGTGGTGTCGGTCGCGCTCGACGCGGATCGACTCGCGGCGCACTCCCTGTCGCCGACGGCGGTGACCGGCGCGCTTCGCGCCTCGAACGTCGTCCTGCCGGCCGGTGACGCGACGCGCGACGATCGGCGGATGACGTTTGCGGCCGGGACCGGAACGATCGATCCGCACGCGATCGGCGACCTGGTGGTCGGCGTCTTCGACGACCGACCGGTCTTTCTGCGCGACGTGGCGACGATCAGTGACGGACCGGAAGAGATCGCCTCGTATGTTCGACACGGCTGGGGCCCGGCACGCGGTTTCGGTACGCATCCCGGAGCCTCGGGGAGCGTGCTCGGCGAATCGCATGATGGTTCTCACGGCGACGGGCATGCGCCGACCGAGTCGAGCGAAGCGAGCGCGGCGTCGACCGCGCACGGCGACGGCACCGAGTCGACTCCGTCGAGCGACTCGAGCGTCACGCCGGCGGTGACGCTGACGATCGCCAAGCAGAAGGGCTCGAACGCCGTCACCGTTTCGGCCAAGGTGCTCGAAGTGGCGGAACAGCTGCGGTCCGAGGTCCTGCCGGACGACGTGCAGATGATCGTCACGCGCAACAGCGGAATGGTGGCGGACGAGAAGGTCGACGAACTGATCGAGGCGCTCGGTGTCGCGATCGTGATCGTCGTGCTGCTGCTGACGCTGGGACTCGGCTGGCGCGAGGCGGTGATCGTGGCGATCGCGGTACCGGTCGTCTTCGGATTGACGCTCGCCGTCAACTTGCTCGCCGGCTACACGATCAATCGCGTGACCCTGTTCGCGCTGATCCTGTCGCTCGGCCTGCTGGTCGACGATCCGATCGTCGACGTCGAGAACATCGCCCGACACTTCGCGGAAAAGGGGAAGCGGACGCGCCGGCTGGTGCTCGATGCGGTTTCCGAGATCCGACCGCCGCTGATCAGCGCGACGCTCGCGGTGATCGTCAGCTTCCTGCCGATGTTCTTCATCACCGGGATGATGGGGCCGTACATGTCGCCGATGGCGCTGAACGTCCCGATCTCGATGCTGATGTCGATGCTCGTCGCGTTCACGATCACGCCATGGCTCTCGTACCATCTGCTCCGTCCCGATCCGCGTCACGCGCCGACCAGGTCGGGGTCTGCCGACGCGCCGTCGAGCGATTCCGGGGAAGTTCACGCGACGGGCCACGCGGCTCCGGCCGGACACGGAGCACACGAGTTCTACGATCCCGAAGTGGTGAAGAAGTCGCTGCTGTACGTGATCTTCAAGCCGATGATGGCGGTCCTGCTGAAGAACCGCCTGTCGGCGATCGCCTTTCTGCTGCTGATCTTCGGTCTGACGGTCGCGGCGGCCGGTCTGGCGGCGACGCGCAGCGTTCCGCTCAAGATGCTTCCGTTCGACAACAAGAACGAATGGCTGCTGGTCATCGACCTGCCCGAGGACGCCTCGCTGGAACGGACCGACGCGGCGGTGCGCGATCTCGAAGCGGCGATCGCGGCCGAACCGGAGGTGACCGACTTCACGAGCTACGTCGGCGTCGGCGGACCGATCGACTTCAACGGCCTCGTCCGGCATTACGCGCTGCGGCAATTGCCGTATCAGGCCGAGATTCGCGTCAACTTCGTCGGCAAGCGGCAACGGAAGCAACAGAGTCACGGACTGGCACTTCGTCTGCGCGATCGGCTCGAAGAGATCGGAGCGCGGCACGAGGCGCTGGTGCGGATCGTCGAACTCCCTCCCGGACCTCCGGTGCTCGCGTCGCTGGTCGCCGAGGTGCGGGGACGACCCGACATGACCTACGATCAGCTGCTTCAGGCGGCCGGTCAGGTCGCCGATCGGTTCCGCGCCGAACCGGGCGTGGTCGAGGTGGATGAAGTCGCCGAGAAGCCGGTCGAACGCTGGCTGTTCGTCACCGATCAGGAAAAGGCGGCGTTGGCCGGCGTCAGCGTCGCCGAGATCGCCGAGACGATTCGGACGGCGGTCGACGGCGACGACTCGGTCGTGCTCCGAGAGCCGCACGAGCGCCAGCCGCTCCGCGTGCTCGTGCGACTGCCGCGCACCGCTCGCACCGATCCGCGCGACCTGTCGCGGCTGCAGGTGATCGGTCGGACAGGTCGCACCGTGACGCTGTCGGAGCTCGGAACGTGGCAGCCGACTCGGACCGGACAGCCGATCCATCACAAGAACCTGCAGCGCATCGCCTATGTGATGGCGGAGTGCGTCGGACGTCCGCCGGCCGAATGCGTCGTCGACATCCTGGCCGATCAGCAGCCGGACGGGACCGCAATCGCCGATCCGAACGCCACGCCGCGCCCGGTCGCCGAGCGGACGTATCTGCAGCCGGGCGGCGGTGTTCCCTGGTCGATGCCGCTCGGGACCGAGGTGACGTTCTCGGGCGAAGGGGAATGGAAGATCACGCTCGACGTCTTCCGCGATCTCGGCCTGGCCTTCGGTGCCGCGATGATCATGATCTACGTGATTCTCGTGGCGCAGACCGGCTCGTTCGTCCTGCCGATCATCGTGATGCTCGCGATCCCGCTGACCGTGCTCGGCGTGATGCCGGGCTTCTGGTTGCTCAATCAGATCTCGGGAACGACGGTCGGAGGCTATGCCGATCCGGTCTTCTTCACGGCGACGGCGATGATCGGCATGATCGCGTTGGCGGGGATCGTGACTCGCGACGCGATCATTCTGGTCGACTTCATGGAGCTGGCGGTCAACAAGGGGCGCCCGCTGTTCGACGCGATTCTCGAGAGTCGCGTCGTGCGCCTGAGGCCGATCCTGCTGACGGCCGGCGCGGCGCTGTTGTCGAGCCTGCCGATCACTCTCGATCCGATCTTCTCGGGACTCGGTTGGTCGCTGATCTTCGGGCTGATCGCCTCGACGATCTTCACCCTGTTCGTGATCCCGGCGACCTACTGGCTGCTGAAGGCCGGCAGGGAGTGATGAGCGTGCGTTCGATCGGTCGCGGACCTTTGCGAGGGGCGCCCAACGGCTCCTCGGGTCCCGACGGGGACGCGGGTCGGTTCCAGGCTCAATCCAGCGCCTCGAACCGATTCGCGTCCCGATTCTTGCGCACCTGACCGGCGGAAAAGACGCGTCCGTTCATCGCGATCCAGACGCCCGGCGGCAACAACTGGACGGCGGCAAAGGCGAAGCCGACGTTGAACTCGGCGTCGGTCTCCTTCAGGCACGCCGGCGAGAGCGATCCGACGAGCACGATCGTCTTGCCGCTCACCTCGCGCAGCGCTTCGGCCGTTCGAGTCATCGTGTCGGTGCCGTGCGTGATCAGGATCCGCGTCTCGGCCAGCGCCTGAACGCGAGCGACGATCGTGGACCGATCGTCGTCGGTCAGTTCCAGACTGTCCTTGCGGAAGAGCGTCTCGACCGCCGTCGGAACTTCGACCGCCGCCGAAGCCAGAATGCCGACGATCTGCGGATTGCCGACCGAGTACTCGCTGAGGGCATCGAAGTAGACCTTGTCGATGGTCCCTCCGGCGGTCAGGATCCGAATCGTCA
>CAZZBI010000117.1:8767-14136 GCA_964652385.1 uncultured Pirellulaceae bacterium | reverse complement strand
GACCGAGGGAGCGTGCGGCGCTTGTCGCGGCTGCGGTCCCGGAACCGCACGCAAGTCGGTCGATCTGCTCTCGATCGCCCCGCCGGTCGCTCGCAAGCCGAAGTAGGCGAGCGAACCGGTCGGCACCGCGACGTGCCGGACGAAACGCCGAACGTTCCGATCAGGCCGAGAGCTTCGCTTCGATCGTCGCCGACCGCTCGCTCGTCTCGCCGAGGGGCGGTCCGGTCCGTTCCGAGCGATCATCGCGGCGCGCGGGATCGTCGAGGCCCGACGACCGATCGTTCGGCGAACTCGGTCCGACGGTGCGGACCGGGACGAGCGAAGCGACGATCGGGCGATCGACACTCGCCGCTCCGGGGCGGACCGAGAGGGTCCGGATGACGAGCCCGCTCCATTCCTGCCAGCGGATCGACGTTCGTCCCGGCACCAGCAGCAGCGCCGCGGCTCGGGCGAGCGAGCTGACCAGAAAGACGGTGACGAACGCCTGGTTGGTCGCCCCCAGCGACTGCAGGATCACCGCGCCGATCAGCGAACCGAGCCCCATCGCGGCGGCGTTTCCCAGGTTGTACCAGGTGAGCACGCCGACGCGCTGACGCTGGGGAATCGCCTCGAGGAACATCAGGAACATCCCCAGCTCGAAACAGGCCCAGGTGATCCCCGACAGGACCTGAATGCCGGCGAGGTACCACCACGAGTCACCGAAGAACCAGCAGCCGCTGATCGGCACGATCGCGGCGCCGCCGATCTTCAGCAGGCGGTGCGGTCCGAACCGCTTGGCCAATCGTCCGGCGAGCGGGAACGCCAGGATCTTGCCGCCGAACCCGCAGCAGAGCAGGAACATGTAGGTTCCGTAGTTCAGCTCCAGCCCCGAGAGCATGTACGGCGTGAAGTACGGACCGGCGATATAGACGCCGACCTGGACGGCGAGCAGGTACCCGACGAGCCGTTTCACCTCGGGGCTCCAGCGCCCGACGCCGGTCGGCTCGGATTCCATCCGCAGTTCGGCGGTCGGCGTCGCGCTCTGCATCGCCAGAAAGCCGGCCGAGACGAGTCGACAGACGACGGCGACGGCGAACAGCGCCGCGAAGGCGGCGAGAATCGAATCGGTCCCCTGATACTGCCTGAGGGTCAGCCCGCCGGCGACCAGGCCGGCCAGCAGCGTGAACTGGTTCAGGCGGCTGCGGCGAGCGAAGAAGTTCGGGCGAATCGAACGAGGAAAGAGCTTCTCGACCCACTGATTCCACGCCGGACCGCCGGCCAAGCCGAAGGCCCAGTAGATCGTCACCGGCAGGAAGACTTCCCACGCCGCTCCCTGACCTCGCAGGGCGACGACGACCAGCGGGACGAGCGACAGCCCCTGGACGACCGCGGCTCCGACGACCCAGGTCCGCGGCGAGGAGAGTCGCGCCAGGATGCGCGGGGCGAGCAGTTGGAGCAGCCCTCCGGCCAGCACCGGCAAGGTCGCGACCAGGCCGGCCGCGACATGCCCCATTCCCAGGGCCAGCACGAAGGCGGGAACGTACGTCTCGCCGATGCCGACCATCACGCTGAAGGCACCCCCGTCCGCCACGCAGGCGGTCAGGTTGCGGCGCAGTTCGACTTCGCGACTCATGGAACGGTCCTTCGACTCCGTGCTCTTCCTTGAGACGGAACGATGGGATGCGGGACGCTCCCCCGCAGCTCCGGTCGCCGAAATCGACGACCGGGTCGGAAACGGGGAAACGTACGTCAGGCCTCGAGCAACGGACGCGATCACCCCTCCTGGGTTCGCGCCCGTTCAGGCCGGCCTTCGGATTCGGCGACGACGGGATCGAGGCTTGCGCAGCGGCGGACGAGGGTCATCGGACGCCGCGGTCGGCCTCGCCGAAGAGGACTCGGGACGGGAATCCCGATCGGCTTCGAGAAAGTCGGCAATCGCAGGGGGGGACGAGGGGCAAGCGGAGCGGCCGTGCAGAGGGGTCTTCCGCGGCCGAACGGTCGCCGACTCGGCCCAGGCGATCAGGTCCGGAGCAGCGAATTGACGCCCGAACAGCGCTTGCAGCGCGTCCGCTGGTTGTTCAGCTGACCGCCGCACTTCACGCAGCGACGAGCCTTGAGCTGCTTCTTCCGCTTCGTTCGAGGACGCAAGCCCATCGAAGGACCCTTCCCATCTGCTCTCGAGACCGGATCGGGAACGCGAACCGGAGCGGCTCGCTGTCCCTGCGCTGTCGATCGAGAACGACATCGCAGGGGGCCAGCATAGCGAGAGCGCGTCAGGTCCGCCAGCGCAGTCGGCTCGCGGTTCTGCAGCGAGCGGCGCGCGTCGTTCGTCGCCCGTGCGGCCGCTGCATGCTGCTCGCCGCGCGGCGGCCGGTCGAGCGACTTCGCCGTCGACGTCGCCGACCGCCCCCTCACTTCGGACTCCCGCCGAGCAGCCGCAGGGGCAGGGTGCCGAAACGCTTCGGTTTCCGGTATGATGTCGGGCGTTCCGAAGTGCCGGGGGCGTCCGGAGGCATCGGTCCGCGCCCGTCGCTTTCCTCTCCGAGTCGCAGCAGCGAGGAGTACGATGAGCACGCCGCATGCACGCCCGACGATCGCCTTGGTGATCGCGGCGATCCTCGGTTTCGGTTCGAACGTCCATGGCGCCGGCGACGGCGACTGGACCTTCTGGCGCGGACCGCACTCCAACGGAATCTCGGACGCGGTCGGCCTGCCCGAGTCGTGGTCGCCCAAGGGAGAGAATCTCGTCTGGAAGCGAGACGATCTCGGGACCCGCTCGACGCCGGTCGTCATGAACGGACGTCTCTACAGCGTCTGTCGCGCCAACCCCGAATCGACTCGCGAAGGGGAAAAGGTCGTCTGCCTGGACGCCGCGACGGGCGAGACGATCTGGGAAGCATTCAACAACATCTATCTGTCTGACGCTCCGGCGGAACGGATCGGATGGTCGAGCGTCATCGCCGATCCCGAGACCGGAAAGATCTATGTCCTGGGGCTCGGCTGCCTGTTCCAGTGTCTGGACGGAGCGACCGGCGAGGTGCTCTGGCAGCGTTCGATGAGCGAGCAGTTCGGGCTCCTCTCGACCTACGGCGGCCGAACGAACTTCCCGGTCCTGTTCGAGAACCTGATCTACGTCAGCGGCGTTTCGACCGGCTTCGGCGGCGATTCGCTCCCGGCGCACCGCATCTTCGCGATGGACAAGCAGACCGGCGAGATCGTCTGGCTGATGAGCACTCGTCCCCGTCCCGAGGACACGACCTACAGCACGCCGATCTTCACTCGCTTCGGCAACCAGGACGCGATGGTGCTGGGAGCCAGCGACGGGTCGGTCTACGCTCTGCAGCCTCGGACCGGAGCGGTGATCTGGAAGTACGAGGTGTCGGTGCGCGGCCTGAACCAGACGCCGTTGATCGTCGGCGATCGGGTCTTCTGCGGCCACTCCGAGAAGAACAGCGCCGATACGACGATCCTCGGTGCGTTCTTCGCGATCGACGGCGCCAAGGCTCGCGGCGAGATCACCGATGCGGACCTGCTCTGGAAGATGCCGGGGGAGACGATCGGGCGATCGGCGCCTCTCTATCTGGACGGCCGGATCTACGCGGTCGACGACGGAGCGACGATGCTCGTGATCGATGCCGACAGCGGCAAGGAAGTCGCTCGCCAGCGACTGGGCCGGATCATGTTCGGCAGCCCGGTCTACGGTGACGGGAAGATCTATCTGGGCGAGGCGACGGGACGTTTCTATATCCTCAAGCCGACCGAGACGGGAGTCGAGATCGTCCACCAGACGCGGCTGAGCAACGAGGAGATCCTCGGGTCGCCGATCATCGCCGACGGTCGGATCTATCTGCCGACGATCGGCGGCATCTACTGCATCGGCGAGACGGCGGGAAGCTATCCGTCGACCGCCGCCGCTCCGGTCGCCGCCGAGCGTACGGTCGGCCCCGCGACTCAGCTGCGCGTCTCGCCCGGTCGCGAGATGGCGGCTCCCGGAGAGACCGTGGCGTTCGAGGTCGAGGCGTTCGATGCGGACGGCTATCCGGTCGAGCTCGACGCCGAGGCGAAGCTCGCGGTCGACGGCCCCGGCAGCTTCGCGGACGGCAAGCTGACGATCGGTGCCGGTGCCGCGGACAAGGTGCTGACGATCACCGCGACCGCCGGCAACGCGACGGGGGAGGCGAAGCTGCGAGTCGTTCCGCCGCTGCCGTGGCGATACGAGTTCACCGACGGCGTGCTTCCGCCGAGCTGGGTCGGCATGGCCGCTCGCCATCGCCCGATCGTCCATGAAGGGGAACCGTGTCTGGTGAAGGTCAGCACGATCCCCAAGGGGACGCGCAGCCAGAGCTGGTTCGGGCCCGACGATCTGCACGACTACACGGTCGAGACCGACTTCCTGGCGACTCGGACCGACGACCGGCTGCCGGACATGGGAGTCGTCAATTCGCGTTACACGCTGGTGATGCTCGGCACCGGTCAGCTCCAGCTTCGTTCGTGGGTCTCGCGACTGGAAATGCGGTTCGCCGTGACTCAGGACTTCTCCTGGAAGGAAGGAGTCTGGTACCGGATGAAGTTCCGCAGCGAAGTCAAGGAGGACCGGATCGTGCTGCTCGGCAAGGTCTGGCCGCGCGACTCGGCGGAACCCGACGAGTGGACGATTCGCGGTGAGGACCTGACTCCCAACCGCCACGGCTCTCCCGGTATCCACGGCGTGTCGTCGCCGGCCGAGTTCTACATCGACAACATCACGGTCTATCCGAACGAGTGATCTCGTCGGCCGACCGTCGCGATCGGTCGCGCGAGGTGCCCAGCGTCGAACGTTCCGGCCTTGCTCGTCTCCGCGTCGCGATCTTCCTCGGACAGAACTCCCTTCCCGTGCTGCACGGATCGAATCGATGACTCTCAGAAACTGGTTCGCGTTGTTCCTGGTCTCGACCTCGCTCGTCACCGCCGCCTCGATCGCGCGGGTGACGGCGAACGATCCGCCGACGGTCGAGGATCCGACCAAGACGGCGATCGACTACATCCGGACGCTCGACGTCAAGCCGACCGACTGGCCGCTCTGGGGTGGTTCGCCCGCCCGGAACAACGTGCCGGAAGCGACCGGTCTGCCGACCGAATGGGACATCGCCTCGGGGACCAACGTGCTTTGGAGCGCCAAGGTCGGCAGCGAGACGTACGGCAATCCGGTCGTCGCCAACGGGAAGCTCTACATCGGCACGAACAACGGTTCGGGCTACATCGAGCGCTATCCGTCGAAGGTCGACCTCGGCTGCCTGATCTGCTTCGACAGCGAGACGGGAGAGTTCCTGTGGCAGCACTCGAACGAGAAGCTGCCGACGGGGCGCGTGCACGACTGGTCGATCTCGCGGCGCATCGTCGAGCGCGCGAAG
>CAZZBI010000117.1:0-8757 GCA_964652385.1 uncultured Pirellulaceae bacterium | reverse complement strand
CGACGGCGAAAAGCTCTGGTACGTGTCGAACCGGGGTGAGGTGGTCTGCCTGGACACCGAAGGCTTCCGCGACGGCGAGAACGACGGGCCGTTCGTCGAAGAGACGCCGGTGGGCGAGCGCGAGGCGGACGTGATCTGGAAGCTCAACATGATGAAGGAGCTCGGCGTCTCGCAGCACAACATGTGCAGCTGCTCGGTCATGGCGGTCGGCGACATGCTGTTCGTCATCACCGGCAACGGCGTCGACGAAGGGCACATCGAGCTGCCGGCTCAGGCGGCTCCGAGCTTCATCTGCGTCAGCCGCAGCACCGGCAAGGTCCTGTGGACCGACAACACGCCGGGCAACAACGTCCTGCACGGTCAGTGGTCGAGCCCGGCGTACGGCGTCTTCGACGGGGTCGAGCAGGTGATCTTCGGCGGCGGCGACGGCTACGTCTATTCGTTCGATCCCAAGGGAGAGAACGGCAAGGGGAAGCTCCTCTGGAAGTTCGACTGCAACCCGAAGGACTCGCTGTACGTCCTCGGCGGTCGAGCGACGAGGAACCATCTGATCGCCACGCCGGTCATCTACGACGGCAAGGTCTACGTGGCGGTCGGTGAGGATCCGGAGCACGGCGAGGGGCCCGGCCATCTCTGGTGCATCGATCCGACCAAGCGCGGCGACGTCAGCCCGTCGATCGTCTACAACTCGTCCGATCCCGAAGTCCCGGCTCCGCACCGTCGTCTGCAGGCGATGAAGGTCGAGGAAGGGGACTTCCAGCGCGACAATCCGAACTCCGCCGCGATCTGGCACTATGTCGGAGCCGATCCCGAGGAGTTCGAGACGACGATGCACCGGACCTGCGGGACCGTCGCGATCAAGAACGATCTGCTCTTCGTCGTCGACTTCAGCGGCGTCGTCCACTGCGTGAACGCTCAGACGGGCGAGGCGCACTGGACGCACGACATGCTGTCGGCCAGCTGGGCCTCGGCGCTGATCGCCGACGACAAGGTCTATATGGGGAACGAGTACGGCGACGTCCTCGTCTTTGCCCTGTCGGCCGAGAAGGAACTGCTGGCGACCAACGTGATGGACACCGCCGTCTATACGACGCCGATCGCCGCCGGCAACACGATCTACATCGCCAACCGCAACCGGGTCTTCGCGATTCGGGAAGGGGCGATGAGCGAGTCGGAGTGAGTCGCGGTGCGGTGCACGGCGCAGGACACGGCGCGATGCTTCGCGCCGTGATCGCTGCCGTCGATCGAGTCGCATTCGCGCTCCCCACGGTCCCGAACCGCAGCGCCGGTTCCCGTTCGCTTCGCCGCTCGCTCCGATCGTTCGAGATCGGGGCGTGAGACACCGATTCGTCGCAGCGCCGTCGACCGCACGTCGGCGGCGTTGCTGCTTGCTGACGCTCCCGCTTCCGGCCGCCGACCTCTCACCCGCGAGCCCTCCCTCATGTCCGCTCCCGCCGACATCAAGCCGCTCTCCGGCGCGACCGTCTTTCTGATCTGTCTGATCGCGTCGATCGGGTTCGCGTTCGACATCTACGAACTGCTGATGCTCCCGCTGATCCTGCGGGACTCGGTGATGGAGCTGAAGGGATACGCCCCCGGCTCTCCCGAGTTCAACCACTGGCTGCGGCTGATGTTCTACGTGCCGGCGTTCGCGGGAGGGATCTTCGGGCTGCTGGGAGGCTATCTGACCGATCGCTTCGGCCGGCGCCGCGTCCTGACCTACAGCATCCTGCTCTATGCCTTTTCCGCGTTCTTCGCCGGCTTCTCGACCAGCCTGCCGATGCTCCTGTTCCTGCGCTGCACCACCTTCATCGGCGTCTGTGTCGAGTTCGTCGCCGCCGTCGCGTGGCTGGCCGAACTCTTCCCCGATCCGAAGCGGCGCGAGCAGGTCCTCGGCTATACGCAGGCCTTTTCGTCGGTCGGCGGCCTGATGGTCGCCGTCGCCAACGGCTTGGTCTGATCCCGGCGATTCCGCTGATCGTGATTCGACCGTTCCTGCCCGAGTCGCCGGTGTGGGCGGCGAAGCGAGCCGCCGGGACCTTGCGCCGCCCGTCGATCGCCGCTCTCTTCTCGCCTCAGCTGCGCCGCACGACGTTGATCACCACCGTCGGTTTCGCCTGTTCGCTCGGAGCCGCGTTCGGGGCGATCCAGCAGATGCCGCAGATCGTTCCGGGACTGAAGGAGGTGCAGGCCAAGGCGGACGCGGTCGCCCAGAAGACGATCGACGAGCTGACGGCCGAAGGGAAGCTGGACGACAAGGCGATCCAGGGGCGCGCCCGAGCGGCGCGCGGTGCGGTCGCGACCAAGGCGGCCGCCGAGTACACCAAGGTGCAGGAGCTCGGCGGCCTGCTCGGCCGCTTCCTGATGGCGATCGTCATCGTCCGGTTGGCGAGTTGGGGTTGGTCGCTGCGGATCTTCCAGCTCGGAGGGATCGTCGTCCTGCCGCTCCTCTTCTGGTTCTTCGTTCGCGCCGAGAACACCGTCTTTCTCGAGATCGACCTGACCGCGGTGAAGCTCGGCCACCTGCCGATCACCACGATGTCGCTCGGGATGTTCTTCGCCGGGCTGTTCACCGTCGCTCAGCTGAGCTTCTGGGGGAACTTCCTGCCGCACGTCTATCCGACGCACTTGCGCGGGACAGGAGAGAGTTTCGCGGCGAACATCGGCGGCCGGATGATCGGCACCTCGGCCGCGGCGGTCACGCTCTTCCTGGCCGACTTCATGCCGTATGAAGGGCAGGGGCCGCTCGAAGCCGCACTCCGCTTCTCGAGCGCTTCGGCGATCATCGGCGGCCTCTGCTACGCGATCGGCCTGGGAGTCAGCTTCCTCCTGCCTCCTCCGCTCGCCGAATCGGACGACTGACGGACGTGAGCTCCCCTCGGTGAACTCTGTGAGCTCTGTGGTAGGGAAGGCATTTTCGTAACCACGGAGTTCACGAAGGACACGAAGAGGAAAGAGCGTCGAACGAAACGAGACAGAATGGTGGCTCCGCTGCAAGCGACCTCGGAGAGCCCGTCTCTCGCGAGCTTGACAACGGCTATCGGCCACCGCTAAAATCGCCGAGGCCGTTTGCCCGATCTCTGCCGGTCAAGCGGGATCGGCACTCGTGGAAGTTTCGTGAGGTTCAGCGAGCCGCGTCGGCAGCGAACAGGACGCTCGTTGCGGCAATGTCCGCAACGCGAGGCTGCCAAACAGGGTGGCCTGCGCAGCAGCAACTCGATCATTCGCCACAGGGTCCCGAAGAACAGGGTCCCGTAGAACTCGGTCGCTTCGAGACTGACGATGACCTGGTTCGACGAGCGTGCCTTGCTTCTGCGAGCCATGGTCGTTCAGGGCAGGGCCGCACAAGCGGCACGGATCGAATGGCCGATCTGATGCGTGTTCCGGTTCACCCAGAAAGGGCACCATGACCACATCACCCTATACGGCGGTCGTCCGGCAGGACGGCGAGTGGTGGATCGGCTGGATCGAAGAGATTCCAGGGGTCAATTCCCAAGGACATTCGAAGGCTGAGCTTCTGGAGAATCTGAGGTCGGCGTTGTCGGAAGCGATCGAGATGAATCGGGACGACGCCAAGCGAGCCGCCGGAGAGCCCTACGAAGAGGTCGCGATCCATCCGTGAAACGCCAGGACCTCATTCGCCACCTGATTCGGAACGGATGCGAACTCGTGAGGGAGGGGGGCAGTCATTCATGGTGGGGAAACCCGATCAATCAACGGCGATCGTCCGTACCGCGCCATCGCGAGATCTCTGACCATCTTTGCAGGAAGATCTGTCGGGACCTCGGTGTTCCCGAACCGTAGATTGCCCGTTCGTCCGCCATCGCAGCAGAGGATGACGCACCACACCGGCCTGTCGTTGTCGAGGGTCAGGATGAACCGCGCGACGCGAGCCGCGGGGTTCGACGAATCGGACGACTGACGAGCGTGAGATCCCCTCGGTGAACTCGGTGAACTCTGTGGTGGAGAAGGCATTTTCGTAACCACGGAGTTCACGAAGGACACGAAGGGGAAAGAGCGTCGAACGGCATGGACCGTGCCAGAAAGGAGGTTCCGATGCGTTACGTACTGCTGTCGCTGTTGGTGCTGCTTCCCGCGACCGTGACGGCTCAGGAAGCGTCGCTGCGCGGAGCGTGGCGAGTCGCGACGGTCGAGAGCGGAGGGAAGCCGAGCGACGCCTTCTCGGTCACCGAGACGATCGACGGGGGAGCGGCCGAGGTGCACTTGCTCGACAGTCTCGTGTTCGACGATCGAGTCCTGACCCTCTTCGTCGGCCGCCACCGCATGACGTCGACGACGAGCCCGTTGCCCGCGGGGGATCGAGGCACGCTGAAGATCCGACTGCTCGGCCGCAACCGCATCGCCTCCTGGGCGATCAAGCGAGAACGACTCGTATTGACGATCGACGATCCTGACGGCCGACCGATCGTCATCACGGCCGATCGAGTCGACGACTGACTCGCGCAGGATCCCCTCGGTGTCCTCGGTGAACTCGGTGCTGAAAAGGGCATTTCCCTAACCACGGAGTTCACGAAGGACGCGAAGTCGGGAGCCGGCGATTCTGGGCGTTATCATGAAGGGGACTCGTCAGGAGGTCGCTCATGATTCGCGTTCGCCTTGCGTTCGGGCTCGTGTCGTTCGTCGCGTTCGCGCTGCTTGCCGATTCGCTGTCGGCTCAGCCGCGTCAGCAACCCGCTCGCCCCGCCTCTCCGGCTCCGGTCCGTCTCGAGATCGCGATGGAACCGGGACTCGATCTCGGCGACGCTCACGAGTGGGCTCGGGCCTACGGTGACCGCGGGATCGATGTCCGGTTGCGGGCGATGAAGGCGACCGACGATGCACGGATCGAGAACGCCGGGAACGAGCAGCGACCGAGCTGGGTGGTGATCGGCATCCTGACGCGTCGCAATCGCCTGCAGGTGCCGGGGCGGACCTTCACGATCGCTCAAGGGGCCGACGCCAAGCAGTGGCTCGACCAGCTCGCCGCCAACGGTCCCGATGCGATCGTCGGCGAGCGGCTGGCGTTCGGACTGACTCCGGCTCAGCTGATCGCGCTGCACGACGACCTGGCGACGCCGGTCGAGTTCCCGACGCAAGGCATCGCGGCGCGGGTGCTCGTCGAGCGTCTGAGCGAGACGATCGCGACGCCGCTGGCGTTCGATCCCGCCGCCGCCGCTGCACTCGACGATTCGGTGATCTGCGAGGACGAACTCCAGGGGCTCACCGTCGGCACGGCCCTCGCCGCTGCGGTCCGTCCGGGAGGGCTCGTCCTGTCGGTCCGACGCGACGATGCCGGTTCGGTCAGTCTGGCGATCGTCGAGAGTCGCCGGGCCGAGGAGTTCTGGCCGATCGGCTGGCCGATCGAAAAGCCCCCCGGCGCCGTCGCTCCGGTCCTGAACGACAAGATCAAGGTCGACATCAAGGCGTTCCGCCTGGGGCAGGCGATCGAAGCGATCCGCGGCAAGTGCGGACTGGCGATGCTGATCGACCGCAACGGCTTGGCGGAACACGGGATCGAGCTGGACGAGGTCCGCGTCTCGTACACCCACCCTGACGCGCCGTACGGCGCGATCCTCTCGAAGCTCCTCGGCCAGACCGAACCGCCGCTGAAGTACGAGCTCCGGATGGACGAGCGCGAGACGCCGTTCCTGTGGATCGCTCCGCGCTGACCGAGCGACGGACGTTCGACTTCCGCCACCGAGCTCAGCGCCCCGCTTCCCCCTCGGCCAGTGCGCGGCGAAAACGCTCCAGCTGCTGACGGTAGTGGACGTTGGCCGGCGTCATCGCGACGCAACGCTCCGCTTCGGCGACCGCCTGAGCGAACTCCCCTCGGCGGAATCGGACCTCGGCCAACGTGTCGACGTAATTGTCTTCGGTCGGTCGAGCGGCGACGGCGGCGGTCGCCATCTCCAGCGCCTCGTCCAGCTCGAGCCCCGAGCGGGCGCTCATCCAGGCCAGATTGTTGCGGTGCATCGCGCTCCGCGGAAACGCCTCGATCTGCGCGAGGTAGGTCGAGCGGCAGGTCGCATGCAGTTCGACGATCGTCGCGCCGCCGCCGGCCGCTTCGAGCGGTTCGACGAAGTCGAGCAGGTTGTCGACGTTGCCCGGTCGCATGGCGAGCGCGCGGCGCAGGTAGGCGGTCGCTCCGTCGAGGTCGCCGGCAGCCAGGCGTTCGCGCGCGGCCGCCTGTTCGGCCATCTCGACGAACTGCATCAGAAAGACGACCTGCGGGGCGTCACGGAGCGACGGTTCCAGGAACATCGGTCGGTCGAGCGCGAGCATGCTGGCCGACAGGGTCGCGATGTCGCGCGGGTCGGACGAGCCGACGCTGTCGTTCATGATCAGCGCCAGCGCCAGACAGGACTGATAGGTCATGCCGGCGAAGTGCGTCGGCTGGCCGAGCGGCGCAAAGCGGATCCGCCGCAGGGCGTCGCGAGCCGCGTCGTCCAGCTCGACGTCGTCGAGCGCCCGGCCGGCGCTCAGCTGCGACGCATACGAGATCTGCTGCAATCGGGCGAGTTCCGCTCGCGCTTCGGCGTCGCGCCCCAGTTCGAAGAGTGCCCGAATCCGTTCGCAGGCGAGCCCTTGGCCGTCGAGATTGCGGAAGCCGCGCACCGCCGGAGCGAGATCCTGTCGATACCCTTCGATCGCCGCGAGCACCTCGTCCCATCGCTCCCGTTGCCGCAGATGCTCGACCAGCATCGTCCGCGCCTCGAGATCCTTGTTCCGTTCGATCGCCTCGCGCAGCAGCTGCTCCCCGCGCGGTTCGAGATCGTTCGCGAAACAGGCCTCGGCCAGATGCAGGTCGATTCCCGGGCTGGCCTGCTGATCGAGGGGCCGACCGCCGAACTCGGCGATCGCCTTTTCGATCCGAGCGTGCCGCCGTTCGACCTGTTCGGGGTGCTGACGCGGCAGCGAGAGCAGATCGCGGATCGCCCCCAGTCGCTCCGCCGGCTCCAGCCGTTCGGATTCGAGCATCGCCCACCAGCCGACGAACGCCCCTCCCATCCCGCGGTTCCGATCCACCTCGGCAAGCGCCTGCTGGAACTGGGCGAGCGAGTAGAGTTCGATGCCGTGGCGAACGAACGCGTCGTCGAGTTCGTTGCGGAATTCGAGATCGAGAATCCGCCCCTGATGCATCCGGCGGCTGGCCAATCGCATCGGCAGCGTCTGCCAGATCCGCGACAGCAGCTCGCTCCCTTCCTCGATCTCGCCGAGCGCGACGAGCCAGCCCGCCGCTTCGACCGCCAGCTTCAGTCGCGCTTCGTCGAACGCCGTCTGCCCCCCCTCGGGCGTTTCGTCCCCCGCCTGCTTCAGTTCGGTCAGCAGCGATTCGTACCACGCGGCGCGCTCGTCGCGAGTCGCTCCGATCCCCGACTGGGAATAGGCCTCGACGAACCGATCCTGGGCCACGAGGATCGAGAAGTGGAGCAGCGGATCGAGTCGCCGGGTCCGTTCGAGCGCCGCATCGACCTTGCCCAGCAGCAGCTCGATCTGGACGCGCGGCAACAGCTGCGAATCGTCCGAGAACTGCGTCTCGATCGCCTCGTCCAGCCGACGCCCCCAAGCCTCGTCCTGCGCCATGTGAGCTCCCCACCGAGCCAGCAGCAGTTCGTTGCCGGCCAGGGACCCGGGGAGCGCTCCGTCCGGCGGTTCGGCCGATCCGGTCAGATGTTCGAGATAGTCGCGCCAGCGGCCGTCGATCACCAGGAGCGACGAGCGCCAGCCGCGCGCTTCCTGAGGATCGGGGAGCTCTGCGGCGGTCGCGAGCGCGGCGTCGAGGTCGCCGAGCATCGCGAGCGACATCAGCTCGATCCGCTTGCCCCGCCCCGGATCGTTGGCCGACACGAGCGACGCGGCTCGCTCGATCAGCGCCGCGATCGCGTCGGGCCCCTGCATCGCGGCGACCGAGACCTGCAGGTACTGCGAGATCGGATTGAGGGCGAAGCGATCGAGCAGCCGATCGACGCGCGCCTGGTCCTGCTGCTCGAGCAGCGGGAGGACGAGCGGTTCGAGCTGCCCCATGACGAGCGATTCCCCCTGTTGCCGACGCCCCGCATCGGTCTCGCGGTCGAGCAGCAACAACAGGTCGTCGACCTCCCCCTCCTGCACGAGCGAACGGATCAGCAACAGCCGCTGCTGATCGGTCGCCTCGACGTAGGAGCGGATCAGGCGGATCTTCTCGGGAGGGGTGTCGGCGAAGATCCCCAGGCGGAAGCGTTCGAGAATCCGGGAAGCGCGAAAGGCGATCTCGCGATCGAGATCGCCGAGCGCTCGCCGCAACGCCGGTTCCGCCGCTCGCCCGGCGCGCCACAGCTGCTCGGTCGCCTGCTCCCGTTCGTCGAAGTCGTCGCTCCCCAGCCGAGCCAGCAGCGCATCGAACTCGGTCGTCAGCGGTTCGTCCGGAGCGACGGCCGACGGAGGATCGTCGATCGGTCGTTCGGTCGCTCGCAGCGACGGCGGGGCCAGCGAGGTGGCGACGAAGGTAGCCGCCAGCGGGAGGCCGAGCGCGATCGCCGCAAGAGAAGCCGCTCGGCGAAAGGGAGGAGAGGGGGCTCGCATCGGTCGGATCCGCATCTCGGAAGGGATGGCGTCGCACCGCTCCATTATGCCCGGGATGTTCCGGCGGCGCGTAGGCAACTCGCGCGAAGCGATCGGAGGCTCGCCTGGACCGCTCGTCGGGACCGCTCGACCGAATCGCGGGGCGGCACGAAATCTCGGCAGGGAGCGAAGGCTGGGAGACGATTGGTCTTGGTC
>CAZZBI010000116.1:12169-14451 GCA_964652385.1 uncultured Pirellulaceae bacterium | reverse complement strand
CGCGATCACCTGGAGTTCGTCGGCGACGAATCGCGGGCTGCCGAACCGACCGAACCACAGATCGAATCGTTCCGATCCGATCCGTCCGATCAGTTCGCGCCGGAGCGACTCCGCCACGCTCTCCGTTTCGTGATCTCGTCCCTGCCGCGTCATGCGCGCACGGTCCCCTTCGTTGTGACTCGAGGGTGGTCGATCCGCGGCCGTCTGCCCGAGCCTCCCCAGGCTCCGACATCTCTCGCCGTGCGTCCGTACCCGGAAGCGATCCTCATTGAGCAGAAGCGAGGCAGAGCGGATTTTCGGGGGACGCCTCGCAGCCCGAAACGCAGTTCGGTCGCCGATTGTAAGGCTGCTAGCACCTCTGTCAAACTTCGATGAAGCAGGTCCGGGAGCGGGGGGCGCGAGCGGCTCGCGGCGAGCCGCCTTTCTCCGCTCCGGCGGCGTTCCGGCGAGGTGCGACGCCCTCGGAAACGGCTCTCGAACCGCGCGCCGGTCCCTCGTGGATAACCTGTCCAAGAACCGATCGACCGATTTTCGTCCGGTCGTGAGTCGCAACCGAAGTCTTTGTCCGGCAACGAGTTGTCGGCTTCGCCGCGACGCTTTCGGCCGTTGCGGAGCGGTTCGACACCTGCGGTCACCGTTTTCCGCGATTTCGTTCCCTCCCCACTCCGCGCTCGATCGCCGATACCGTCCGGCCGCATCGTGACGATCCGCATCGAGACGAACGATTCCGGCAGACTCCGCGAATCGAATCGTCCGTGTCGACGACGAAAGCCCTGCCGGCAGCCGCGCGAGGCGTTTGGGGGCGAGACGCGGCCAAGGGGAGCGAGATGCGGGTTCGCTTCAACCGAGCCTGTCGGGGGGCCGAGTCGGTGGACGCTTTCGGGGTGCGCGAATATAAACGACGCGACCGGTCGGGAGCGTCGTGCTTCGGTCGGCCTGCCGCGCGGTTCGGCATTCGGTCAGGTCCGCGTCTCGTCGGAAAGCTCGATCCATGAAGATGCGCGTCGGCCTGATCGGCCTGGGGCATGCCTGGGAGTCGCGCCATTGTCCGGCTCTGCGGAGCCTCTCGGACCGGTTCCAGGTGATCGCGGTCTGCGGCGAGGTGGCTCAACGGTCCGAAGCGGTCGCCCGCGAGTTTCGAGCGGTCTCGCTCGACGGATTTCGCGTGATGATCGAGCGGAACGACATCGATGCGGTCCTCGTTCTCTCGACCGATTGGGTCGGCCATCTGCCGATCCTGGCGGCCTGCGATGCCGGCAAGGCGGTCTACGCCGCCGCGCCGCTGGACATCGAACCGACTCAGGTCGACGAGATCCGCCGGCGAGTCGACGAGTCGGGGATCGCCTTCATGGCCGAACTCCCTCGTCGCCATGCTCCCGCCACGCTCCGGCTCAAGGAACTGATCGCCACCCGGCTCGGACCCCCTCGGTTGCTCTTTTGCCACGAGCGGCTGACCTGCGAGGACCGGATGGCGGCGGGGCGACGCGGCTTCGCTCGACAGGTCGCGCTCCGGAACCTGATGGAGCTGGTCGATTGGTGTCGGTATGTCGTCGGGCATGACCCGAGCAGCGTCATTGCCGCCCGTAACCAGGGAGTCGTCGGCGGGACGCCGTCGTTCTACCAGTCGGTCAGTCTCGACTTTTCGCGTCCCGATCGGCCGGAGGTCGAGGGGCCGATTGCGCAGTTGAGCATCGGCCATTATCTGCCGGCTCGCTGGCGCGAAGCGCTGCCGTTCCGTCGTCCGGCTTCGCTGCAGGTCTGCTGCGAGAACGGCATCGCGTTCATCGATCTGCCGTCGACTCTCATCTGGTTCGACGACGCCGGGCAACACTCCGAGTCGCTCGAGTCCGAGCGGCCGGTCGGCGAGCAGTTGCTGACGCACTTCCATCGCGCGGTCACGAGCCTGATCCGCAAGACTTCCGACCTCGAAGATGCCTACAAGGCGCTGACGGTCGTCAACGCTGCCGGACAGAGCATCAGCGAAGAACGGCGCATCCGACTGACGTTCTGATCCGGGGTGGGCATCGATTCGGTGCGTGCGACGTCGACGCTGTTGACGCGTTCGTGCTTCTGCAGCGATTGATGTCGCTCTGCCGCGCGTCGGGGACGACGCGGGCCAACGTAGGCGCGATGCTGCTGACGTTGCCCCGGCTCGTCCTCGAGCCGCGGGCGTGCGACGTCGACGCTGTTGACGCGTTCGTGCTTCTGCAGCGCTTGAGGTCACTCAGCCGCGCGTCGGGGACGACGCGGGCCAACGTAGGCGCGATGCTGCTGACGTTGCC
>CAZZBI010000116.1:6248-12069 GCA_964652385.1 uncultured Pirellulaceae bacterium | reverse complement strand
CGAACTTCCGCAGCGTTTGATGTCGCTCTGCCGCGCGTCGGGGACGACGCGGGCCGAGGTGGCAGCGACGCCGTACTGCTCATCTCGACATCGAATCGTCGAAGGCCGGCAGCGGCCGCCCCCAGGTGAGGAGCTCACGCTCCGATCGCCAGCAGGTCCTCGACCAGCAGACGGAGTTCGTTGCCGTACTCGCTCGCCAGGTCGCTGCGGATCAGTTGTCGGTGAAAGGCGGCGGCTCCCTGTTCCAGCAGGTCCGCCGCTTCGGCGGTCGGGAATCGCAGGTTCTCGTCCGGAGCGACCAGGCGCTGACAGAACCCCATCAGCAGTTCGTTGCACGCGACTTCGTACGGCACGATGGTCGCCAGGCGATCGGGCAAGCGTCGTTTCGCTTCGATCAGCGTCGGCAGGCTGTCGCTGTCGGCGAACAGCGGCCTTCCCGACAGCAACTCAATCAGGACGTATCCCAGCGAGGCCAGATCGCTGCGCGCCGACATCGGTCGTCCTTCGAGCACCTCGACGGCGGCGTAGCTGGGAGTGCAGGAACGACGCCGCGGCGGTTCCGACAACTCGATCGCCGAGCCGTAGTCGATCAGCTTCACCGCGCCGCTTCGGCGGACCATCACGTTGGCCGGCTTGATGTCTCCGTGCACGATCCCTTCGCGATGCAGCGCCGCCAGTCCCGCCAGACAGTCGCGAACGATGTCGACCGCCATGCCCGGCTTGAATCGCGAATGGACCCAGCCGGCGGTGAGCACGACTTCGTTGAGCTGCTTCCAGCGGTGCGGCGAGACATGCCCTTGCAGACGCGCCAGCGTTCGCGGGCGAGTCAGCGTGCGCAGGTCGAACCCCTCGATCCACTCCATGGCGAGAATGCGGATCCGGTGCTTCTCGAGAAAGTTCTGGATCAGCAGCAGGTTCTCGTGCTGGATCCGCGCGATCCGCCCCGAAACGCGGGCGATCCGAGTCATGTCTTCGCCGTACGCGGCGGGCGTGGCGTAGCGGTCCGGAGCGAAGACCTTGACGGCGACCGGCAGCGAAAAGCCGTCGGCTCCCTTTCGCTCGCTCAGATACACCTCACCTTGGCCGCCGACGCCCAGCCGGCGCAGAAATCTCAGGTGGCTCGTCCACGACAGACGCTGCTCGATCAGCATCCGCTCGTAGGCGTCGCTGAGTTCGTTCTCGTGGACCTGAGCCGCCAGCGGCTCGAAACCGTCCGTGACGTGCAGGTCGGTGCGCGTCGTCGGAAAGTCGGGATCCTCGGGGAACTCGGCCGTCATGTTGCCCGGTGGTGGCGAGGGGGAGAGGGAAGGGGAGAGAGGACGTTCGGGGGTGAGCCGCGCGGCGAGCGGGGGAATCGCCGCGTCGACTCGTGTTCCGATCAACCGAAGTACCGATCGTACTCGTCTCGCAACGCCGCAAGCGAGCGTGCGCGCACGCTCGGCTCGGGAAATCCGAGTCGCTTGTCGACGCGATTGAGCAGCGACTCGCCTCGTCGGCGACGAGCCAAGTTGACGCAGAAGAGCTTGGTCGAGTCGTCGACTCGGGAACGCGACTGAGCGCCGACATGCGGCGTGATCAGGACGTTCGGCAAGTCCCACAGGCGACTGGTCGTCGGCAGCGGTTCGATCTCGGTCACGTCCAAGCCGGCTCCGGCCAAGTGCCCCGACTCCAGTCGCTCGATCAGCGCCGCTTCGTCGACGACCGGGCCTCGCGCCACGTTGATCAGGACCGCTCCGCGCCGCATCCGATCCAGTCGACTTCCGTCCAGCAGATGATGCGTGTGTTCGTTCAGCGGCACGCCGAGGATCACCAGATCCGACTGGGCCAGCAGATCGTCCAGGCGATCGATCCCCCAGAGCGATTCGATCGCCGCCGGAGGATCCTCGGGGAACCAGTCGACCGCCAGCATGCGGTTTCCCAGCGGTGCCAGCAGCTCGGCGATCCGCCGCCCGTTGCCGCCGAGTCCGACGATGCCGATCGTCTTGCCGTGCACGTCCCAGGTCGGTCGACGCTCGAACTCCCGACGCCGTTGCTGATCCAGAAAGACCTGCAGACGGCGGTACAGGCCGAAGATCAGGGCGAGCGTCTGTTCGGCGACCTGATCGGCGAACAGCCCCGAAGCGCTCGAGACGACGATCTCGGAACCGATCACGGCCGGGACCAGGCAATGGTCCAGTCCTGCCGCCGACGACTGAATCCACTCCAGACCCCCACGAGCAACGACCTCGTCCCACGGCACCGGCACCTTGGCGTGGCCGCAGAACAGATCGGCGTCGAACAGCGCCTCGGCGATCCGATCCTGCCCCGCATCGACGATCTCGTCGCCGGGAGCGGCTCGGCGAATCATGTCGATGTGCCGGCCTTCGACCGGGTAGCAGAGGACGATGCGGGCCATGGGGGAGCGGTTCCGTGAGCAGGGAGGGGAGCGACCCCCAGAATAACCGAATCCCGGCCGGTGTCAGCCTCGCCCCCTTCGCCGCCGAATCGCGACGAGCGATCTTCGCGGCTGCGACTGCGGCGGTGGCTGCGGCGGAGGGCGGAGCACCGAGCCGCTCGGCGAACTCCCTTCCTACCGGCTCCTTCGATTCCGTTTCCCTCGGCGTTAGACTGTGACGAACCGCGAGCCGACGGAAGTGCCGATGACTCTCACCCTGGCCGAAGCTCAGTCCCAGGTCGATGCCTGGATCCGCTCGATCGGCGTCCGCTATTTCTCGGAGCTGACCAACTTGGCTCAGCTCGTCGAGGAGGTGGGTGAGTTGGCTCGCGTCGTGTCGCGCACGTACGGCGAGCAGAGCTTCAAGCCGGGAGAATCGGCGGAGTTGTCGGACGAGCTGGCCGACGTGCTGTTCGTCCTGATCTGTCTGGCCAATCAGACCGGAGTCGATCTGACCGAAGCGCTGCGGCGCAACTTGGACAAGAAGACGCAGCGCGACGCCCTGCGGCACCGGAACAATCCCAAACTCGCCGCGGAGACGCCGAAGTCGCCGCGCGATTCCGCGGAGCGATGAGCCAGATGCCACTGACCCTGATGCGACGAATCCGCTTCTGCGCCGGCCATCGACTGTATCGCCACGGCGGCAAGTGCGAGTTCTTCCACGGCCATAACTACGTCGTCGACTTTCACGTGACGGCCGACGAAGTCGACTCGGTCGGACGTCTGGTCGACTTCGCCGAGCTGAAGCGCGCCTTCAAGGGATGGATCGACGAGCACTGGGATCACGGCTTTCTGCTCGCCGCCGACGATCTCAACGGCCTCGATGCGATCCGGCGGGTCGAGCCGTGTCGCTACTACATCCTGCCGAGCAACCCGACCGCCGAGAACATGGCTCGCCATCTGCTCGACGAGATCGCACCGAAACTCCTCGAACCGTTCGCCGATGCCGGGGTGCGGGCCACGAAGGTAGTCGTTTGGGAGACCGAGGATTCCTACGCCGAAGCCTCGGTCGCGACCGACGCGCCGCATCCGTCCAGGAGCGAGGGGTTCGAGGTCGGTCGATGAGCGGCGGCGATCGGGAGGTCGCGAGTCGCTCGGTGTCCGAGCCGGCCGCTTGCGACGTCGCCGCATCGAACGCGATCGCTTCCGACGAAGCCGCGCGTGACGATCGAGGCTGGAATCGCTACGGCACCGCGGTCCTTGCCGTCTACGATCTCTGGGTTCATGCGCTGTCGGATCGCTTCCTGTGGCGCTGCCCGGTCGAACGACTCGATCGACTGTACGACGATCATCTGCGCGCCGAACATCTCGAAATCGGCGTCGGTACCGGCCGTCTGCTGTCTCGCGCGATCGATCGTTCTCCTTCGTTGACGATCTCCTCGTCGCGGCAGCAGCGCGCGATCACGTTGGTCGATGCGAATCCGCGCTGCCTGGCCGCCGCCGCGGCGGCGCTCGCTCGGCGACGCGGCTCTTCCTCGGTGTGCGAGGTCCGCCGCGAACGACGCGATCTGCGCGACGTCGACGAACCGACTCCGGCCCGAGCGTTCGAGTCCGCCGCGCTCGTCTACCTGCTGCACTGCATCCCGGGAGAGGCGGGGAAGCGACAGGCGATCCGATTCGCCGCCGATCGACTTCGCCCCGACGGCGTCTGTTTCGGCGCCACGCTCGTCGGACGCCCTCCGGCCGTCGGATGGGCCGGGCGACTCGAACGTCACTATCGTCGCGTCGGTTTCTTCGCGAATGCGGACGACGATCGGGCGAGCCTGCAGCAATGGCTCGACGAAGCGTTCGACGACGTCACGATCGAAGCGTGCGGTCGTGCGTTGCTCTTCGTCGCGCGATCCCCTCGACCGTCGCTCCCGAGTCGTGCCGCGAACGCGCGATGACGCAGCGACTCGTCGCCGCTCGAGCGTACGATCACTGCGCGACCGAACGCATCCCGTTGGGACCGCCGGCGATCGGCTGATCGGACGGCAGCGGCCAGCTCGCGACCAGAAACCCCTTGTCGTGCAGCCACGATTCCAGTTGCAGGTACTGGTCGTAGCTGTCGGGATAGACCCAGACGGTCACGGTCGTCGAGGTGGTGTCGAGAGGAGCGAGGCGACGTTGCAGATCGGAGTTCGGATCGCCCAGAGCGACGGCGAGCTCCTCGCCGAGAATCGGGCGAGTCGGCAGGAGGACGAAGCCGACGAACTGCGGGACCTGGCGGCGGATCGGCCCGAGATCGGTGCGGACCGTCTGTTCTTCGATCCGGATCGCATACTGCAGGCGAAACTCCTCGATCGGTCCGACCGTTTCGGTCGTCTCGGTGACCGACCCGAGTTTCTCGATCTGGAATCGGAACGTCTCGGTCATCCGGTCGACGAGCGCTTCCATCGGGACATGAACGATCCGGCCGTCCTTGACCCGAAAGTGAATCTCGTCGTTGAAGACGGTGCGGGCCAGCGGCGTCGCATGATGTTCGAGCACCCGCGTTTCGACCGGCGTCGATTCGAGATCGAACCGCATCCGTTCGAGTTCCTGCAATCGCCGTTGCAGCACCGTCGTCTCGGCGAGCTGAGTCGCCGCGGCGGCTCGTTCCTGATCGGCCGCCGACAGTCGCGAGGCGATCTCCCGTTCGGCGAGCACGACCAGCTGCTGCAGTCGATCGCGCTCGGCCGCGGCGATCTCGGCGAGCGCCGTCTCCTGCTTCAGTCGCGCCTGAAGTTCGGCATTGTCACGATCGAGCGAGTCGGCCGTGCGCCGACGGCTGGCGAGCGTCTGGCGTTTCGTTTCGAGCTGTGCCTCGGCCTGTTCCAGATCGGAGTCGGCCGAGGCGATCTGCTGTCCCGCCTGAGTGCCGACGAGCACGACCAGGATGATCAGGATGCCGACCAGATTCGCCACGACGTCCAGGAACGAGTCGTGACCGAGGCTGTCGGTCGAGTCGGGTCGCTGACGTCTCATGGGCGCACCTCCACCACATCGAGACCGCTGTTCTCGAGAAGACGTTTCAGGTCGGCGAATCGTCCGGCCGCTTCCGGCGCGACGTCGACGCGCAGCTCCGGCTTCCAGTACGCGCCGTACCCCGCGACTCCCCACGAATCGATCTCGCTCCAGAGATGATCGACCATCGGATCGATCGCCGATGCGACATCGGGTCGGAAGGGGAACTCCCGCACCACCGCTCCCGGACGATCTTCCGACAGGAGCAACAGACGATCGCCACGGCAGCTCAAACGGAGCGGCCGACGATAGGCGACGGCGTTCGGGCTGCGCGACGGGAGCGCCCATCCGGCACCGCGCTGATCGGCCAGAGCGGCTTCGCCGGTACCGGTTCCGGTCCCCGCCGGGCCTCCCGAGCCGCCGCTTCCGCCGAATCGTCCCCCAGCGGCGCCGCTCGCACTC
>CAZZBI010000116.1:0-6238 GCA_964652385.1 uncultured Pirellulaceae bacterium | reverse complement strand
CACCGGGACCTCCCGCCATCCCTTCGACCGACTCCGCCCCCTCGCCGTTGCTGCCGGCGTTGCGAGTCTCGAGGGTGCTGCCGCTACCATCCGCGCCGTTCGAGTCGGCAGCGCCGTCGCCGCCGGCCGAGGCGCCGGTTCCCGAGCGACCTGAACTGCCGCTCCCGCGGAACGATCCTCCGCCGCTCCCCGAACCACTGTCGACGAATCCGCCATGTCGCCCGGTCGCGCGAAGCACGAAGTCGCGAGTCGAGCCGCCGTTGCCGCTCCCGCCGCTGGCGCTGCCGTCGCCGAACGAGCCGTCCCCCGAGCCGGAGTTTCCGCCGCCGAAACCGGCGGGTCGAGCCGACACGCCTCCGCGCCCCGAACCGCCGGCGATCGCCATCGAGGCGATCATGCGCTGCTGCCGAAGTTTCGCGTCGGCGATGATCCGTTCCAGTTCGTCCGACATGCCGGGAGGGGGGGGAGGGTAGGCGATCGCGACCGATTCGGGAACGATCTGATGACCGAACTCGCTGTCCCAAGACTTGAGCGCCTCGCGAACGATCGCATACGCCTCCGAACCGCCCGGGCGAACGATGATCAGCGGATACGGCGCTCCGTCGGCGCCGGTCGGATCCTGGCGGAGCCAGGTATCGCGGATCGCGAGGATGGCCGAGTCGAGCGGATTGCCGGCCAGGATCGGCCGCGGAAAGTCGCTCGGCGTCAGCCGGATGCCGAACGGTTGCAGTTCGATTCCGGTCGGCGTGCATTCGATGTAGATCGGCCGTCGCCGCGTTCCGTTCCGTCCGTCGTAGGCGACGAGCGCATACTGCGCTCCGCGTCCGGCTCGCTCGGCGCGCGCCGTCTCGAGCGCCGCTTCGGCGGCGGCGATCTGCTGACGGAGCGTCTGAGCCGCGTCGTCCGTCGCGGCCGGTTCGCTCGACGCGAGCGCGGACGCCTGAGCGGACAGGGTGCGGAGCTGTTCTTCGAGACGGAGTTGCTGTTCGCGATAATGGCCGCGGCGGAGCGACTGGTCGCGGATCGAATCGTTCAGCGTCGGGCGATGCTCGTCGAGCATGCCGGCCAGAAAGTCGGCCTCGGCGATCTGCTCGTCGATCCGTTTCGTCTCGTCGTCCAGTTGCTGACGTCGATCGTCTCGCGCCGACGCCTTGGAGAGGTCGGCCTGCTTGACGACGAGGACCAGCAGGACGACGAGAACCCCCATCGTGCAGATCAGCACGGCGAGAAACGGAAAGAGCGAGACCTGCTCGCCGCCGTCGCGAATGCGCGATCGTCTCATGCCGCCTTCTCGCGCGATTCGGCCGCCGCTCGATCGACGCGCGACGTGCCGGAGCCTCCGGCCAGACGGCCGTTGAGCAGATGGATCGCCGCCGACAGGTTGAGGATCGCCTCTTCGAACTGGCCAGCGCCGGCAACTCGGTCCAGATTGCGTTCGAGCGCTTCCTGCAGACGGAGCACCTCGCCGGTCGTCGCGACGGTCCGCTCCAGCACTTCGCCGTGCCGAATCATCTCCTGCTGCTGTCCCTGCATCCGCCGAGCGTTCTCGCTGAGGGCCAGGTGCAGCTGTTCCCACCGCGCCTGCCAGCGACTCTCGGCCGTCTCCATCATTTCGAGAAACGCCGACTGCCATCGCTCGACCGAATCCCCGACGGTCGAACGAAGGCCGGCTTCGACCAGTTCGGTCGAGGTGCGCGTCGAACTCTCCCATCCCGACTGCGCCCGAGCGAACGCGTCGGACCAGAGTTCGGACTGCCGCTCGGTCAGCATGCCGACCGATTCGAGCAGCTGTCGCGACGAGCGTTCGATCGAGCGAGCGACCGGATCGGTCGCCGTCGACTCGACCGGCAACCGTTCGAGGAGCATCCGGTTCGCCTGACGTTCGACCTGCGAAAGCAGACTCTTCTCGAAGCGATCGTCGATGAACTGCACGAACATCAGCATGATCGACAGGGTCAGCGCCTGGGCGGTCGTGTCGAACGCGACGTACAGACTGGACTTCAGGCCGGCGAGCATCGTCTCGAAGCCTCCGCCGTCACCGACGGTCAGATTGCCGAGCGCCTCCGAGATGCCGATCACCGTTCCGAGAAAGCCGAGCATCGGCGTCGCCCAGGTGACGATCCGGACGAGCGAGTAGCTTTCGTGCTGCTCGCCGGCGTCGAGATCGGTCTGGTACTTCAGCTCTTCTTCCAGGCCGTCGCCGCTCCCGCGACGGATGACATGATCGAGCCCCGCTTCGATGCGGCGCGCCAGATAGGTACGTTCGAAGCCTTTTCCCGCCTCGCGACAGATCTCGCGCCAGCGCTGGAGCAGGGCCGAGGCATCGTCGCCGCTGCGGATCGCCGGCACATCCTCGGGAGAGAAGTCGAGATCTCCGGCGCGATACTGTCGGATCAGATCGAACGCCTTGATGCCGAGCGACGCCATGCCGACGCAGAACATCGCCGTCGCGACATACGAGACCGGATGAGCGGTCAGATAGCGGATCAGGATCGGATGCGAAATCAGGCCGCGATGCATCGCGAGCGTCAGCAGGGTGAAGGCCACCATGCCGATCAGCAACGGCCCGCCGAGACTCCGCAGGACCGCCGCCGCCGATTGCCAAGTTCGTCGCTTCGCCACGCTGCATCTCCTTCATGGCGCGGCGCTCCGCCGAGCCTTCCCTCAGGATCGACCTGATCGGAAAAGTCATGCAGGTCTTCCGAGTCGAGAGCTGGAGTGCTAGCTGGCGGCAGCGGGGGAAGGTGAGCGGCGAGCGAGGCTGGGGAGGCGGGGAGAGGTTCCGCGAGAAAACGGAATCTCATCGCAAGTTCCCGTCGCGACCGGACCGATACATTCGCCGTCGGGCCCTCCGCGGCACCGGCAACCGAATGATTCCCAGGGGGGACGCGACCCGAGAGGCCGGTGAGAAGGCCTCTCGGGTCGTTCTCATTTCTTGAACGTTCGGCCGCGCTCGAAGCGGTGCCGATCGACCGGCGCGGAGCGGAAGCCGAGCGGTGGGGGCGCAGTTCTTCCGGAGAACCGATGCACGCGCCGGTCACTTCTGCGCGAAGGTCGGATGAGGATCGGCGTCACGGCAGGGTAGGGGGCTCGCGGTCTCGGTATACTCCCGCATGGCCGGACCGGCCGCCGCGCCGCTGCGATACGGCGCTCCGACCTCTCTCCATGCTCTCCGCCGAGGCTCCGCCGATGTCCTGTCGTTGTCCTGTATCGTTGCGTATTGGGATCGAGTGTCGGTCGGCACTGGCGGTCGGCCTGGTCGCACTCGCCACGTCGTTCGTCCATCCGGCAGCCGCTCAGGTCGCGGCTCCTGCGGCTCCCCCCGCGGCGCAGCAGGAAGCCGAGGCTGGCCAGGCGCTGGCGCGCGGCGTCGTCTATCTGGATCTCGATCGCGACGAGACTCGCGATGCGGACGAGCCGGGGATCGCGGGAATCGGCGTCTCGAACGGACGGCAGATCGTCGAGACGGACGAGCAGGGGCGATACGAGATTCCGGTCGACGACGACTCGATCATCTGGGTGATCAAGCCGCGCGACCATGCGGTGCCGCTCGATCGGCGTCTGAGACCGCGGTTCTACTACGTCCACAAGCCGAACGGATCGCCGCCGTCCCGATTTCCTGGAGTGGCTCCGACCGGCCCGTTGCCGGAGTCGATCGACTTTCCGTTGGTAAGGGCGGACGAGCCCGAGACGTTTCGGGCACTGCTGTTCGGCGATCCGCAGCCGCGCGATCAGACCGAGATCGACTTCATTGCGCACGATGTGGTCGAGGAGCTGGTCGGGACCGATGCATCGTTCGGCGTGACGCTCGGCGATATCCTGTTCGACGATCTGTCGCTGTTCGATTCTCAGGCCGACACGATCGCGCTGATCGGGATTCCGTGGTACGACATCATCGGCAATCACGACATCAATCGGGACGCGAAGACGCGTCGGCATGCGAACGAGACGTTCGAGGCGCATTACGGGCCGTCGTACTACTCGTTCGACCATGGGCCGGTCCACTTCATCGCGCTGGACGACATCGACTGGATCGTCCCCGAGGACGGTTCGGCGCCGAACTACCGCGCGGGGCTCGGGGCGGAGCAGATCGAGTATGTCCGCCAGGATCTGGCTCGCGTGCCCGACGACCGGCTGGTGGTCCTGCTGATGCACATTCCGCTGACGCAGATCGTCGATCGCCAGGAGCTGTTTCGGCTGATCGAGCCGCGGAAGTTCTGTCTGTCGATCTCGGGGCACACGCATCATCACGAGCATCGGTACGTGACCGAGGCGGACGGGTGGCGAGGGGCCGAGCCGCATCATCACGTGATCAACGTGACGGTCAGCGGGAGCTGGTGGTCGGGGGTGATGGACGATCGAGGGATTCCGCACACGACGATGGCGGATGGGGCTCCGAACGGCTACACGATCATCGAGTTCGACGGGACGGAGTACCGCCTGGACTATAAGGCGGCAGGGCGTCCGGCGGATTATCAGATGCGGATCACGGTCGCCGAGCAGATCGGGGCGGACGAGCGGGCGACGGTCTGGACGAACGTCTTCAACGGCTCGGAGCGGACGACGGTCGAGCTGCGGATCGGCGACTCGCGCGACTGGTGGCCGATGACGCGCTCGATCGAGATCGATCCGGCGTATGCGGCGCTCTACGAAAAGGATCAGGCGCTGACGGTCCGAGAGCGTCCGGCGCTCGCGGCGCCGAAACCGTCGACCCATCTGTGGAAGCTGGCGTTGCCTGCGGGGCTGAAGCCGGGGACGCAGTTGATCCACGTCCGCGCGACGGACGAACATGGCCGAGTCTTCGAAGCGTGCCGAGTCGTCCGCATCGCCGCACCGGAGTGAGCGGCAAGGACGAGCGGCAAGATCGAGCAACGGCGACGGCGTTCCGATGACCGGCCGGTGCGAGCCGCGCTGGCCGTGGGGCCGATCGGAGTCGGCGCGGTTCGAGTCAAACGGACTCGCGGGACTGCAGCGTCGAATCGTCAGGCCGCCGCGCGAACGAATGGACTTGATCGATCGATGTCGCGAGCCAGCCAACCTCTCACCCCTCAATGACCATGGATCGCCGACAACTCGAGTCGACCTTCGATGATCTGGCGGCGACGTACGATCAGCAGTGGGCGAAGCTCGGTGCGTTCAGGGACGGAATGCACCTGCTGATGGCTTCGCTCTTTGCGGCACTCCCGCGCGACGCCCGGATGCTCTGTGTCGGAGCCGGTACCGGCGCCGAGATCCACTTTCTCGCCGACCGGTTTCCGACGTGGAGCTTCGTCGCGGTCGAGCCGTCGGCCGGAATGGTCGAGGTGGCCACTCGGCGAGCCGCGAACCACGGCTACGCGTCTCGCTGCACCTTTCATACGGGCTATCTGAACACGCTCGAAGACGTCGGCCGGTTCGACGGCGCAAGTTCCCTGTTGGTGTCGCAGTTTCTGTTGAACGAGGGGGAACGAATCGGCTTCTTTGCCGAGATCGCCGACCGCCTGAAGCCGGGAGGCCTGCTCGTCACGGCGGACTTGGTCGCCGACGTCTCCTCGGATTCGTACGAGAGTTTGTCGGATGTTTGGTTGCGCACGATGGCGGCATCGGACCTGCCACCGGATCGCCTCCGCCAGATGCGCGAGATCTACGCCAGAGACGTGGCGATCGTTTCTACCGAACGGATGCGGGCGATCGTGTCATCCGCAGGTTTCTCGGCTCCTGTGCCGTTCTATCAGGCCGGCCTGATGCACGCCTTCTTTGGCCGGCGACTTGCCGCTTGACCTCCGCCGGGCCGTCGAATGGCGAGGGGTTCGAGGTAACGCGGACCGTCGGTGGACCTGTTGCGAGACGGAAGGGGGGCGTACCGCGCACTCGGCCGAGCAAGATGAAGTTCGCTCGGTACGTCGATTCGATCCGATAGGCTTCGTGGGGTTTGCCTTGGGTTGCTTCAGGCTGTCGCTGGTGGGGCTCGCGCTGATCTATGCGGCGGCGTATCTCGTCGCGGTCGCGTGCGGCTATCGTTCGACCACCGGAACCGGGTCGGGGATGGGGTTCGTCTTCCCGCTGCTCCTCGGCCTGCCCTGGTCCGCACCGCTGATGGTGCTGGTCCCCGTGACCGCCGGGATGGGGAAGACGATCTCGGCGGCGAGTTTTCATGCCGCGTTGTGGCTTCCCCCCGTTCTGAATCTGCTGCTGATGCTTTGGCCGGTCTGGCGCAGGTCGAGAGCGGCTCCCGACGCCGCCGATCGCTTCGCACCGC
>CAZZBI010000115.1:0-14472 GCA_964652385.1 uncultured Pirellulaceae bacterium | reverse complement strand
CAGCCTGACGCGCCAGTTCCAGGGGATCGGCCTGTCCGAAGCGATCGGTTCGGACGGGAGCCGCGAGTTTGGCAAGTGCCGACGAGGCCGATTCGGGATCGAGCACGCAGATCGCTCCCGCACGGTCGCACGTGATCTCGCCGGCTCGCGACCATGCGGCGAGGCCGAGCGACATCGCCTGACGAGCGAGGCCGATCATCGCTCCCGTGATCGAAAGCCAGGAAGCGGACTGAGCCACGGCGGTCTCGCCCGCGAGCACGCCGATCAGGTTGTAGACGCCGTGCAGGTTGTGGACGTGGCCGCACTCGTGGCCCAGGACGAACCGCAGTTCGTCGTCGTTCATCGCATCCAAGCAGCCGGAACTGACGACGATGAACGGAGCGCGATCGTCGGTAGCGATCGTGTAGGCGTTCACGATCGGCGAGGACTCGACGAACAGCGACGGAGTCGGCAGATCCAAGCGGCGGCTGCACTCGCGAACCAGATCGAAGAGAACGGCGAACTGACTGGGCGTCGCCCGAGCCATTTCCATCATGGCGTGGTGCCGTCGCACCGAAGCCGATGCCGCCGTCAATGCTTCGGCAATCTTTCTCAGCGGCCCGACCGAGCCGAGCGTCGCCCGCAGGCGATAGTCCCCTCGGAACGCATAATCGGGCCGGCCCTGAACGAAGTGGGCCGCCGCCTTGCGGCGCTTCTCGGCCAGGTAGGCGTTGAAATCGAGATCCACCGCGTCGGTAGGATTCGACGACTCGGACGACGACCGGGCGGAACTCATGGCGGGGTCTGTTTCGTCGGAGAGCAGGACGCGACGGCCGCACGAGAAGCCGAGCCTTTACTTGCGGACGTCAGACTAGCTTCGACCACTCCCTCGTTCAATCGTCGACCTCGCAACCCTCAATCGCCATCGGCGCGATCGGTGAGACCGGCCGTCGTCTCGGGAGCTGAAGTGGGGCGGTCGATCTGCATCGACCAGATCGACTCGTGCAGTCCGAGACGCTGCCAGCAGACCGGCGGTGCGGGAAGCGGGATCAGCGGTTCGCTCGATTCGTCTTCCCTGGCGGCAGCCAACCGAGCGGCAATGCCGTTGTCGAGCCACTCGCGCAACTCGGCCGGGAGCTCCGTCGCGCCGCCGTCGGCGGAGGCGAGTCGTCGGCGTTGCTCGATCAGTCTTGCACAGGTCGCGTCTGGACGGCCCGCCTCGAACGTTTCCCGAAAGTGGCGCAGCTCGACCTGCTGCGCCGGATTCGCTCCGATCAGCTCCTGCGTCTCGTCGATCAGCCGTTCGACAAGCTGCAGCTTCGCGATCGCCTCGTCCCGATCGCCGATCCACCAGGCATACGCTCCCGCCTCGCGCAGCGCACCGAGGTATTCGAGCCGCTCCATCGCATCGCCCGGGTGAGCCGCGTCGAGCCGCTCGGCCAACTCGACCAGTCGCGCCATCGTCTCGCGGACCCGTCCCCGGTCGCCTCGAAAGAACGCGATCCCGGCTCGCAGCTTCAGGACCGCCGCGACATCCAGATAGTTCGAGATTTCGGCCGGATGCGCATCGAGGATCGGGACAAGGAATCGCTCCGCCGCGTCGAGCAGCTCGATCGCCTGATCGGTCTCTCCCTGTCGCGTCCGGATCCGGGCCGCTAACCAACGCGTCGTCCCTTGGTGACGCGTCAGCGAATCGCCCGGACGACAGGGGCTGCCGACTCGGTCGGCGACGGCGATCCCCTTCTCGATCAGCTCCCTCGCCCCCGCCGGGTCCCCTCGATACAGCGCGTTCTCGGCGAGCATCCGAACGCTCGCCGCCAGGCAATCCCCATAGATCGGATCGTCGGGGTGGCGTTCCGCGAGCAGCGCGATGTGCGGATGGGCTTCCTCGTAGCGTCCGGCGGCCAGATACGAATGGAAAAGATCGAACCGCGCCTCGTCGTCCGCCGGGTTCTCGCTCACGAGACCCGCGAAGATGGCGATCGCCCGATCGATGGCGCGCGTTCGGCCGTCGACGTCGAGCAGCCGGTTGCGGATCTGAGCCAGTCGATAGTAGGCGGTCCCGGTCTTGGAGCGGATGATCGGATCGGCACTCTCTTCCTGACCGAGTTCCTCGTAGGCATCGGCTGCGGCCGAAAGCAATCGCTCGCGCAGCTCGCGTCCGTGAGGGGTCGTTTCGAGCCAGGACGAGACCTCGGTGGACATCCGATCGACCGCTTCGCGCACGCGTCCCCGATGCCGCAAGGCCTCGGCCGTCCGCGCTTCCGCCTCGATGCGCCGCCGTTCCGCCAGACTCCACAGACCGGCGAAGGTGATCGCCGAGCCGATCAGCGACAGCAGCACGAGCGACAGCAACGTCGCCTCCCGCGGCGACCGGCGGGCCCAGCGGACCAGACGCATCGGCGGCGAGAGAGGGCGAATCGAGATCGGAGCCCCGGCGAGGAAACGCGCGAGATCGTCGGCGACCTCGGCGACCGAGGCGTAGCGATCGTGCGGATCGAGCTCCAGGCACTTCTCGGCGATCGCCGCCAGGTCGCGCGGCACCGTCGCATCGAACTCGGCGATCGGAGTCACCGCGGTCGCGATCAGACGGTTCCCGTCCTCCTGCTCGGACGAGGACGATCGAGGGGCGCGTCGAGCCAGCAACGCGTAGAGCAGCGTGCCGACTCCCCAGACGTCGACGGCGCGCTGCGAGACGAAGGGGATCGTGCTCCCCATCGTCTCGGGCGCCGCGAATCGTTCGGTGCCGAGCCACATTCCGGAGCGGGTTTCGTCGTCGTCCCGATCGCCGTCGAGCAGTTTCGCGAGGCCGAAGTCCATCACGATCGGCTGATCGTCGGGGCCGATCAGCACGTTTCCCGGCTTCAGATCGCGGTGGAAGATCTGATGTTCGTGGGCGTATTCGACGCCTCGCGCGACGGCCAGAACCCACGCGGCGATCCGTCGGAAGTCCGCCGCGACGCGCCGCGCACGATGATCGATCCGTTCCCCTTCGATCAGCGGCATCACCAGATAAGGACGACCGTCGTCCAGTCGCCCGCCGTCGAGCAGCGGCGCGATCGCCGGGTGGTCCAGGCGCCCGAGGATCTCGCGCTCCCGTTCGAAACGGCGGATCATTTCGGGACGCGCAACATCGGCGCGAACCACCTTGATCGCGACGCGCCGTCCGAAATCGACGACCCGCTCGCCGGCATAGACGATCCCCGTCCCGCCGCGACCGATGATCGCCTCGATGCGATAGGGCCCCAGACGTCGACCGATCAGACGCCGGTCCCAAGCCGACTCGTCATGCGCTTCGTCGAGAACGATCGACCGCTCCGGCGACCGTCCTTCGCTCCCCTCGATCGACGCCGCGATCGGCGGAGCGGGATTCGAGGCATCGATGCGCGTCGGGATATCCTCCGGCAGGCGATCGCGCGCCACGACCGGTTCGCTCTCGACTCGACGGCCGAGGCGACCGAACGATCTCCGTACTCGCCGCCACGCCTGAGACACCGTCGACTCCGAATCGTCCGCGCTGATCGCCGATCCTCGGTTGCCGATCGCCTGACGCGATCGCTGTCGGGACGAGCGGACGGGACCGGCAAACAGGCCCCCTCCGCCCCCGACGATTCTCCTCGGAAGCCGGGCGGTCGTCCAACGCCGGCATCGGTCGAATCATCGTTCCGCGGCGCGGTAGTGATCGGCCAGGCGATCGATGACCGCGCGAAGACGTTCGCGAAGCGCCGCATCGTCGGGCGCCGCGTCGCGGGCCTGCTTCGCCTGAATCAGCTCCCGTTCCAGGCGATCTCGCTGCGCGAGCCATTCCGACGATCGCTCACGTTCCCAGGCCGACGGAACCAGGACGATCCTCGCCGCCAGACGTCCGTCGTTCGACGTTCGTTCGGCCATCGTTGCCGAGCCGGGCAGGGCGAGCTGTTCGGCCGTCGCGCCGCGGCCGTCACCGTCGTCGTCAAGCAGCGCATGTTCGGTCGCGATCCGTCGCTCCTCGCCGTACCACGCGGCCACGGCGCGACTGGCCGACACGAACGCCTCGAGGACCGACACCTGCTCGTCCTGATCGAGATCCCCGCCACCGCGACGATCGGCGAGCGCATCGAGCAGATGGCGGTGCCAGCGGGCAACACTCGATTCGTCGCCGCTGCGCGTCGCGGTGATCACGACTCGATCCGGGCCCGAAAGCGCTTCCAGAAACGGGCCGCTCGACGCCGCCCCCTGGACGATCACCCAGGGGCCCGAGATACCCGCGAGCGCCTCGCCGAGTTCGTTCGGATCGAGATCGGGGCCCTGCAGATTGAACCGCGCCGTTCGGCCGTCGTACGAGCCGTGACCGATCAGGACGAGCCAGCGGGCGCGATCGCTCGAACGATTCGTCGCAGCCGGATCGGGCGTGTCCGCCGCAGACGCGTCGTCCGACGATGACTCGTTCGCTTCCGCGGCTCCCGGACTCCGATCGCGGCGAAGTGCGTCAAGACGCTCCTGCAGTCGCTCGCGCTGATCGGGGGACGGTTCGACGACGATCACGTCGAATCCCCCTCGTTCTCCCATCGCCCGCCACTCGCGACTCCATTCCGCGAACTGCCGGTCGTACTCCGGAGTCCCTCCGGGGCCGACGACGATCAGGAGCGTGCCGATGCTCGTGGAGGAGTTCGAAGAGGCGGAGTCGACGCTCGGCGCGAATGTTTCGGGCGCGGCCGTCGAGGGAGAGGAAAGAGGGGCCTGGGCGAAACAACGGTTCGGAGCGCCGACCGATATCGTCGTTGCCGCGAGGGCGACGAAAAGGCAACGGGTAACCGCTCGATCGAGTCGCGACGGATCGCTTCGATAATCGAGCGACATCCTCGGCGGAAGGACGGTACGAAGGCAGGCCGACATTGACGTTGCACTCGCGATTCGGAGGGACCGGTCGTACTTGCCTGAAGGAATCGGAGCAGTCGACCGCTCCCCGAAGAGGCTCGACGGGAGGTAAAACGGCGATTCGGTCGGCTCGGGACTCGCTCGCTCCCGCGCCCTGATCCACGTCGGCCTTCGCTCCGGTCATCGTCATGCAGCAGTATCACGCCCTGTTACGCTACCTGCTCGATCACGGGACGAACAAGTCGGACCGGACCGGAACGGGGACCGCGAGCGTCTTCGGTTATCAGATGCGCTTCGATCTCGAGGCGGGCTTTCCGCTGGTCACGACCAAGAAGCTCCATCTGAAGTCGATCGTGCACGAGCTGCTCTGGTTCCTGCAGGGCGAGACGAACATCGCCTATCTGCGCGAGAACGGCGTCCGGATCTGGAACGAGTGGGCCGATGCCGACGGCGAACTCGGGCCGGTCTACGGTAAGCAGTGGCGGCGCTGGACCGCTCCGGACGGGCGCGAAATCGATCAGATCGCCGAGGTGATCGAACGGATCCGCCGCGATCCCGACTCGCGTCGCCTGATCGTGAGCGCCTGGAACGTCGGCGAGATCGATTCGATGGCTCTTCCGCCGTGCCATCTGCTCTTCCAGTTCTACGTGGCCGAGGGGCGATTGAGCTGTCAGCTCTACCAGCGGAGTGCCGACGTCTTTCTCGGGGTCCCGTTCAACATCGCCAGCTATTCGCTGCTGACGGCGATGATCGCTCAGGTCACCGGGCTGCAGTGCGGCGAGTTCGTCCACACGCTCGGCGACGCTCATCTGTACCGGAACCACTTCGAACAGGCTCGGCTGCAGCTCGAGCGGGAACCGCGGCCGCTGCCGCGTCTGAAACTCGATCCCTCCGTCACCCGGATCGACGACTTCCGCTACGAGCATATCGAGGTCGAGGGATACGATCCGTATCCCCACATTCCGGCACCGGTGGCGGTATGAAGCCGATCCTGATCGTGGCGATGGGGCGAGACGGGACGATCGGTCGCGACGGCGGACTGCCGTGGCATCTGCGGAGCGACCTGCAGCGGTTCCGCCGGATGACGATGGGGCATGCGATCGTGATGGGGCGTCGGACCTGGGACTCGATCGGCCGCCCGCTCCCCGGACGCCGCAGCATCGTGCTCAGTCGCGATCCTTCGCTGAAGATCGAGGGGGCCGAGGTCGTCGATTCGATCGAAGCGGCCCTGGGGGCGGCCGGAAACGAATCGCCGGCGTTCGTGATCGGCGGGGCCGAGATCTTCCGGGCCTTCCTGCCGGCGGTCGACGAACTGCGGGTGACTTGGGTCGAGGGGGAGGTGACAGGGGAGACGCGGTTTCCGGACTGGAATCCCGAGGATTGGTCGGCGGTCGAAACCGAGCCTCTGCCGGCCGGACCGGACGACGAATTTCCGACGACCTACGTCCGCTACCTCAGAAAACCGGCTCGCTGAACGCCCCGGTCCTGCGGAAAACGTCCTCGAGCGGTCGCCCTTGACACCTCGCCCGGCAATCCGCAAACTACGTGATCCCAGCAGGACGGAGAGCCTCCAGTATGAAGATCAAGTCGGGTGACACCGTCATCGTCGTCGCCGGTGCCAACAAGGGGCAGACCGGTAAGGTCATCTCGGTCGACAGCGATGCCGGTAAGGTGCTGGTCGAGGGGGTGAACCGCGTGTTCAAGCACGTGCGCAAGAGCCAGCGGAATCCGCAGGGTGGGCGTCTCGAAAAGGAGATGCCGATCGATGCGTCGAACGTGATGCTCGTCTGTCCGCAGAGCGGCAAGCCGACTCGCGTCGGCTACCGATTCCTGAAGGACGGCGCCAAGGAGCGGTTCGCCAAGGTCAGCGGCGTTTCGCTCGGCCAGTGCTCCCCTCCCAAGGCCTCGCGCGTCGCTTCCTGAGCGAGCGGACGAAAGGCTGTCGAAATCAAGCGGCTCGCGCTTCGCTACGAGGTGCGAGTCGCTTTTTCATGCGCGGTCGGTTCTCGGGGGAGTGACGATCGACCGTCCCCACCGGTCCGGCCTCCCGCTTGTCCGTCCGCAGTGGCGGCGATACGGTTGGGTCCAAAGGAAGCGTGTCGACGGCGGCTGACGAATCCGGTCGGCCGTTCGATCGACAGGGACTCGGAACGGGCAATCGGCTTCGACTGGCCGCGGCGGAGCGAGCGATGGATTCCCTGCACTTCTTCGTCGCGATCGGCCCGCTTGCCGCCTATGCGGCGCTGCTCGGCGTCGTCCACGTTTCGCGCCGCCCGTTCGTCACGAGCGGGGCGCGCGATGCGGCGACGCTGGGGATCGCCCTGACCGGAGTCGCCGTGGCGGGGCCGCTCGAACTCTTCCTTCCCGATTCGGCCAACCGCTGGTTTCCCGGCGGGATCTGGATCCTGCTGCTGCTGCTCTACTCGCTCTGCCTGAGCCTGGCGGTCCTGCTCCTGAGACCGCGGATCGTGATCTACAACATCGCCCCCGGCGATTTTCGGCCTCGTTTCGCATCGGTGGTGCAGGGGCTGGATGCCGATGCGCGGTGGGCCGGCGATTCGGTGACGCTCCCCTCGATCAACGTGCAGCTGACGATCGAGTATCAGCCGTGGACGCGGACGATCCAGCTGGTCTCGGCAGGCAACCGTCAGGACACGATCGGGTGGAAGCGGATCGAATCGCAACTGCAGCGTGAGCTGCGCGAATTGAAGTCCCCGCCGATGCCGCTCGGCTGGACCCTGCTCGGCCTGGGACTTGCGCTGGCGGTCGGCAGCTCCGCGTGGGCGATTCTCGATCGCAAGGCGTTTCTCGAGATGGCGATGGAGATGCTGCGGCTCTAGGCGGTCGCCGTTCGGCGCGCCGCTTCGACTCGGCCGCACACCGATTCGGGAGATCGCCTCGCTCGCCGCGCGACGGGAGCGCACGACGTAGCGGGAGCGCGAGTCTTCGAGAGCCTTCTCCCCCGGCTCCTCGGCCCGAGCGCTCGATCCGCGACGCGATCGACCGGCGTCAGGTTGTGGCCAGTGCAGTCGCGCCTCCATAATGCCGAGCGTCGACCGAAAGACGCATCGCATCGCGCGCCGGCGCCGCTCGTCTGGCTCTCGACGCTCTTCGTCGACGTGGGGCGCAGGTCGCCCGAGTCGTCGTTCTGCCGCTCGCTCGCCGTTCGGAGGAGGAGTTCTCGCATGGTCGGTCCGCGAAGGGGAACTTGCGCCGTGACGGCGAAAGGTCGAACCGCCTCACGAGCCTCGCGCAGCATGGCGCGCGCTCTGCCGGCGATCGTCGTCGCGTGCGTGTCGTCCTGGATCGTGTCGCCTGCCGCCGTCGCTCAGGACGATTTCCGATCGTGGCTCCCCGACGAACATCTCGTCGGCGCGGTCTGGCGGGGGCGACCGCTGGAGGACCCGAGTGTCGCTCCGGCCGATCGGCGGCTGCTCGACGAGGAAGCGGTGCGCTTCTACGGCACGCTCGCGTCGGCTCTTCCGATCGGTTTCGGAGATGGTCCGCAGACCCGGCGGATGGTCGAGTTGTGGCAGGGGGAGGGGGGCGCCCGAGCGATGCTCGAGTCGCAGGTCGCGTTCTACGTGCGCCCGATCGAGATCGACATGCGGAGCGGTCCGGCGTTCGGCGTCGCGATCTCGCGCGGTCGATTTGCCGAGACGTTCGAGATGGCGGTGCGCGAGTTGCTGCAGGACGCGAATCGAATGGAGCGCTTCCGCATCGGCGAGCATAAGGTCTCGCGGATGGCCGGTCCGGACGGCGAGGAGTCGATCGAGTTCGGTTGGATCGACGATGTCTTCTGTCTGGCCTACGGCGGACCGGGCGAACTGGCATGGTGGCTCGAGCAGCGCGGCGGTGGTGACGCGTGGGACGCGCTCGCCGAACGGACGCGGGTCGATCGCCCTTGGGGTTGGCTCTCGTTCGACGGTGCCGGCGCGATGACGCTGCTGTCCGAGCAAGGGATGCCGGGGGATCTCGAGCGGACGCTTCGCCTGACCGGTCTCGATCGAGCCGTACGGGCGGTCTGGCAAGTCGGCTTCGACGATCGGGGATACCGCAGTCGGCTGTTCGTGCAATCGCAAGGAGCGCCGAGCGGCCTGCTCGGACTGTTTCGTCCGGGGAGCGAACCGGTCGAGTTCCCGCCGATCGCGGCCGACACGCTGCTGACCCTCACGACGCGCGGCGACCTGATCGGCCGACTTCGGGAACTCGCGACCGAACTGCCGGCCGGTTCCTCATCGGCGCAGCGCAACCGGACCGAACTGATCGAGTCGCTCGATCGCTTCGGAGCCGCGTTCGGCCCGGGGCTGTCGCTGCGCTATGCTCCGAACGACGGTGGTTGGCTCGGAGGGTTTACCGCGGCCCTTCCGATCCGCGATCCCGCGGCGTCGCGCGAACTGCTCGACCGGCTCGAGGCCGACCTGCTCGACGGCATCGACCCGAATGCGCCGCCATGGAACCGGATCGGTTTCGCTCATTCGACCTATCGCGACCACCGCGTCTCGCGCTATGCGCCGTGGGGCACGTCGGCTCCGTTCGAGCTGGCATGGACGCCGACCGACAGAGGATTGCTGATGGGGCTCGAGCCGACGGGGCTCAAGCCGACGCTCGATCGGATCGACGCCCTTCGGATCGACGGTGCGGCGGCTCCGCTGGGCGATGACGAAGGATTGCGTCTGGAGCTCGATCTGCGCCAGCTTCTGGCGACGCCGTCGGGGATGCTCCGTTTCGCGCTGCTCGCGATCCTGGCCGATTCGAGGGGCGGTTTCGGCGACCGGGAGTGGTTCGAGCAGCTGAAGGATGCGGCGAGCCTTCCGGATGGTGCGTGGCTCGAACGGATCATCACCGAGGATTCGCTGACGATCACCTCGCTCGACGACGGGCTGGCGATCGAAGGGCGATTCTCGTTGCCGGGGAGCGAGGTGGCGTTGGTCGGCGGGACGCTGATGTTGGCGGTAACGGCGATCGACGAGCTCGGTTTCGACCCGCTGTCGATCCTCCTGCCGGCCGGCATGCAGCGGACCGCGGCGATGAACAACCTGAAGCAGATCGGGTTGGCGATGCACAACTACCACGACACCTTCAATCGGTTTCCTGATGCGGCGACCAAGGATGCGCGAGGCAAGTCGTTGTTGAGCTGGCGCGTGCAGCTGCTGCCGTATCTCGATCAGGCCGCACTGTATGACCGCTTTCGACATGACGAGCCGTGGGACAGCCAGCACAATCTGGCGCTGCTCGAGCAGATGCCGGAGGTCTTCCGAGCTCCCGGCATCGACCTCGAACCCGGCATGACTCCGTATGTCGTCATCCGTCAGCAAGGAGCGCTCTACGACGAAGACGGCATCGGCGTGCGTCTGGCGGCGATCACCGACGGCACGTCGAATACGATCATGGCGGTCGAAGCGAACGGCATTTCGGCCGTTCCGTGGACTCGCCCCGACGACCTCGTTCCCGACATGGAGTTCCTGTCGCAGTTGGCCGGGCTGCGCGGCGACGGGTTTCTGGTGGTCATGGCCGACGGCGCCGTCCGCTGGATCCCTTCCGGAACGGACATGACGACGATCGAGGCGATGATCACGCGCGCCGGCGGCGAAGTGGTGATCGTCCCCTAGTCGCGACCGTCCGTGCAGCCGCGGACGGCTGGCCGTCGATCTTGCCGGCTCGCTCCGGCGCGAACGATCCGCACGCAGATTTCCCTCCGACGAACCGGAGTTCCGACCGATGGCCATGGCATTCTTCGGCGTCTTCGAGATGCTGCTGATCGTGCTCCTTTCGGGAGCGTTCGGCGCACCGGTCTCGCTCCCGCCGGCGCCGCACGATCCCTGGTTCGATCAGATCGCCCCCGAGGACCCGCTCTACTACACCGTCTGGTCCGGTTCGGCGATCGCCGATCGGGCTTCGACGAATGCGACCGAGCGGATGCTGGCGGGGCCCGAAGCGGTGGCGTTCGGGCGCGAGATCGACCGGATCCTCGATGTCGGATCCGACCGGTTCCTCCCTGCCTTGTCCGAGGATGATCGCGCGATCCGTTACCTGATCGCGCGCCTGATCCGGACGATGATCGATCATCCGGTCTGTGCCTATGTCGCCGATCTGAAGTTCGGTGCCGACGGCTTCGAGATCGATGCGGCGCTCGTCATCAAGGTCTCGGATCGCCGCGCAGAACTGCAGCCTCTGATCGAGTCGCTCGGCAGCGATGCGGAAGGAAACTTCGAGACGGTCGAGATCGACGGCGAGACGTTTCGCGCCGGACGTTCCGCTCCGGGGACGCCGTTGGTCTGGTTCGGTTTCCGGGGAGACTACCTGATTCTCGCGCTCGGCGACGATCCGGTCCGCTCGCTCGTCGCTCGGACCGACCACCCGACGCCGCAGTGGCTGTCCGAGACGCGGGAGCTGCTGGCGATCGATCGGATCGCGACCGTCTCGTACGTCGACGTCGAACGTCTGTTGGCGGTCAGCGGCGACCTGGCGGGAGAGATGCCGGGGGAACTCGGCATGCTCTCGGCGATGGGAATTCAGACGCTCTCGGGAGTCGACCGCTATCGCGCGGTCACCGGGCTCGATGCGACCGGATTCGCGGTACGGACGCATGTCGGCATCGCCGCCGATTCCCCGCTGTCGCGCGCGTTGTCCGACGCGCCGTTGCTCCCCGAGGACTTCGCCACCATTCCGGACGACGCACCGGTCGCGATCGTCACGAAGTTCGACGGTCTCGAGGCGCTCGGTTTGCTCGGCGGCGGCGCGGCGATGATGTTCGGAGCGCCGATCGAACCGGGGGCGGCGCTCGACGAAGTCTCGCGCGCCATCGATGCGCAGATCGGTTTCGGCCTCGACGAGATCCTGAACGAGGTTTTTGCCGACACGCTCGCGATCTATGCGGCTCCGACCGAAGGCGGCGTCATCTCCGGCTGGGTCGGCATCGTCAAGGTGCGCGATCCCCAAGCGGCTCGCCTGGTCTTCGACCGCGTCGTCGGTCTGGCCGAGCAGGGGCTTCCCGACGTTCGGCTGCGGACCGAAGAGCATGCGGGAACGACCTTCGTCATCGCCGATCCGGCCGATGACGCGCCGTTCTCGATGGCCTTTGCGCTGACCGATCGCGAGCTGGTCGTCTCTCCCTTCCGCAACGCGGCGATCGGACACGTCCGCCGGATCGGGACCTTTCGCGATCTGGGCCAGGACGCGCATATTGCCGGTCGGTTCGCTGCCGACGACATGCAGGGGACCGGCATGCGAGTCGTGCTCCGGATGGACCATGCCGAACTGATTCGGATCTTCCAGCCGATGCTGCTGATGATGGTCCGCTCTTCGGTCGACGAGCTGAATCGGTCGACGGGGCTCGATCTCGATCCGTTGTCGATTCCGAGCGTCGGTGCGCTGACGCGCGACCTGGAACCGGTCACCGCGACGCTGATGCGAGTCGACGGCGGCTATTTCTGGGAGACGCATCAGACCTTTCCGGGGACCGACCTGCCGGCGATCGCGCCGCTGGCGGTCATGGCCGGGCTCCCCGCGATCTTCACCGCTCGCTCCGCGGCTCGGCGGATGCAGAGTCAGAACAACATGCGGCAGATCGAGTTGGCGATCCACAACTACGAATCGGCCTACGGGAGCCTGCCGGCCCGAGCCAATGTCGATCCGCAAGGAAAGCCGCTGCTGAGCTGGCGCGTCCACATCCTGCCGTTCCTCGATCAGCAGGCGCTCTACGAAGAGTTTCATCTCGACGAACCGTGGGACAGCGATCACAACCGGCAGCTGATCGAACGGATGCCGACGGTTTACGCCCGCCCCGGCAACGACGCGACCGACGGACGGACGCCGTACCTGGGGAACGCGACCGAGAACGGCATGTTCGTGGCCGGCGAGCCGCAGCAGAATCCGGCGGCCGCGCCGCGGGGGATCGGATTCCGCGACGTTCTCGATGGGACCTCCAACACGGTGATGCTGGTCGAAGCAAACGACGAATCGCGGGTGGTCTGGACTCAGCCCGACGACTTCGACGATCTCGAGATGGACCCGCTCGCTCGTCTGCTCGGGGCGCGCGACGACGGCATCCTGTTCGGCTTCGGTGACGGATCGGTCCGTCTGGCGCCGTTGCCGATCGAATTCGGGCTCCTGAGACGATTGTTCGATCGTCAGGACGGCGAGGTGATCCAGATCGATTGGTGAGGCATCACCGAACACACCCACCGTGCTGCGACCGACCTCGGTCGCACTGAATCGGCATTGCTCATGCGTGGCCCCGGCTCGTCCCGAGCCGAGGGCGTGCGATGGTGACACCGAACACGCTGCGCGGCGTGACGAACGACCAGAGTCGCACGGCCGCGCGTCGGGGACGACGCGGGCCCACGACATTGGCGACGCTTTTGAGGTGCGACCAGGGGCGGCCGCACTGCGACGGGGCGGTCGTGCTGCGAGGAACGGACGCGTTCCGGGGACGCGCCAGGTTTGACCTTCCGAGGCGGGGCGATCAAGATGCAGCGGCACCCGTGAACCCCTCCGTCGGAATCGTCGCATGTCGCTGCATCGAACGCTTCTTCGAGCCGCCGTTCTGGCGCTCCCGGTGCTGATCGTGCTGCTGGCGATCGTCGGCAGCGCGAACCTGTTGGCGGCCGAGAGCCTGTCGGCCGTCGAAAAGGGGACGCTTCGCGGCACCGGCGCCGTCATCCTGATCGGAGTGCTGACCGATCTGGTGCTGCTGGTCGGACTGCTCGGCTGGCAGGCGGCCGAGCACGATGCGGCTCGTTCCGGCCCGACCGACCGGATCGAGGAGTGACGCGCGGCGATGGCGATTCGCTTCCAGTGCTCTTCGTGTCACGCCAAGCTCAAGGTCGGGTCGCACAAGGCGGGAGCGCGCAAGACTTGTCCCCTCTGCGGCGCCGAGATCCTGATCCCAGGGAACGAGACGTCTCGCGGTGAGACGCCGGTCGGCTCCCCGGGAGTCGCGTCTGCCGATCCCGGCGTCGCGACTTCCGTCGACCCGTCCGGCGCGCCGAACGGCGCGGCGGACGACGACGAGGACCGTTATCTCGACGCGCCGGTCATCGACGTCTCGACCGTTCGCGTCGATCGCGCCTCGCTCCCGATCGGACCTCATCGAGCCGATCCGCCGCTGACCGTGCCGCGACGGGCGATCTATGCGCTCGGCGGGCTGATCGTCGTGGTCGCGAGCTTCTTCTTCGTCTTCGGCGTGATGGTCGGCCGGATCAGCGTCCGCCGAGGCGAAACGTCGGTCGCGGTTCGTCCGACTCGGACACGGTGCGTCGTCACCGGCGCGGTGATGCGTCGCGAGAACAACCAGCTCGTGCCGGACAGCGGCAGTCTCGTCCTGCTCCTTCCGGTCGACTCGCAACCCGATGTCCGACCGAATGGAGCGTCATTCCATCCGAACGACGGCGACGGCGCCGACTCGGCCGACGCGGCACTGATCAGGACCTTCGGCGGCGAGGTGCTGGAGGTCGACGCTCAGGGGCGTTTCCGAGCGACGGTGGCCGGAGGGCGCCGTTACGACCTGCTCGTCGTCTCGAAGAACGTCGCCGACGACAACCCGGTCTCTCGTCAGTTGCGGGCGACTTGGGGGCGGATCTTCGTGCCGCTGGAGCCGGTGGTCGACGGACGAGCGGTCGCGATGCGGACGAT
>CAZZBI010000114.1:4685-14557 GCA_964652385.1 uncultured Pirellulaceae bacterium | reverse complement strand
GATCAGGACTTCCCGGCGTCGATCGAAGTGCAGCTCCTCGGCGGCCTCGGTTCGGGCGAGCGGACCACCGCCAATCTCTGCACCCCAGGTACGAACGTCGTCATGGACGGCGAACTGATCACGCGGCACTGCACGAGTTCCAAGAGCGCGACCTATCACGGTGACGACTGGGTGACGGTCGAGATCGAAGTGCGCGGCAACGAGGTGATCCGGCACCGGATCGACGATCAGGTCGTGCTCGAGTACCGCGAGCCGCAGCTCGACGAACGAGACGGCCATGCGAAGAGCCTGGCCGAAAAGGCCGGAACGAACCGGCTCACGTCCGGCACCATCTCGCTGCAGAGCGAATCGCACCCGGTCGACTTCCGCTCGGTCGAGATTCTGGTCCTCGAGCCTTAGTCGCGACCGAGTCTCGCCATACGCTGTCCGAAATGCCTCGAGCTGTCGAACGACTCCCAGGCGCTCCCCGACGCCTCGTGTCGTTCCCCGCCTGACGTTCGCGCTCCCCCCTCCCACCTCTCGGAGCTTCGCGATGGCCGCCGAACCGACTGCCGTCCATCTCGCCAAGGAGATCGCGCACGAGCGATCGTTGATCTCGGGGCGTTTCCATCCGTCGGGCGAGCTGCTGTTCGTCGGCAGCGAGGACTTTCAGGTCTGGCGGTTTCGTCTGGCCGACGACTCGAAGGTCGCCTACCCGACCGAGGCGTGGGTCCGCGGGATCGTCTTTCCATCGGAAGACATCGTCGTCACCGGCGGCTACGACGGTCGGCTGATCTGGTGGCCGACCGACGGAGAGGCTCCCGCGGCGATTCGCGTCATCGAAGCGCACCAAGGTTGGATCCGCGCCGTCGCACTCTCGCCCGATCGTTCCCTGATCGCGACCTGCGGGAACGACTTGTCGGTTCGCTTGTGGTCCGCCGCCGACGGCTCACTCGTTCGCGAACTGACCGGCCACGAACGGCATGTCTACCACGTCGCGTTTCACCCGAACGGCGAGAGCATCGTGGCCGGAGACCTGACCGCGAAGTTCCGGCAGTGGTCGATCGCCTCCGGGGAATTGCAGCGCGAGTTCGTCATGCCGACGCTCCACAAGTACGACGCCGGTTTCATGGCCGACTATGGCGGCCCGTACTGTCTGACCTTCGACTCGACCGGCGAAAAGCTGGCGGGAGGAGGGATCACGAACGTCAGCAACGCCTTTGCCGGCGTCGGCAATCCTGCGATCGCGGTGATCGATTGGGCGAGCGGCACCGAGAGCGTCGCGCATCTGTCCAAGGCGGGGACTCAGGGGAAGGCCTGGGGAGTCGTCTGGCACCCGGAGCACTTCGTCGTCGCCGCGACCGGAGGGCAGGGGGGAGGTTGGCTGATGTTCTGGAAGGAGGGGGAGAAGGACGAGTTCCACACGTTCAACCTGAACAACACCGCTCGCGATCTCGATCTGCATCCCGACGGTCTGCTGCTCGCCACCGTTCATCACGACGGCCGAATCCGGCTGTCGAAGATGGCCGCGGCAGCCTGAATCGGCGGTCGCGATCCGACCGCTCGGCCTTCAGCGCGTCCCCTACGGCGAGTCTTCCTGCAGACTCTCGAGGTACGCGATCAGATCGGCAAAGTCGTCGGGGGTCATCCCCTTTTCGAGTCCGCTCGGCATGGCGCTCTGATCGCTCCGCTCGCGTGCGACGATCGACTCGGTCGGAATCGAGATCAATTCCCCCTTGGCGTCACCGATCACCAGCGACTCGGCCGTCTCGCTGCGGACCACCCCTTGGAACGTCTCGCCCAAATCGGTTTCGACGATCGTCATTTCATAACCCGAGAAGATCCGATTCGACGGCTCGAGGATCGAGCGGATCAGTTCGTCGCGAGGATACTTCGCGCCGACTCCGAGCAGATTGGGACCGATGTCGGCATTCCCTTGCTTGCCGACCGCGTGACACTTGGCACAGCCGATCCCTTCGGCAGCGAAGAAGAGTTCCGCCCCTCGCGCCGCATCGCCGTCGCCGATCAGCCCTCGTTCGCGGAACGCTCCGAGACCGACGATCGACGAAGGATCGACGTCCAGAAAGGCGAACTGCGGATCGGTACCGCCGATCGCCATCCCGAACTCCCACGGTCCCGAACTGTTGCCCGTCCGGAACACGACGACGTTGCGTCCTGCGATCAGCTCCGTCTCGCCGCTCCCCTGATCCGCTCCCCAGCCGCGATCTCCCAGAAACTCGTACACGACACGGCCGTTGATCGACACGACCGCCTGATCGTCGCTGCCGAGTTGCCAGCGGACCTTGCCGGCTTGCGGGCGATCGATGATCGCGACGGCCAGCGCCCAGACGTTCGATGTCTCGTCGAACGATTCCGCTGGCGAGAAACGACCGAGCGGATGGTCGGTCGCGATCTCGCGCCAACGGAAGTCGCGATCGCCGATCCGCACCCGCGCGTCGAAATCGAGTCCGCCATTCGGATCGATCTCGGGAACGCCGAGTTCCTGGTTCCAGGCGCCGAGAATCATCCAGCGCCGAATCGGCTCGGGACGCGCGAAGAGAGCCGACAACTCGGCCCGCATCGCCGTCGTCAACACGCCTTCGTCCGAGCGACGACGCAGATCATCGACGAGCGAATCCTTCAGCGCCGCCAGCGCGGTCGACGAATCCTGCCTGAGCTCGGGACTCCGATCGACCAGCATCTGCAGGTAGACATCGAGCGCTCGGCGATCGACCAGCCGAGCCAGCGCGCGTCCGGCTGCGGTGCGAGTCGAGATCTCGGCAAACGCCGGAATCATCGCCGGAACCGCGTCGATCGCTCGGATCTCGCCGAGCGCGTCGAGTGCCGCATTCCGCACCTCGGGACGCTCGTCCTGCAGCGCTCCGATCAGCCGCTCCGATGACTCGAGCCCATCGATCCGCGCAAGGGCCAGGAGCGCCGCAGCGCGCACTTCGGCCGCTTCATGATGCGTGCGGCGCGCGACGACCGAACGAGCCGGAGCGTGACGCATCTCTCCCACGGCGCCGAGTGCGGCGACCAACGCCTCGGGAGCGGCCGATTCGCGACCGAGAATCCCGGTCAGGCGTCGTGCCGCTCGTTCGTCGCCGATGGCGCGCAGCGCATCGATGGCTCGCCGACGCTCGACGTCCGAAGCGGTCGGTGACTCGACGATCGAACCGAGCGGATCGATCGAGTCGATATCCTTGCGCAGCGCGATGACGTCGATCGCCGCTGATCGGATCTCTGCTTCACCCTCTTCGAGCGCACGGCGAACCTGAGCCAGCGACTCGGGATCGTCGAGCTCGCGCAGCGTCCCGATCGCCGCCGCACGCACCTCGACCGAAGGATCGACCAACGCGTTGCGGATCGCTCTGAGCGCGACCGGCGTTCCTTCCCAATCGTGCTGCGGTCGTCGAGCCGGTGGCCCTGCCGCCGGGCGAGTCCCCCACCAACCCTGCTCGTAGCGATCGGCGCGACGAGCCGTCTCGGCGATCGCACGGATCGCTTCGGCTCGCAGCGAGTCGTCTCCCGGCCGTTCGGCCAGCGTGGCCAAGACCGCAACCGCTCCGGAGTCGTACGTTCCGGTCGCCGCGGCGAGCAGTTCGCGAGCGATCTCGGGAGTCCCGCTGCGGGCCGCCGGCAGCGTGCGTCCCCAGTCGCCGATCGAGCGAATCGCCTGTCGGACCGTGAAGCGGACGGTCGGATCGACGTCGTCGCACGCCGACATCAGTTCGGCCATCCCGATCGGATCGGCCAGGCGTCCGATGGCGACGACCGCCTGCAGTCTGACTTCGGGGTCTTCGTCGGTCGTCATCAGACGCAGCATGCCGAGAATGACCGGGTGCATCCGAACGACGGCTGCCGGGCGCAAGGCATCGTCGCGATCGCGATACTCCCGCTCGGTCACCGTCACCACCACCGGGACGCGACGAGCCGCCAGCGAGCCGAGGGCCCGCGCCGCTTGCGCTCGAACGATTCCCGAGCGATGGACGGTCCCCTCGGCGACCACGGCGATCGCTTCGGCGACGATCGCATCGTCGTTCGTCGCCGACTCGCACGACGCCACCGCGCTCCAGAGGGCATGAACCGCGGCGAGATCCGACGCGAGCCCTGCGGATTCGCTGCGCAGTCGCGCCAGCAGCAGCGGCAGCGAGGCCGGATCCGCTGCCAGACGATCCTGAGCGGCGCGGCGGACGTCGTAGTTCGGATCGGCAAGCGCCTCGGCCGCCCGTTCGAGCGTCGCGGCGGCGAGCGTCGCCGGATCGACGGTCGCCGTCGAAGCGTCGTCACCGACGTAGGTGATGCGATACAGTCGCCCGACCGGCTTGTCCTGCACCCAGCCGCCGAAGTTCCAGTCGGCGACGTACAGGTGTCGTCCGTCGCGACTGAAGCAGCAATCCTGAGGACGAAAGTCGCTGTTCGGTTCGGGCACCAGGAAGTCGGTCATCTCGGCCGTGAACGTCGCTCCCGCCGGGGTCATGCGGAAGAGCTGCACCTTCCCTTTGCCCCACTCGCAGCAGAACGCGCCGTCCCGATACCGCTCGGGCCAGATCGCGCCGCGATAGCAGGCCGCTCCGACCGGCGAGCCTCCGCCGTGCTCCGAGATCCGCGGCAGATGTCGCTCGGGGCGACTCAGGTAATCGAACGGATAGCCGTAGTAGCCGGTCGGCACGTGATGCGTGAAGCGCGTCCACCAGCCGAGACCGTCGTCGGTGTTGTCGTAGGTGAAGATCCGATCGAGCGAGTCCATCGCGACATCCAGATGATTGCGCGTCCCGCTCGAGAAGACCTCGAGCTCGCGACCGTCGATCGTCATCCGGAGCACGCCGCCCCCTTCGAGCGTCACGCGACTGCCGTCCGCACCGACCGCCGACGGCACCCCCTTGTCGCCGATCGAGGCGTAGACGCGACCGTCGAGTCCGCGACGGATTCCGGTCACGATGTGATCGTTGAAGCCGAAGACGCCGGCCGGAGGTCCGAAGCCGTCCGCCAGTTCGGTCCGCTCCTCGGCAATGCCGTCTCCATCCCGATCGCGGAACCGGGTGTAGTGCGGCGCGTGCATGACGTACAGCGCCTCGTCATGCCAGATCAGTCCGAAGACCGCGCTCAGTCGATCGCAGAAGACGGTCTTCCTGGCGATCGATCCGTCCGGAGCGAACTCGAGCCTCAGGACTCGATCGAACTCCTCGGTCGTCGGTCCGCGCATGTCCATCGGATCCTCGCCGACGAACAGATTGCCGTGTTCGTCGCACGTCACGACCGACGGATGCTCGATGTCGGGATGAGCCGCGATCAGGTCGACTCGAAACCCTGGCTCGGTGCAGCGCTGCGCCGTGGCGATCGACGGCAAGCCGCCACAGAAAGCGAGCAGCAGCCCCAAGAACGACGCTCGGAAGAAGGTGGGTCGGCCGGGAATCATCACGCAGACCTCTCGCGGGCGGGAGGAACAGGAGGGGAGATCGAGGCGGGAAGGAATGCCGCGCGTGCGATCGAGATCGAGGCGGGCGAGCTTCGCGGATTCAGGATGATCGGAGCGGTATGCCGTGAAGCGCAAGAGGAGCGAACGAGCCTCCGTGCCCCACCGCGTTTCGGACGACCGCGTCGCCCGGGCCCGATGATACTCGTACCGGCGTCCCAAGCTCGTTCGGCGAACGAATTTCGCCGATCCGTTCCGACCGCAGCGAACGGCCGCTTGCCGAGCGAGCGGCGACCGACAAGATGAGGGCAAGGTCGAGCCACTCTCGGGCGAGACCGTGTTCGCTATCCTTCGGCGCGAGTCAGCGATGCAACGGTTGCCGAGTTTCCTGTCGTCGGGCCTCGTTCTGCTCGCGAGCCTGTTCGGGTTCGCTTCGGCAGAGCTGTCGGCTCAGTCGCACGACCCGCGTTACGAACTCGGGATCCGCGAGCGGCGACAGGAACTCGCCTGGTTCGACGCCTCGGGGGACGCGCAAGCGGCAGGCGTGCCGGCGCTCGAACAGGCGGTCACGTCGTTCTTCGGCCTGCGCCTGGACGAGGCGGGACGGCAGCTCGATCGCGCCTGGCTGGCGATGGCCGGCAAGAGCGACGATGCGATTGCCCGCGCCGTCGCACGCTACTCGACGCGAACCGCGTCGCGCTGGCTCGACGTCGATCGGCCGACCGTCGATCCGCGACTGGAGGCGTTCTACGCCGTCGGCGACGAGCTTCCGAACGACGGGACGATTCGCTTTTCGGTCCTCACGAACGACCCGGCGCGATCGGTCCTGGCCACGATCGACACGACGGTCGCCGCAGCGCTCGACGGGGTCGAGTGGACGGTCGGCGATGTTCCCGCGGGAGATCATCGCCTGACGACGACATTGGTCGTCGGCGATCGGACGTGGGACTTTCCCGAACTCGGCCTCTCGTTCAGCCGCGATCGCGACGGTCGCTTGGCCGAGGTGACGACCGGACTTGCCGCGCTGCGCGAACTGGCGAAGGAAGAGCGAGCGGCGGGGAGCGAGCAGGAGGAGTCGGCCGAGGAGGCGTTGCGAGCGACCGGCGCGGCGACGCTCGGACTCCTCCAGGGATTGCTCGAGGATCTCGGCAGCGGCGACGTGCTCGAGACCGACTATCCGGCCGATCGACTGCTGGTCGATGCCGAGCGGATCATTGCCGATCGAGGCAGTCCGCTCGCGCTCTATCGCGAGCGACGAGGCCAAGATCTCTGGCTGAACCTCTCGGCCGACCGACGACGCCAGACGATTCGTCTGCGCGCTCCGGTCGACGTCGAGAAGGCGGTTCCGGTACTGATCGCACTGCACGGCGCCGGAGGGAGCGAGAACATGTTCTTCGATGCCTACGGCGCAGGACGGCTGGTCGAGATGGGAGTCGAGCGCGGGTGGCTGGTCGTCGCGCCACGCCAGACGGTGCTCGGCCTGCCGGCGGACCTACCTCGATTGCTCGATGCGCTCGAAAGGCTACAGCCGATCGATCGCGATCGCGTGCTGCTGGTCGGTCACTCGATGGGAGCGGCTCAGGCGATTCGCCAGACCGGCGATCATCCCGAGCGAGTCCGGGCGGTCGCGGCGGTCGGCGGCGGGGGATCGATTCCGGCGAACGTCGACCTGCGCGGCGTCCGCTTTCTGGTCGCGGCCGGCGATCGCGACTTCGGTCGGCGGCCGGCTCGCACTCTGGCCGACCGTCTGGAACGATCCGGAGCGCCGGTGACCTGGATCGAGTTCGAGCGAACCGAGCATCTGGGAGTCATGCAGGCGTCGCTCGAAAAGGTCTTCGAGTTTCTCGACGAAACGGTTCGCTGAAGCGCGCCGGAGCGGAACGGGGCAGAATCGCTCCGACGGCTCGGGACGACCCTGACGCTCGCGCCGACGGGGCCGACGCCTGTCGCCGGCGCGAGCAGGTTACGATGGAGTTCCCCTGCCGCCGTCGAGGAGAACTCCCATGGCTCGTTCGTCGATCACCGTTTCCGATCGCCATCGCGCCGTTCGAAGACGTCGAGCGGCGATCGGCCCGATCGTCGTTGCCTTGGCGTTGGCCTGCTTCTCGTCCCGCGTCGGCGCCCAGGATCGTCCGAACGTCCTGTTCATCCTGACCGACGATCAGCGATGGGATACGGTCGGGCTGGAACCGGAATCGGTCGTCGCGACGCCGCATCTGGATCGGCTCGGTCGAGACGGCCTGAGGTTCGCGAATCACTTCTGCACGACCTCGCTCTGCTCGCCCAGTCGTGCGTCGATCCTGACCGGACTGTATCCGCATGCGCACGGCGTGCGGGACAACTTCACCGAGTACCCCGAGTCGCTCGATACCTGGCCCAAGGCGCTGCAGCGAGCCGGTTATCGGACCGCCTACTTCGGCAAGTACCACATGGGCGAAGACAACGACGAAGTACGAGGAGGCTTCGACCGATTCGTCACCCATCGAGGGCAAGGCAAGTACTTCGATACCGAGTTCCGGTTCGACGGCGGCGAACGACGGGTCATTCCGGGTTACTACACGACGGTCGTCACCGACCTGGCCGAAGCGTTCGTCAGGGAACAGGCCGACGCCGAGCGTCCCTGGGCGATGATCGTCGGGCATAAGGCGCCGCACAGCTTCTACGTCCCCGAGCCGAAGTACGAGCATGCCTTCGACCACGTCAACGTTGCGTATCCTCCGAGCGCCTTCGAGCTGGACGACAACGCGGATTGGTATCGCCAACGGACGGCGACCTGGCACGGCATCTACGGCCCGCTGTTCGACTTTCGGAAGGAATGGCCCGATCGGAGCGCCGAGGGAGCCGCGGCGTTCGCGCGGATGGTGCGCAGCTATTGGGGAACGATCCTGTCGGTCGACGACAGCGTCGGGCGACTGGTCGCGGCGCTCGAACGGACCGGTCAGCTCGAGCGGACGTTGATCATCTTCACCTCGGATAACGGTCTGCTCGAAGGGGAGCACGGGATGATCGACAAGCGGACGGCGCACGAGCCGAGCATGCGGATCCCGTTGATCGTGCGGCTGCCGCGCGACCGCGAAGCCGTGTCGACCGAGGAGCTCGAAGAACGCTCCGACGAAGCGCCTCGTCCCCGAGTCGTCGAGCGGATGACGTCGACCGTCGACTTCGCCCCGTCGATCCTGGAGATCTGCGGCGCGAATCCGATCGACGGCATCCATGGTCGCTCGTGGCATCGCCTGGCGCTCGGCCAAGAGGACCCCGAATGGCGCACGAGTCTCTACTACGCCTACGACTACGAGCGTCAATTCCCGTACACGCCGAACGTACGAGCGGTGCGCACGGAGCGATGGAAGCTGATCCGCTATCCGCACGGCGACGGCGGGCCGGATCGGCACAAGGGGGACCTGTTCGATCTGGCGAACGATCCCGAAGAACGCCGCAATCGGATCGACGATCCCGCCCTGGCCGACGTGGTCGCCGAACTCGATGCCGAACTGCGATCGCTGCAGCGGCGACTGGGAGCCTTGCCCGACCGAATGCCGATCGACGAGGGGATCGGCTCGGAATTGCCCGACGCGTCGATCCGCTGAATCGGCTCGTTGCCTGAGAGCGACGTTGGCGGCGGCGCAGGAGGGCGCGGGGAGTGCCCGCTGCGCCGCCTGGGCGATCGGCCTGTCGAGGGCTACAACCGAGGGTTCCGCCGCCATGACGTCCCCTCGAGTCCGCCGATGATCGCTTCTTCGGAACCGTTTGCCCTTTCGATGCCGATCGTGATCGGGCCGCTGATCGCGGCGTCGCTCTTCTCGCTCGGTGCCGCGGCGCTGAAACGCTCGGGACGATGGCGGGTCGGCGTCTGGCGAACCACCTTTCTCTGCAACGTCTTCATCGGCGCGGTCTACCTGCCGGGAATCCTGGTCGGCGATCGTCCGATTCCGTGGCAGTCCTGGTGGCAACCGCCGGTGGTCGGACTGATGTACCTGGTCGGCCAGACCTGCACGGTGCTGGCGCTGACGCGCGGGGACATCTCGGTGGCGGGGCCGATGCTGGCGCTGAAGATCCTGGTCGTCGCGCTGATGGCGACCTTCCTGTTCGGATCGCCTCTCCCTGCCTGGGTCTGGGTCTCGGTCGTGATGGCGACGGTCGGCGTCGCGCTGCTGAACTGGGGCGGGCGTCCGGACGATCGCCGCCGCGCGATTCGGACGGCGGTCGTCGCGGGAATCGCCGCGATCGCCTTTGCCTCGTTCGACGCCGGCCTGCAGCAGTGGGCGGGAGCTTGGGGGTCTCTCCGGTTCCTCGGCATCATGTTCGCGGTGACGGCACTGATGTCGCTGAGCTTCATCCCCGGCTTCGGCGGGCGACTTCGCGACATCCCCAAGGAGGCGAGGCCGACGGTAACGCTCGGCGTGCTGTTGCTCGGCAGCCAGTCGATGGTCTTCGGATCGACGATCGCCCTGTTCGGTCATGCGACCGAAGCGAACGT
>CAZZBI010000114.1:0-4675 GCA_964652385.1 uncultured Pirellulaceae bacterium | reverse complement strand
TCGTCTATTCGATCCGCGGGCTGTTCAGCGTCATCGTGATGATCGTGCTCGGTCGCTGGGTCGGATCGGAGGAATCGAAACTCGGCTCGTTCGTCTTGGCGACGCGCAGCCTCGGCGCCATCCTGATGCTCGTCTCGATCGCGCTGCTCCTGTTCTGATCGAGCGGCAACCGACGCTGGGAGCCCGACGATGGTCGTTTCGCTGCTGCTCGCCCTGGTGCTCCAGACCGGCGCAGGACCGGTAACCGAGTCGCCGAACGAGTCGACCGACGAGAGACCGATCGCCGATCGCTGGTACGACTCGCAGCGTGGGGTCGATGCTCCGCCGCTCTCGGCCGACGAAGCCGCGGCCGCGTTCGGACTTCCCGATCGCTTCGAGGTCCAGGTCGTCGCCGCGGAACCGATGATCCGCAATCCGATCGCGATCACCTGGGACGATCGAGGCCGCCTGTGGGTCGCCGAGAACGGGACCTACGCCGAAGCCGGAGTCCGCTTCGACCTGACGCTCGACGATCGGATCATCCTGCTGCACGACGACGATCGGGACGGAACGGCCGATCGATCGGTTCGCTTCGCGGACGGTCTGAAGCGTCTGACGTCGATCGAGAAGGACGCCGACGGCGTCTGGGCTCTTTGTCCGCCGAATCTCCTGTTCCTGCCCGACCGCGATCGGGACGATCGGATCGACGGGCCCGCCGAAGTGATGCTCGTCGGCTTCGACGTGCCGACCGACAGTCACCACACGATCGCTAACGGGTTGCGATTCGGTCCCGACGGTTGGCTGTACGGCCGCTGCGGCGCGTCGAGTCCCGGTTCGATCCGGACTCCCGATTCCCCTCCCGAATCGGCGGTGCCGATCGCCGGAGGCATCTGGCGCTATCATCCGATTCGTCGCACGTTCGAGGTCCTCTGTCACGGCACGACGAACCCGTGGGGACATGACTGGGATGCCTTGGGCGAAGGGTTCTTCGTCAACACGGTCAACGGTCACCTGTGGCAGATGATTCCGGGCGCCCATTTCCGACGCCCTCACAGCATCTCGCCGAACCGCCTGGTGTACGAACCGCTCGAAATGATCGCCGATCATTTCCACTGGGACGTGCGCGAGGATTGGACCGCATCGCGCGGCGGGACCGGAACGCACGACGCGGCCGGCGGAGGGCATGCCCATTGCGGAGCGTTGATCTACCGCGGGGGGCATTGGCCGCCGGAGTTCGTCGACCGCTTGCTGACGCTCAACCTGCACGGCCGACGCGTCAACGTCGAGCGGCTGGAACCGCACCGCTCCGGGTTCGTCGGGCGTCATGAACCGGATCGCTTTCGCAGCGGCGATCCGTGGTTCCGAGGCCTCGATCTGCGAGCGGATCCCGACGGCAATGTCGTCGTGATCGACTGGAGCGATACGGGGGAGTGCCACGAGATCGACGGCGTGCATCGTTCATCGGGGCGACTATTCCGCTTCGTCTATCGCGGCGTTCCGCCCCTCGGTCCACCGAGCGGATTCGACTCGGAACGAGGGCTGCGATCAATGTCCGACGAGGAATTGCTCGCGACGATCGACCATCCGAATCGCTGGTGGAGCGAACGGGCGCAGCGCGAACTGGTCCTGCGAGCGCGTCGCGACGGGCTCGACCCGACGTCGATCATCAAGCGGCTCTGCGCCAGGTTCGACGCGGACACGTCGACTCCCGCCGCGCGTGCGACCGCCTTCGGAATGTGGGGCATGCTGATCGACGCTGCCAGTCCGTCGACTCGGGAAACCTGGCGACGATCCGAAGCGATCGCGTTCGCACGAGCGAGCGCCGATCCGGCCGCGGCGATTCGAGTCCTGGCGTTGCGCCGCCGCTTCGATCACCAGCCGCTCGATACGGTGCTCGGCGTTCCGCGCGCCGCGGACAACGCACCGGACGAAGCGTCGTTGGCGGCGCTGGCCCGCGCGGCGGACGATCCGTCGGCGGCGGTCCGACTGGCCGTCGCTTCGTCGCTGCAGCGGATTCCGACCGAGCGGCGTCTGGAGATCGCCAAGGCGCTCGCGGCTCATGACGAGGATTCAGACGATCCCAACCTGCCGCTGATGGTCTGGTACGGCCTGATTCCGATCGCTCGCGAGCAGCCGCTCGTACTGGCCGAGAACCTCGCAGCCTGGCGCTGGCCGCTGCTCCGACGCTGCGTATCCCGACGGGTCGCCGAGGTCGCGTCGCTCGACGCATCTCCCTTGGCCGTGCTGCTCGACCGAGCGGTGTCGCTCGGTCGAACCGATGCCGCGATGACTGCCGGGCGAGATATTCTGCTCGGCTTGGCGATCGGCTTGGCCGGACAGCGGCAGGTGGCCCCTCCCGAGGCATGGCCCGAGCTGCGCGCAGCTCAACTCGATCGCCTCGAACGGATCGAGCGGCTCACCGATCCGAGCGCTCGCCTGGCGCTCCTGCAGGTCGACTCGGTCTTCGGTCAGGGGGAATCGGACGAGCGACTGCGCGACGTGGCGCTCGATCGGACGCGAGAACTCGGCGCGCGCGAGACGGCGTTGCGGACGTTGATCGAGGTCGCTCCCGAGACGGCTCGCGAAACCTGCCTGGAGCTGCTCGGTACGCGCTACCTGAATCGGACCGCGCTCGCCGGACTGACTCGCTTCGACGATCCGGAGATCGCAAGGCGACTCGCACGCGACTATCGGAGCTTCCACCCGCAGGATCGCCCGGCGGTGATCGCCGCGCTGACCGCTCGTCCGGCGTTTGTCCCCTCGCTGATCGACGCGATGGCCGAGGGGCGGATTCCGACGTCGGATCTGAGTGCCGATCGGGCCCGGTTTCTCGCCGATCGCTCGCCCCCCGAGATCGTCGGTCGCCTGCGGGACGTCTGGGGGGAAATCCGCGACTCGGCGGTCGATCGGCGGGAACGAATTCGCGAGCTGACCGAACGTCTCGCCACGGTCGACGCGTCGGCACCGGCCGACCTGCAGCGAGGTCGAGCCGAGTTCGAACGGCGCTGTGCCGCGTGTCACCGGCTGTTCGGTTCCGGAGCCGAGATCGGCCCCGATCTGACCGGATCCGATCGTCGCAACCTCGCCTATCTGATCGAGAACCTTGTCGATCCAAGTGCCGTCATCCCTCGCGACGCCCGCACCACGCTGATCGAGACGATCGATGGCCGGACGATCGGAGGAATCGTGATGAGCGAGTCCGAGGGGGCGTTGACGCTCCGGACCGCCACCGCGCTCGAGACGGTCCCGATAGCGGAGATCGTCGAGCGACAGCCGTCGGATCGATCGCTGATGCCGGACGGGCTGATCGACGATGTGGACGAATCGGGATTGCGGGGACTGATCGCGTATCTTGCGAGTCCGGTGCAGATTCCGCCGAGCGGCGAGGGAGAAGGATCGGGGGAGAGACCGGAACGCTGAGGGGGTCCCCGCTTCTCGATCCGGCTCGATGCGCTACGATGGGGTCGATTCGGCGCGAGAAGGCTCGCGCTGCACGGTTCTCGCCGCCGCAGTCCGCTCGCGGCGCGCCCGCCACGCAAGGATCCGAACGATGGCCGACTGGACTGAAGAAGGGAAACCGGCGCCGGCATTCACCGCCGTCGCCGATGACGGCTCGAAGATCAGCCTCGCTGACCTGAAGGGGAGCCCCGTCGTTCTCTACTTCTATCCCAAGGACGACACTCCGGGTTGCACCAAGGAGGCGTGTGCGTTCCGGGATCGCTCGGCCGAGCTGAAGCAGCTCGGAGCCAAGGTGCTCGGCGTCAGCACCGACGACGTCGCGAGTCACGTCAAGTTCCGCGACAAGTATCAGCTCGACTTCCCGCTCCTGGCCGATACCGACCACAAGATCGCCAATGCCTTCGGCGCCTGGCGCGAAAAGAACATGTACGGCAAGATCACGATGGGGATCCAGCGATCGACCTATCTGATCGACGCCGAAGGGAAGGTCGCCAAGGTCTGGAAGCGAGTTCAGGTCGACGGCCATGACCAGCAGGTGATCGATGCGCTCCAGGCACTGAAGGCCCGCTGAGCGACGTCGATCGGCCGCGCGGCCTGATGACGGCCCCGCGGCCTCGGGTTTTCGGCGCGAAGCCTCGCTTCGTCCCTCCGTTTCGACGTGCTCGACCGATTCGCGGCCCGTCGAGTCGGCAAGATTCGGCGCTACGACTCGGTCAGACCGATAGCCCGACCAGCGATGCGAGCTTCATCGCAGCCAGCAGGATCACGATCCCGACGACCGTCGCTCCGGCGACGTTCGAGATGATCCGGTTCCGATGCGATCCGACGATCGGCGCGTGGTTCATCACCACCAGCAGGAAGATCGCGACCAGCGGAAGCAGCAGTGCGTTCGCCGCTTGAGCGAATACGATCGTCTCGCTCGGGCTCTTCCCCGCCAGGATCGCCGCGATCGAGCCGGCGGTCAGCACGGCGAGCGCGACCGCGCGGAACGGCGTGTCGGTCAATCCGGCTCGCAGACCGAGCATGCCGCAGATCGCATAGCCGGCGGCGAGCGGCGCCGTGATCGCACTGCTCGCGCCGGCCGCCAGCAACCCGCAGCCGATCAGCCACGCCGCTCCACGCGCTCCCAGGATCGGCGTCAGACGCCGGACGGTCGATGCGGCATCCGCTGCAGGAGAACCATCGATCGAGGTCGCATCCGCGAATGCCGCCGTGACGACGATCGCCGCCGTGATCG
>CAZZBI010000113.1:9973-14580 GCA_964652385.1 uncultured Pirellulaceae bacterium | reverse complement strand
CGCAGTCCCAGTGTGAAGCCGCCGGACAGCTGTTCGACGAAGTGCAGGGCAGGCGCGGTGCCCCGGAGCGCCAACAGCAGGTTGACCAGATCCTCGGTGTCCGAAGGAACGGCCCCGGTCTCGGCAAAGTCGCTCGCCAGGATATGGGTCCATGCCAGGCGGCCGCCGAGATCGGTCTCGATCCGCTCCAGAACCCGTCCGCGAAGTCGCATTCGGCCGAGCGTGTCCTGTTCGTACAGGTCGCGATAGATCGCCGCCGGCTCGGCGCCGTCGCGCAACAGTCGCGCCGCTACTTCGTAGGTTCGCGGACGAGTCGATCCGAAGCGGAACCAGCCGGTGTCGGTGGCGACCGCCGCGAAGAGCGCCGTCGCCGCGAGCTTGTCGAGCGGGGCTCCGAGGGCATCGGCCCCCTCGACGACCAGCACTCCGCACGCTTCGGCCGTCGTATCCTTGAACAACTCGGCGCCGAGATCGTCCTCCGAGACATGATGGTCGACGATCAGCTTGCGAGCCTTGGTGCCGCGGATCACGTCCCCCATCGGCCCCAGCTGAGCCCAGGCGCTCGTGTCGAGCACGATCAGTACCTGCGGGTCGTCGGCCAGGACCTGTTCGACCGAAAGCGACGGGCCGAGCGACTCGATTCGCTTCGCCGGATCGAGGAAGGCGAGATTGTCCGGAGTCGCCTGACCGTTCACGATCCGGACCCGCTTGCCGAGCCCCTCGAGGACCGCCGCCATCCCGAGTTCGCTGCCGAGCGCATCGCAGTCGGGACGGATGTGACTGGTCAGCAGAAACGAGTCGGCCGAACGGATGATGCTGCCGAAGGCGGACCAATCGATCACGGACATGAGCGGTTCCGATCGGGTAATGTGCCGAGGCCTTTCGACCTCGCGAACGTGAAGACGATCTTGTCGGCCCGCCGATCGAATCGACCGAGCGTCCGAAGGGAGGCGATCAGAGTAGTCGACGGACCGCCTGGATGTCGGCGGTCATCTGCCGGACGAGCGTCTGGGCGTCGGCAAAACGCTCGGTGCCGCGAACTCGATCGACGAATTCGAGTTCGACGATCCGGTCATACAGGTCGCCCGACCAGTCGAGCAGATGCGCTTCGACTCGCAGGGCGACATCGCGAAAGGTGACATTCGGCCCGACGTGGATCGCGGCTTGAACGACGTTCCCGTCGAACCGGGCGCGCCCGGCATAGACCCCTCCTGCCGGCACCAACGTCTCCCATCCCGACAGATTGATCGTCGGAAAGCCGAGTTCCCGGCCGCGGCGATCTCCCGAAACGACTCGCCCGCGCAGCCGATACGGCTCGGTCAGCCAGCGCCCGGCGGCAGCGACCTCGCCCGCGGAGATCGCCGCTCGGATCCGCGAACTCGAGACGTACTCGCCGTCGTCGCTGAGCGGCGGAACGATCTCCAGACGGACCTGTCGTGAACGGCAGAGTTCGGCCAGTCGCGTGACGTCCGCTCCCCGCCCTTTGCCGAAGCGGAAGTTCGGCCCCTCGACCATCGCCGCGATTCCCAGGCGATCGAGCAGGATCCGGTCGAAGAACTCCTCGCCGGTCAGACCGAGCAGCGCCAGGTCGGTCGGATAGGCCAGGACCGCATCGACTTGCTGTCGCGCGAGCAATTCGGTTCGCCGCTCGATCCACGTCAGCGGCCGCGGAGCCCGCTCGGGATCGAGCAGCGCCAGAGGGTGCGGATCGAACGTGAAGACGACCGCCGGCCCGCCGATCTCGTCCGCCGTCCGACGCAGCGTCCGCAACAGACTGACATGACCGTGATGCACACCGTCGAAGTTGCCGACCGCGATGCACGCTCCGCGCAGACGCGATTCGAACTCCTCGAGTCGGCGGATCGGTTCCAACGGACGCAAACCTCGGGTCGGAAGGATGGCAGGGAAGGGGAGGCTCGAAGCGACGTCAGGCGTCCGGGACCGAATGCCGGGCCGACGGCGGGGCAAGCGGCGCGATCGAGCCCGATTCCATCGGACTCGGACGATTCGGCACGTTAGCATCGTCGCCGCGGATCGACCAGGAGCTGCCCCGAGGCCGTACGGTCGTAGGCCTGGCGCCGATCGCTCTCGGGGCAGGAGCCGCTTCGTCCCGTTCCGCGTCCCGCGGTCAACGAGCCGCTCGGCCGTCGATCCGCAGCAGCTCCTTGTCGGTCCGGATCAGCAAGCCCCCTTCGACCGGGACCGGCGTCGCGAGCGTGCGTCCGTCCAATTCGTTCACCGCCACTTCGTCGTAGCTCGGTCCGGGGCGGACGATCGTCGTGCGACCGTTCTCGTCCTGCAGGTAGAGCAGCCCGTCGACCAATAGGGGCGAGGCGGAAAAGTTTCCGCCGATCCGCTGCTGCCAGCGCCGCTCCCCCGTCGCGGCCGACAGGCACATCAGGACCCCCGAGTCGTTGAGGACGTACAGGTCGTCTCCGACGAGAGTCGGGGTCGGGTTGGCCGGTGCGCCGCGCTCCAACGTCCAGACGCGATGGGTCGCGGTCACGTCGCCGCTTCCTCCCAGGCGGATCGCGTGGAGTTGCGGCGCCGTGTAGCCGGTCGCGACGAAGACCTGATCGCGCCAGACGACCGGCATCGGCACGTTGGAGTATCCCTCGTACGTCGACCACCAGAGCTCGCGACCGGTCCGCGGATCGAAGCCCGAGACGTGGTCGGCGGCGACGGCGATCAGCTGTGGGCCGGCATCGGTCGCGACGATCAGCGGGGTCGAGAAGCCGATGGCCGGCATGTCGGTCCCGTCGGTTCGCGAGGGGAGAAAATGCTCCCGCTTCGTCCGCCAGACCGACTTGCCGGTCCGCACGTCGAGCGCTTCGACGAACTGCTCCCGATTCCCGTCGCACGTCAGGATCAGCCACTCTTCGAAGAGGACCGGAGAGCCGCCCGGGCCGTGATGATGACCGTAGTCCTCGACCCGACTCCAGCGGATCGTTCCGTCGAGTTCGACGCAGGCGGTTCCGTGAGCGCCGAAGTGGACGAAGACCTCGCTCTCGGTGACGATCGGCGACGGCGACGCGTGGCTGTTCTTCTGATGGATCGGGCCGAGCGATTCCTTGCGGAAGACTTCGACATCCCGCACGATCTCCCCCGTTTCGAGTTCGATCGCGATCAGGCGGAGCGAGCCGGACTCGCGGTCGGCCGTCGTGATCCAAGCGAGCCCGTCGCGAAGGGCGGGAGTCGACCAGCCGAGGCCGACGATCGGCGTGTAGCACCCGGTGGCGGCCCCCGCCTCACACAAGGCGAGCGGCGTTCCGGTCTCGCTTCCGATGCCGTCCTGTCGCGCCCCGCGGAACTGCCACCAGTCCGAGGCTCCGACCGGTGCCAGGAACCCGACTGCCAATCCGAATCCGAGCAATCGACCGACCAAGCGTCCGAGAACGACCCGACGGAATCCGACTCGCAGCATCGAACGACTCGCGGAAGTAATCAGGAGAGATACCGGGCGGACGACAAGGCCCGACCGACTCTCCCTTGTCCCGCAGCCCGGAGTGATGGTCAAGGGAGGGGCTGAATCACGTCGTCGGAACGATCGACGCGCAGCTCCGCGATTCTTCTCCGCGCCCCCCCAGCCCGCCGCGTCAGCAAGGGGTCCTCCGCGCCCTCGTTCCTCCGCGTCCTCCGCTCCCTCGCTCCCCGAACATCCTCAACGCTGCTGCGCTCTTCCGGAATCGACATCGCACACCCTCGGCTCGAGGACGAGCCGAGGCAACGCCGAGCACCGCTCCAGCCACCACCCCAGCCAGCCTCTTCATTCCCGGGATCATCCCGCCCGACCGGTTGTGGCGGCGGACTTGCGGCTCAGTTAACCTGAAGCGGTCGCCCGGGAGAATTCGGATCGCGTGGTCGGCGGCCGCTTGCCGAACCGATCCCCGAACCGATCGTTCTCGTCGCGAACTCCCCACAACCCCGCCCCAACGACTCCTCCCGATCCTGACACGGTGCCGATCGGTCGAGCCGACTTGTCGCTCGCCCCGGTGCCGGCGTGCGACCGATTCGGTCGCGGTGCGAACGAGCGCCGTCGAGCGACCTCGGTCGGTTCAGCGTTCGACGACTCGCCGGCGATCCCGATTGTCGACCGGCTCGGAACGAACGATCGTCCGGAGCGAGGGGGCGATGCGACGAACGCGCGACTCGCTTCGCGTAACCGTCGGGGACGGGACGACGTGACGATGCGGTGACGAACGACCAGAGCCTAGGAGCGAACGCGATGGAGCAAGGTTCGGCGGTGTCGAAACTGGCGGCGGCCCGGTCTCGGATCCGAGAGGAGCTGGGGCGGGTGATCGTCGGGCAGGATGAGGTGATCGAGCAGATCCTGATCGCGATCTTCACGCGAAGCCACTGTCTGCTCGAAGGGGTCCCCGGCCTCGCCAAGACCCTGATGGTCAGCTCGCTCGCCCGGACGCTCGATCTGACCTTCTCGCGGATCCAGTTCACGCCCGACCTGATGCCGGCGGACATCACCGGTACCGAGATCATCGAAGAGAACCGCTCGACCGGTCAGCGCGAGCGGCGGTTCCTCGAAGGGCCGCTCTTCTCGAACATCGTGCTCGCCGACGAGATCAATCGGACGCCGCCCAAGACCCAAGCGG
>CAZZBI010000113.1:0-9963 GCA_964652385.1 uncultured Pirellulaceae bacterium | reverse complement strand
GGAGCGGCAGGTAACGGTCGGCCGCGTCAGACACACGCTCCCCGATCCCTTCTTCGTGCTCGCGACGCAGAATCCGATCGAACAGGAAGGGACGTATCCGCTGCCGGAAGCGCAGCAGGATCGCTTCATGTTCAAGGTGTTCGTGAAGTACCCGTCGTTTCTCGACGAGTTCGAGATCGCTCGGCGAACCACCGCCGGAGGTTCGACCGAGATCCGGCCGGTGCTGTCCGGAGCCGAGATCAGGTCGCTGCAGGAAACGGTGCGCGAGGTGCCGATCTCGGACCACTGCATGCGGTATGCGATCACCCTGGTCCGTCAGACGCGAGTCGGCGAACCGGGGACTCCGGACCACATCGCCGAGACGATCGGCTGGGGAGCGGGGCCGCGAGCGGTGCAGTTCATGATCCTGGGAGGCAAGGCGCGAGCCCTGCTGCACGGACGGAACCAGGTCGACACCGAGGACATCCGCGAACTGGCCAAGCCGGTGCTCCGCCATCGACTGGCGGTCACGTTCGCCGCCGAGAGCGACGGGATCACCGCCGACGATGTCGTCGATCGCCTGATCCGGGAAACTCCGTCCAAGGAAGACGAGCTGTCGCGCGATGCCCGATTCCAGAAGATTTTTGCATCCTGAGGCGATCCGTCGCATCGCGCGGATGGACCTGCGGGCTCGGCATATCGTCGAGGGGCTGTTGTCGGGAATGCATCGCAGTCCCTACTTCGGTCAGTCGATCGAATTCCGGCAGCACCGCGAGTACGTCGCCGGCGACGACCTGCGCCACGTCGACTGGAAGGTCTGGGCGCGCCAGGACCGTCTGTACGTCAAGCAGTTCGAGGAGGACACCAACCTCCGCTGCCTGATGCTGGTCGACGTTTCGGCCAGCATGCGCTACGGCGACGGACCGCTCTCGAAGTACGACTATGCCTGCACGGTCGCGGCAAGTCTGGCGTACTGGGTCCTCCGTCAACAGGACTCGATCGGCCTGATGGCGTTCGACCGGACCGTTCGCGCCCGCCTGCCGGTCCGCAGTCGCCGCAACCATCTGATGTCGATCATCGAGGCGCTGAACGTCGCCGAACCGGCCGAGAAGACCGATCTCTTCGCGATCCTCCAGCAGGTCGCCGAAGACCATCCGAAGCGAGGCATGGTGATCCTCGTGTCGGACCTGCTCGGCGATGTCGAGCGGACCCTCAAGGGCCTCCGGTGGCTCCGTCAGCGCGGCCATGACGTGATGGTCTTCCACATCATGGACGACGACGAGCTCGACTTTCCGTTTTCCGGGCCGACTCGGTTCGAGGGGCTCGAATCGGACGACTTCCTGAACTGCAATCCGCGAGCGCTCCGAGACGCCTATCTGGAATCGCTCGGTACCTTTCTCGATCGTCTGCGCCGCGAGTGCGCCAAGCAGGTGGTCGACTATGCCCTGATCCGGACCAGCGAGCCGCTCGATGCGGCCCTCGCCCGCTACATCAGTCATCGCCTCGCTTCGATGGGGCGGCGCTGAATCGAATCGCCTACGACACGCTCCCGTAGACCGCCGCGAGCCTGACCGATCCGTTCCGCCTGCGAGTCGCTGCCGACACCATGCTGCCGAATCTCTTCTCGCCGTCGCCGATCGTCTGGGCCGGAATGCTCGGCCTGATGATCGCCCTGCCGGTGTTGATCCACCTGATCAACATGCTCCGGCATCGGCGCGTGAAATGGGCGGCGATGGAGTTCCTGCTGCAGAGTCACAAGCGGCAACGGAACTGGATCCGACTGAAGCAGCTGCTGCTGTTGCTGCTGCGGATCGCCGCTCTCGTTTCGGCCCTGCTGATGCTCGGCCAGGTCGGATGTCGCGACTCGCGCCTGGCCGCTCTTCTCGGCGGCCGGACCGTCCATCACTACGTGCTGGTCGACGACAGCTACAGCGTCGGCGCGGTCCAGCAGGGGCGTTCCGGATTGGAGCGGATGCGCGAAGCGCTGGTGACGCTCGGTCAACAGTTCGATCGCGGCGGTGACCTGCGCGTGACGCTGATCCGTTTCTCGCGAGCCGCTGCGGCCGAACGGATCGCGTCCAGCGACCTGTCGTTCGAGCAGCTGGCCGATCTGAACGGCGTCCGAGTCGATTCGGAGTTCGAGGGGCGTTGGAACGAGACGGCCGACCGACTGGCCCTTTCGTCGTCGGCCGTCGGTCCCGCCGGAGCGCTCGCCGTCGCGCGGCAGCTGATCGAGGATCGGACCGAAGAAACGGCTCGCGTCCATCTGCTCAGCGATTTTCGGCGCAAGGAATGGGGGACCGGCACGGAAGGGGGCAGCGGCGCCGGCAGCTCGGCGGCCCTTCGCGGATTGACCGAGGCGGGGGCCGACGTCTCGCTGATCCGCTGCGTCCCCGGATCGGGACCGAACCTCGGGATCCGTTCGCTCGAACCGGCCGGCAACATCCGCTCGGCCGGAGTCCCGGTGACGATGCGACTGACGGTCGAGAATCACGGTGACGAACCGGTCTCGAACGTCTCGGTCCGGATCCTCAGTCGACCGTACGGCGAAAGCGAAGCGTCACGTCGCGAACCGACCGGCAGCGCCGATCCGGACGAACTGCCGACCGTCTTTTTCGAGTCGATCGAAGCGCGGTCGGTCGCCGTGCGGGAGTTCCCGGTCTACTTCGCGCTCCCCGGCAAGCACGAGGTGCGCGCGATCCTGCCGGACGATCCGCTCGTCGACGACAACCTGCGATGGTCGGTCCTCGAGATCGCCCAGTCGACTCAAGCGTTGCTGATCGACGGCTGGGAAGATTCCGGCGCGTTCTTCCTGACGCTCGCCTTTCGTCCGGGGCGAGCGTCGTCGGGGGTCGTGCCGGTGATCCGGACCTCCGATTCGCTGCGCGATCTTCGAGCGGCCGATCTCGCGCCGTTCGACGTCATCTGGATGCTGCCGGCGCAGCGGGTCGAACCGGCGCTCGTCACGCTGCTCGAGCAATACGTCCGCGACGGCGGCGGCTTGGCGATGTTCGTCGACGAACGGACCGACCTCGAAGCGTTCTCGGCTCAGTGGTACCGCGGCGGCGAAGGACTTTCCGGTCTGCCGCTCGAACGGATCGAGACGACGCCGACGTTCGACGACGGCGAGATTCCCGATGTCGTGCCGACCGCTCATCCGCTGCTGGCGAGCTTTCGGGATCGGAACGATTCGTTCCTGAAGGTCGTGCAGATCTCGCGCTTCGCCGTTCCGCCGCTGACCTGGGATCCGGACGCGGCGGCCGATGTCGAGTCGGCGGCCGACGTGCGCGGCGATCGCCGCTGGCCGCTGATCGTCGAGAAGCGCTTCGGTGCGGGAAGGACGGCGGTCATCACCACCGGAGCCGGAGTCGGCTGGAACAACTGGCAACGCAACCCGTCCTTCATCGTCGCGATGCTCGGACTGCAGGAGCGGCTCTCGGCGGGGCGGCACGGTCAGCCGGAGCGGCTGGTGGGAGAGCCGGTGACGCTCGAACTGCCGAACGACGCCTACCGTCCCGAGGTCGTCTTCGAGGTGCCGAGCGACGATCCCGCCGTTCCGTCGACCTACGAGCGGACCGCCGTCCGAGCCGACGCTTCGGAACAGGCCCCCTGGCGCGTCGGCTTGGCCGATCCGACTCTCGCGGCAAGTGCCGACGACGAGACGAGTCTGCCGGGACTCTACACCGCTTGGGTCCCGCGCAGTTCGGGCGAGAGCGAAGCGTTCCGCTGGGCCGTCAACGTCGATCCGGCCGAAGGGAACCTCGCCACCCCGACCCGCCGCGAACTGACCGACCTGGTCGGCAGCGAGCAGGTCGAGGTGATCGACTGGGAAGACCTCGATCCCGATCCGCGACAACAGGCGGGCGCCGACCTGTCGCGCTGGTTGCTCCCGTGGCTCATTGCCATCCTCGTCGGCGAACAAGCGCTCGCTTACGCGATCAGCTATCACCCCGGACGACGAGTCGCCGGAGTGACCGGAGCCGTCGCAGGCAAGTCGTCGGTCAAAGGAGGGGGGACCCGATGAACGAACTCTCGTTGCCCCCTGCGTTCCCTCTCGCGTCGCTGCCGGGATTGCTGGCGCAGGAGGGGTCGCGCTCGTTCTTCGAAGCGGCGCCGCTGTTGCCGATCTCGGCCGGTTGGCAGGCGCTCCTGGCGATCGTGGTCGTGCTGCTGCTGATCGCCTATGTCGTCCGGATGTACTGGCTCGACGGCGTCGAACTGCCGCGCGGCATCGCGTGGACGCTGGGGGCCATGCGGATCGCGGCGATCCTGGGTCTGGTGATCTTCTTCGTCAATCCCGAGAAGCGGACCGAGAAGCGACTGGTCAAGACCTCGCGCGTGCCGATCCTGTTCGACACCAGTTCGAGCATGGGGATTCGCGATCGATCGGCGACCGAGCCGAATCCGCCGAGTCGGATGGAGCAGGTCAGCGCTCTCTTTGCCGACGGTCAGGTCGTCGAGCGACTCCGTCGCGATCACGACGTCTCGATCCTGAAGTTCGATGCGTCGAGTCGGCCGACCGAGATCGCGACGTTGGGGCGAATCGAAACGACGACCGACGACGCCGGAGCATCGGCCTTGGCCGTCAGCCGAGCCGAGCAGTGGCGCGGTCGAGCTCGGCTCGGCGCACTCGTTGCGGTCGGCGGTCTGCTGTTCGGCGGCATCGCCTCGCTCGTGCGGATGCGCAACCGGACGGCGCAGCGCGGCGAAGGGCTCGCCTGGAGCACGTTCGTCGGCGTCGTCGCGGCGGTCGGCGGCTACGCGCTGCTCGCCTATGCTCACCTGCAGGAGCCGACCGTTTCTCCTTGGGGGCTGCTGACCGGATCGCTCGCACCGCCGACAGCGGACGACGGCGACCGGCAAGAGGGCGATTCCGCAACAAGCGAAGCGGATTCGACGGTTCCGTCGGAAGAGAACTGGCTCGCCGGCGTCACGACTCCCGAAGGGGAAGCGACTCGCTTGGGCGATGCGTTGCGACAGGTGGTCAATCAGGAGCGCGGAGGGCCGGCGGCCGCGATCGTCGTCGTCACCGACGGCCGTCGCAATGCCGGCTCGGAACCCGATGCGGCGGTTGCCGCGGCCCGTGAGGCGGGGATTCCGCTGATCGTGCTCGGAGCGGGGTCGGCCGAGCCGTTGCGGAACGCGGCGGTCGCCGAGATCTCGGTACCGCGGCGCGTCTTTCCGAGCGACAAGTTTCAGGTGCGCGGGTTGATCCGCAGTTCGAACCTGGGGGGACAATCGGTTCGCGTCCGCTTGGTCAGCGTCGACGAAGGCCGGACCGAAGCGGAGCAGGTGGAAGCCGAAACGACGGTCGATCTGATGCCGGATGACAGTCCGGTCCCGGTTTCGTTCGACGTGTCGCGCGCCGAAGAGGGGCGGCGGATCTACGAACTGCGGATCGAACCGACGGCGGACGACTTCGATCCGACCGACGACTCGCGCCAGGCGATCGTCGAAGTGATCCAGCGACAGAACCGAGTCCTGCTGATCGCCGGCGGCCCGACGCGCGACTATCAGTTCCTGCGGAATCAGCTCTTTCGCGATCCCGAAGTGACGCTCGACGTCTGGCTCCAGTCGGCGGTCGAAGGAGTCGCTCAGGAATCGGATCAGCTGCTCGACGAGTTTCCGGCGACTCGCGCCGAACTGTTCGAGTACGACTGCATCGTGGCGTTCGATCCCGACTGGCGGAAACTCGATGCCGACGCGTGTCGGTTGCTCGAGAGCTGGGTGGCGGAGCAGGGGGGAGGGCTGGTGATCATTGCCGGCCCGGTCTTCACTCCCGAGTGGACTCGCTCGTCGCGCGGCGAAGAAGGGCTCGAACTGATCCGGCGTCTGTATCCGGTCTCGTTCTTCGCTCAAGGGACCGGCTCGATCCGCGTCGGACGATTCGGCGGCGAGCGGCCCTTTCCGCTGGAGTTCACGCGTGAGGGGAGCGCCGCGGAGTTCCTGTGGCTCGGCGAATCGGCGGAAGCGAACGAGGCGATCTGGAAGGATTTCGAAGGGGTCTACGGCTACTACGCCGTGAACGAAGCGAAGCCGGGCGGAACGATCTACGCGCTCTTCTCGGACCCGTCGACCGAGTTCGACGGTCGGTTGCCGATCTACATGGCCGGACAACTGTACGGTGCCGGTCGAGTCTTCTTCCAGGCGAGCGGCGAGATGTGGCGCCTGCGCGAAGTCGACGTGACGGCGTTCGAGCGCTACTACACCCGGCTGATCCGCTGGGCCTCGCAAGGGCGATTGCTGCGCGACTCGACGCGCGGCGTTCTGCTGGTCGATCGACAGCAGTGCTGGATCGGCGATCGGATCGAGGTCCAGGCGATGTTGCGCGATGCTCAGGATCGACCGCTGGCCGCGTCGCAGGTCGAGGCGACGGTGCTGCTCCCCGATCGATCGACGCGACAGCTCACCCTGACCGCGCTCGCCGACGGCGTCCGCGCCGGGACCTTCAACGGGCAACTGGCGGTCGGCGATCCGGGAGACTACCGGATCAGCCTGCTCGTCCCCGACTCGCCCGAATCCGAGGTGCTGACGGTCGAACTGCGAGCCGACATCCCCGATCTGGAACGGGATCGCGCGGAACGGAACGATCCGCTGCTGCGTCAGTTGGCCGAGCGGACCGACGGCACGGCGCTGCTGCCGCTCCCTCGCACCTCGGCCGATCCCGAATTGACCGCGGCGCTCGAACGGATCGGCCGCAACGATCTGGAATCGTATCTGCCGGGGACGCCGGACGAGGCGTTCACGCGGGCGCTGATGGCGTGGCTGCTGGGGGGGATCACGGCGGCGCTCTGCCTGGAGTGGACGACGCGACGACTGCATCGACTGGCCTAGGTCGCGTCCCGTCGCCTTGCGGGCAGGGGGAGCGCGGGCCGAGCGACGGCCGCGACGAGAGAGTCGAGGAGAACGTCAGGTCATGGACAACGCATCCGACGACGAGCGACGGGACGACCGACGACCGGCGAACGAGCGTTCGGCCGAGGCGGTCGGCGTGTCGTCGTCGGCGTCCGAGAGCGAGCGGGCGATCGGCACGCTGCTCGATCGACTCCGCGGACGGATTCGACGCTACGTCGCCCTGGAAGGGATCGCCGCGGCGATCGCCTGGCTCGCCGGTCTCTTCGTCCTGGCGGTCGGTCTGGACTATCTGCCGATCCTGCTCGGGCTGACCGAATTGCCTCGGGCGGTCCGCGCCGTGCTGATGGTCATTCTGCTCGGCGGAGCGTTGTTCCTGTTCGTTCGCCTGACCGTGCTCCGCTGGCTCGTTCCGCTCCCTGACCGCAGCTTGGCACTGCTGATCGAACGGTATCACGGCGACTTTCGCGAAGCGCTGGTGACGACGGTCGAGCGGCCGGCGGCCGAAGGAGCGGCGGGGGTCGAGATGCTGGCTCGATCGCGCAGCGAGGCGCTGGCGCTGATCGACCGCGTCGACCTCGGCCGGATCTTCGATCGGGCGCGGCTGACGCGAGCCCTGGTGACGGCGGGCGGAGCGGTGGCGATCGTCGCCGTGCTCGGTCTCGCCTCTCCCGAAACGCTCGGTCTCGGCGCGCGACGCCTGTTGCTGCTCGATGATGCTCCCTGGCCCCGCAGCACGCGGATCGAGGTGGTGGGCGTTCGAGTCGTGACCGATGTCGCGAATCCGGTCCTGTCGGAGGCCGATCCGATCCGTCCGTTCGAGGACAAGCGGCTGTTCGCCGCCAAGGGGTCGCGACTGGTCCTGATCGTCCGCGCGGCGACGGCGAGCGAGCAGGAACCGGAGCTGCGGATTCCGGGGCGTTGCGTCGTCACCTATCGGACCGACGACGGCGAACGGGGCTTTCAGTACATGGATAAGGTCGGACAACCGCGGGACGGCTATCAGTACTTCGAACTGGCGGCCGCTCCGTTCCGCAGTCTGATCGACGGCGTTCGGTTCGACGTCCGCGGCGACGATTCGCGAGCGGTCGGTTATGCGATCGAGACGGTCGATTCGCCGACGGTCGTCGCGGGGCGAGTCGATTGCGTCTTTCCGAGCTACATGGTCGACGAAGCGACCGATTCCTGGACTCCCAGGGCCCTTCCGCTCGGAGCCGGTACGCAGGTGCCGATCGGTACGACAGCCTCGCTCGAACTCGATCTGAACAAGCCGCTGCGGCGCGTCTGGGCGCTGCATGCGACCAGCGGCGAGCGGCGAACGCCGGAGTTCGTCGTCGGCCAACGAAAGGTCCGACTGGAACTCGGCACCATCAGCGAAAATGTCGCCTGGGATTTCACGTTCGAGGATGCCGACGGCGTCGTCGCGGAAATTCCCTATCGAGCGGAATTGCTGGCGGTCGCCGACCGGGCTCCGCAGGTCAAGGCGCGACTGGCGGGAATCGGCGACGCGATCACTCCCGAAGCACGATTGCCGATCGGCGGTATGGTCGAAGACGACTTTGCGGTCGACCGAATCTGGTGGGACGTCACGATCGGCGAAGGGGAGCCGATCGTCGATCCGATCGACGGCATCGGCCCGACGCTCGACGCTGCCCTCGACCTGCGCGAAAAGCGACAGGCCGGAGACGAGACGTTTCGGATGGAACCCGATCAGGGGCAGGTCCTGACGCTGACCGTCGCGGCCGCCGATCGTTTTGATCTGGACGGCGGACCGAATGTCGGGCAAGGTGACCTGTGGGAGCTCGAGGTCGTCTCGGCAACGCAGCTTCTCAGGCGTCTGGAACGAAAGGAAGCCGGTCAGCGGCAACTGGTCGAACAGATCCACGACGAACTGACCGAAGCCCACAACCTGCTCGTGCGGATTCGGGACGAACCGAGCGACGATGCCGGCGCGGAACCGGGAGATGCGTCGGGGGCCGAGCCGGGGGATGCCGCTGCCGCCGTCCCTCCGACCGACCTTCCTGCCGACGAAGCCGATCTGATCTTCGCCCAACGTGTCCTGTTGCAGTTGAGGAAGTCGCGCGAGGAACTGAATGCGGTCGCCGCCACCTTCGACGACATCCGCCTGCAGCTGATCAACAATCGCGTCGACTCCGAGGAGCGCAAGACGCGGCTCGAAACCGAAGTCGTCCTGCCCCTGCGAAGCCTGATCGCCGGCCGCTTCGCCTCGACCGGCGAACGGATCGAAGGGCTGATCGGTGCGATCGAGCGGCGGATCGCCGATCCCGCCTCGTCCGACGACCCTCAGACGCTGCTGACCCCGTCGATCGACGAGATGCAGTTGCTGCTGGTCGAACTCGACGACATCCTGCAGAAGATGCTGAAGTTCGAGTCCTATAACGAACTGCTGGACGTCGTCCGCGAACTGATCCGACAGCAGGAATCGCTGCTGCAGGAGACCGAGAAGGAACGCAAGCGGCGCGAGTTCGAGGAACTGATCCGCTGATCGATTCGGGCGCCCGAGTCGAAGTGCGAATCGAGCCGAGGAGATGCGACATGCCGTCGAAACCGCTCCGACCGCAGCCGAGCCGAATCGAGTTTCGCGTCGAGCCATGCGGATGCTCGCCGGTTCGTCGTTTCGGCCGGTGGCACCGTGTTGCTTCGGTTCTGGCGTTGCTGCTTTCGGTCGTCTCGGTCGGGATCGCAAGCGGACCGCTCCGCGGACAGGAACCCGAGACCGCTCCCGCTGTGATCGACGAAACCGACGGGACGTCGGCGAACGACCTGCAGTCGCGACAGCAGCGAGTCGCCGAGAACTACCGACTGCTGGAACAGAAGCTCTTCGATCTGCATGAGTTCGAACGGGATCAGAACCCGGAGCGGTCCGATCTGTTGCGTCGGGCCTTCGAACAATCGCAGCAACGACTGACCGGCAAGACGCTCGAAACGGTCGCGCGAATGATTGCCGACTCGCGTCTGCGCCCGGCCGAACAGAACCAGTCGTTGGCGCTCGAGGACCTCAAGGCTCTGCTCGTGTTGCTCGAAAGCGAAGATCGCGACAAGAAGCTTCGCGAGAAGGAAGCGCGAATCAAGCAGTACATCGAGGAAGTCGATCGCCTGCTGAAGATCCAG
>CAZZBI010000112.1:12095-14649 GCA_964652385.1 uncultured Pirellulaceae bacterium | reverse complement strand
ATCTCGATCACCGGCCGAGCGAAATCGTTGCACCGGGTCGTGAACGGTTACGCTCTGGGTGAACGACGATTTCGGATCGAGCCAGCGGCATTCGCACGTCGAGTTCGACGTGGTCGAAGGAGGGCAGTTCCGGATCATCGTCTCGCCCAACGCGGTCGGGACCGGCAACTACGAAATGCAGGCGACGTTCGTCGAGCGGACCGCTGCGGAGATCGCGGCGAGCGACATCCTCGCCAACGGGAACGTCGGGCCGAACGCCGTTCCGGTCATGGCCGCCGCCGGGCCGCTCGACGAGCGGTTGGAAGTCGGCATTCTCAATCGGTTCGATCCTCAGAACGCCCGCGGCCAGCACTACGATCGCTACGAGATCCGCGGGTTTGCCGGTCAGCCGATCCGAATCGTGCTTCGTTCGGCGGAGTTCGACACCTTCCTGCAGCTCAATGCGCTCGACGAAAACGACGACGCCGATCCGTCTCGGCAATGGACCAACGACGACTCGGCCGAGATCCCCGGCGCATCGGAGCTGTCGATGGTGTTGCCGCATGACGGCGCGTACCGGATCACCGTCCTGCCGCTCGTTCCCGGAACGCTCGGTCGCTACGAGATGACGATTGCTCAAGGGGGCATGGGAGGGGGTATCGCTGCTCCGGCCGGATTGCCGGTCGGGCCGAACGATCGTCTGGAGGTCGGCAATCTCGGTCCGCAGGATCCCAAGACCGATGACGGTCGGAGCTACGACGAGTATGCGTTCGAGGCGGAAGCGGGAGAGACGTTCACCGTCGAAGTGACGTCGCTCGAGTTCGATCCGGTCCTCGAGGTCCGCTCGGATCAGGACGAGTTCTACTTCGAAGCCAACGACGACTATCAGGATTCGCGTCAGCGGTCGCTGGTCGTCCTGACCGTCCCCGAAGCCGGGACCTATCGGGCGCGGGTCCGGTCGTACGATCTCGGAGCGAGCGGCACGTACCGGATGGTGATCCGCAGCGGCGATGCCCGCACGGCCGACGGGGCGGGTGAAGCGGTCGAGGCGGCGGCGCCGCTGGAACCGCCGCGAGCCGCTCCGGCGCAGCAGATCGAGGAGACCGGTGCGCTCGGCGAAGGAGACTCGACGCTCGACACCGGCGAGTACTACGACGAGTACGTCGTCGCTGGGCAGCCGGGACAGCGGATCCGCATCGACCTGAACGGACCGGACTTCGACACCTACCTGATGCTCGTCGCCCCCTCGGGGCGCAAGATCGAGGCGGACGACTTTCAGGGGAACTCGAATCGGACCGTGATCGAAGCGGTGCTGAACGAGGCGGGGGACCATCAGGTCGTTGTGACGTCGTTCGAGGCCGACGAGGCGGGGGACTACACGCTGACGATCGAGCTGACCGGCTCCGGAGGGGTCGACGAGCAAGGACGACTGGTCTCGGGCTCCCGCTTCCCCGTCGACCTGTCGGATCGCTCGCCGCTCGACGAACAGGGGAAACGCTACCAGGACTATCGGTTCGAAGCGAAGGAGGGGGACCGCGTCGTGCTGTCGATGACGAGCGATCTCTTCGACACGATGATCGTCGTCACCTTTCCCGACGGTTCGGTCGAGACGATCGACGACTGGCAAGGAAGCAACGCCGGCATCGACCGCGTGCTCCAGCAGGCGGGCGAGTACGTGGTGCGCGCGACGACTTTCGAAGGGGGCGTCACCGGGCGCTACGAACTCTCGTTCGAGCTGCGCGACAAGGACACGCCGTCGAACAAGGGGCGGCGCCTGCTCGGCGTCTTCGTCGGCATCGCCGACTATGAGGGGACCGACGGCGACCTGGAACGCTGCGACGTCGACGCGGAGCGACTGTACTCGATGATGCGCGACGACTACGGCATGGCGATCGAGGACGGGATCCTGCTGGTCAACGGCGATGCGACTCGCGAGGCGGTGCGCGGAGCGCTGAAGCGGATCGGCGAACGGGCGACGGCCGACGACCTGCTGATCGTCTTCTACTCGGGGCATGGCGGACAGTTCGAAGGGCCGGTCCAACCGTCGGACCCGGACGGCGTCCACGAGACGATGTCGCTGTACGACGGCGACCTGGTCGACGATCAGGTCGCGGAACTGCTCAACGCCTCCCCCGCCGGTCTCGTGCTGCTGGTGATGGATTCGTGCTACAGCGGCGGCTTCGCCAAGGATGTCGTCTCGGCGCCGGGACGGATGGGGATCTTCGCTTGTGAAGAGGACGTGCTGGCTCAGGTCGCCGAGAACTTCGAGGCGGGCGGGTATCTGAGTCGGTTTCTGGCGGACGCGTTCCTCGATCGCCGCGACAAGGCCGATCGGAACGAAGACCGTGCGCTCTCGGCGTGGGAGCTCTGCCATTACCTCGGAGAACGTTATCGGGACGAGGTCCGCTCGTTCGACGAGGACGAGGTGCTGGAACGAGAAGGCGAGTCGACGGATGGGGACCAGGCGGGGGCGGCCGATCTGATCCGCGATCTCGGCAAGCGTCCCCTGCGGTCGACCGCATTGCGCAAGTCGACCGAAGAGATCGATCCGGGGGAAGACCTGAGCTTCCAGCGC
>CAZZBI010000112.1:0-12085 GCA_964652385.1 uncultured Pirellulaceae bacterium | reverse complement strand
CTCGACGACCACCGGCTCCGCGCCCACGCGCACCGGGCCGATCGCCGCCCAGTCGTAGCGGCGGGAACCGTCCGAAGCGGCGGGTTCGATGTGGGCCGTCGCCGGCTCCGGGCCGCCGACCGACACCGTGCTGCTCGCCTGGTAGTGGGCGTTCGCCCGGAAGCTGGTCGATCGAGCCCTGGTCGAGCGGTTTGCCGATCGCGCAGCGCGTCGTCGATCGGGGCTCGGCCTGAAACGCGCGCGGCTTGCCCCGGTTCGTGCTCTCCTGTTCAGGAAGCGTTCCCCTCCGTACGCTGACGAGGGGTGTGCTTCCGGACGTTGCCGGAATTCCGTCGAGGGCATGAGCGTTCGAGGAAGTGCGAGAGGGATCGCGTAAGGCGATCGCTCCTGCGAGCGTCGACCGGACGCGATATCCTCGGTCGACGCTCGGCGTTCGGGCGAATCGCGGATCTCGTAACGGGCGAGCGAGGATGGCGGACGGCGAGACGGTAACCGAACCGACGACCGACCCCGATTCGTGGGTCGACGAGCATGCGTCGGATCTCTATCGCTATGCCTGGTCGCGGCTGCGCGACTCGCATGCGGCCGAAGAAGTGGTCCAGGAGACGTTCCTGGCCGGGGTCCGGCATCTGAAGCAGCACGACGGTTCCGGCTCGACTCGGGCGTGGCTGATCGGCATTCTCAAGCGGAAGATCGTCGACCACATCCGTCGTCGAGCGCGGTACGACCGCGACGGAGCGGCGACCGATCTCGAGCATCCCGAGTCGGCCTGGTTCGACGCGGCGGGAAACTGGAACGGTCGCGGTAACGCGTGGCTCCACCCGCCCGATGCGGCGATCGAGAGTCGCGAGTTGTGGGAGGTCGTCCGCTCGTGCCTGACCAAGCTGCCGCGCGGTCAGGCCGACGTCTTCACCCTGAGCGTGATGGAAGGGATGGAGAGCGACCGGATCTGCAGCGAACTGGGGATCACGCCGGCCAACTATTGGGTCCGCCTGCATCGCGCCCGCCTGGGTCTGGCCAAGTGCGTCGGCTCCCGTTGGTTCGACGAACGGAAGGAACGGGTCGATGCTGAATGATCGTCAGGCGGTGGAGCTGCTGAGTCGTTCGATGCGCGGCGAGGCGTCGGCGGTCGATCTGGCGAAGCTCTCGACGCATCTCGAACGGAGTCCCGAGACGCGGGCGTTCGCGGAGTGGACTCGTCGGATCGAGGACTCGGTCGCCGAAGCGGCCGTCAGGATCGAAGCGGGGGACGAGTCGCTGGCACCCGATCTGGCCGAAGAGGCTCGCAAGCGCCTGAAGGATTCGATCCGAGCGGCGCTCGGCGGTAGCGGTGCCAGCCCGTCAACCGTCCAGCCGGCTCCCGAAACGGCGGTTTCGAGCGCGGTCGGCGGTTTTGCGCGGACGCTTGCGTCGGGAGACCAGGATGCGGTCGAGGTGCTCGACGGGCGGCGGATGGCGTCGCGCTTCACCCTGCTCAGAAAATTGGGCGAAGGAGGACTCGGGACCGTTTGGCTGGCCCGCGACGAACGGCTCCGTCGCAACGTCGCGTTGAAGGAGATGAGTCCGAGCGCGGCCCTTTCGCCCGCCGCGTGGCAGCGGTTTCGGCGCGAGGCGGAGATCACCGGCAGCCTCGAGCATCCGAACGTCGTGCCGATCTACCAGTCGGGAGTCGATCCCGACTCGGGACTCCCCTTCTACGTCATGCGGTTCCTCGGCAAGAAGACGCTCGCCGCGGCGATCGTCGAATACCACCAGCGGCGGTTGGCGGGACAGCGGAATGCGGTCGAGTTCCATCGTCTGCTGACGGCGTTTCTGGGAGTCTGCCAAGCGGTCGCCTATGCCCATTCGCGGCACGTCATCCATCGCGATCTGAAGCCGGAGAACGTGGCGCTCGATCACTTCGGTCAGGTGCTCGTGCTCGATTGGGGCTTGGCCAAGCATCTCGAGGATGCCGATCCGACCGGCGGAACCGAGTCGTCGGCCGACGCCGGCGAAGGAGCGCGGACGCTCGCGGGCGAAATCGTCGGCACGCCGCTCTACATGGCTCCGGAGCAGGCAGCCGGTCGCCTCGACGAGATCGATCAGCGGACCGACGTCTACGGGCTTGGAGCGATCCTGTTCGCGATCCTCACCGGCCAGGCGCCGCACGAGAAGAGCGCGGCGAGCGGTCGCGGAACGACGGCGCGGGTCGAGCAGCTGCTCGACGCGATCTCGAAGCACGATCCCCCGCGCCCCCGCACGATCGATTCGGACATCCCGCGCGAACTCGACGAGATCTGTCATCGGGCGATGTCCCGACTGAGATCGCTCCGGCAGGAATCGGCCGAGGAGCTGGCGGAACAGGTCCAGTCGTGGATGGCGGGACAGCACGAAAAGGTCCGCCGCTACGACAACCTGCGGATGGAGGGGCGGGACCTGCGAGCCGGTCTGGCCGCGGCGCTCCGATCGCTCGGCACCAACAGCCGCTTCATGGCCGGGCTGCCGCCGATCCAGGGACTCGTCGGTGTCGAACTGGGACGTCCGGGCGAGGATCGGAACGTCTGGCGCGAACGACTGAGCAGCATCTTCGTCGGCCTGATGCAGGCCAACTCGGACTTTTCCGCCGTCTCGTTCGCCCGTCTCGATTCGACCTATCGGGAACTGGTCCGCGTCGAGCGGCGCGGAGCGGACGGGACCTGCCGCACGGTCCCCATGAGTCGTCTCGGTTCGTCGCCGTCCTGCCCGTTCCTGGAACGGGTCGTCGACCTGAAGCCGGGCGAGTCGCTGGGGACGCTGATGAGTCGCGGACCGGGATCGAGTCGCGAGATCTCGTCGAGTGTCCTCTGCGCCGCGACGCCGGTCTTCGATGCGGTGACCGAAGAGCCGTTCGGTGCGGTGGTGGTCGAGGCGGACTTTCCGAGTCTGGTCGATCGGATCCATCAGGAACGGATCCGGACGAGTCGCTCGGTGACGGTCGCCGATCGCGAAGCGCGGATCCTGTTCCACGCCGGCCCCGACGATCCGCGACGCGCCTCGGGCGAGTGCTGCGACGAGGTCGAAGAGGCGTGCCCGAAGATCATGCAGGGGCTCGCGAAGCAGGACGAGCTGGTCGACGTCGTCAACCAGGAATGGTACGCGACGCGGCTGGAGCTCGAAGCGGGAGGAGACTTCCTGGCACTGGTGCTGCAGGCCGGAGAACGGTGACGAACGTTCGCCGGCTCCTCCGCGCCTCATCGTCCCGCACCCCCGCCCCCCCGCTCCTCCGCCAGCCCGCCGCGTCCGCCAGCCCGCCGCGTCCGCCAGCCCGCCGCGTCCGCCAGCCCGCCGCGTCAGCCAGCCCGCCGCGTCAGCAAGGGGTCCCCGTGCCCCTCTTCCCCGTGACGCTGCGACCGACCTCGGTCGCACGACGGCAGACGCAACGCCGTGACGTAGGCCCCGCGTCGTTCTCGACGCGCGGCGGTGCGACTTCGGTCGGTCGCGAAACGGTCCGGCTCATTCGGTGCCGGCGTCGCACGCCCTCGGCTCGGGACGAACCGGGGCTACGTAGGGTGCCGACCCCGTCTCAGCCGGCCCCTTCGTCCGCTTGGACGATGATCCGGTGCCCGACGATCTCGACGATCCTCAGCGGTCGCCCTGCCTCGACCCAGCCGTCTTCGGCGACGACGTCGAACGTCCCCGAAGCGAACCGCGCCTTGCCTCCGGGCCTGAGCGGCATCTCGGCTTCGCCCCACTCGCCGACCTGCAGCGTCGGGTGCTTCTTGCCGGCGCCGTCGACATGTCCGTCGTCACCCGAGGATTCGGACGGAAGGGCGAGGACCAGACGATTGAGGATCGGGATCGACCCGAGGCGGCGGCTGATCGCACCGGCAATCCCCAGAAAGCCGACCGCCGCGCCGGCGGTCACCGCGAACGACGTCGTCAGCTCGTTCCACTCGATCGCACTCGACGGAACCAGAAACGACTGCCCCGCCAGAATCAGCGACGCGACGAGCATCGTCAGGCCGAGCAGGCCGGCGATGCCGAAGCCCGGGATCACGAACAGTTCGAGTCCCAACAGCACGACCGCGCTCAGGAACAGGACCAGCTCGAGGGTCCCCGCGAGTCCGCTCATGAACGAACTCCAGAAGATCGCGACGAAGCAGAGCCCCGAGAGGATCCCTCCCGCTCCGATCCCCGGACTCGCCAGCTCGAAGTAGAGGGCCACCAGGCCGATGACGATCAGCACCAGCCGGATCAGCGGGCGAGTCAGCCAGAACGCGACCTGATCGGCGAAGGTCCGGCGCAGCACGATCGGGTTCGCTTCACCGTTTTCCTGCCGCAGCAACTCGGCCAGATCGGCGTCCTGCCGAGCGACCAAGCCGATCGCGACTCCCTGAGTCGCGTTGACCGTCAGGAAGCGATTGCCGATCGACTCGTCGATCAGCGTCCAAGGAGCTTCGTCTGCGTCGATCGCCGGAGGGGGCGGAGCGATCGCTCGCTCGGGAACGTCGTCCTGGGCATAGACGATGAGGTACTCCTGCGAGCCGTCGGCGCGAGGGCGACGGTAGACGACCGCATGCCGATCGACCATCGCTTCGGCCAGCTCGGGGGAATGTCCGTTGGCCGTCGCAAGATCGCGAACCTGTCGCACGACATCGCTGAGGACCTTCGCTTCGACGTAGCGGAAGAGCCACGCTTCATCGAGATGGATCACTCCGGCGTCGCCGATTCGCCCGTCGGGACCGAGCACGATCCGATCGGCCCCCAGCGACAGGAGCGCCGCGCCGCTGAGCGCCTGTTTCGGGACCCAGACGACCGTCGTCGCCCAGTCGATCTTGCCGAGCAGTCGTCCGATCTCGAGCGACTCCTCCACCAACCCTCCCGGGCTGTCGAGATCGAGCACGACGAGCGTGCATCCGGTTCGTCGGGCTTGGCCGAGCTTGGCGCGGAAGTGAGCCAGAAACTCGCCGTCGATCGGCCCTCGCAACTCGATGACCGCCGTCCGAGACGGGACCGAGTCGGCGCTGTCGCCTCCTTCCTCGGCACCGTCGGGGCGGCCTGCGGCGACGCCGACCGTCAAGGCCAGGCCGGCGAGCAGACCGACGATGCGTCGGACCGGCCGACCGATCCTGAGACGCGCGATCGTTCCGATCGGCTGGGCGAACGCTCGTGCTCGGCGGTCTCGCATCACTCTTGGTTCCGTATCGATTCGTCGTCGCTGGGGCTCGATCTCGTTCGAGGCGATCGACGCGTCCGCCGCGTCACTCGCCCGACGATTCTTCCGAAGCGGGCCGGACGCGGCGCAGGCGTCGGAACTCGACCTGCTCGCCGTGCCCTTGCAGCCCCCAGAATCCGGACCGATTTCGACGGGCGAGTTCCGGCAGGTTCGCATCGTCGACATCGACGACCGTCACGCCGTTGTGTCGGATCCGATAGCGACCTCCGGCCGCCGCGATCTCGAGCACGTTCCACGTCCCCGCGGGGCGCGACACGCGCGGTTCGGACCCGGCAAAGTCGTACAGGCCGGCCGAGTACTGATAGGGAGCGAGGTCGACGTAGTCGGGATGCGCATCGTCGAGAATCTGGATCTCGACGCCGCTGTTCGGACCATGATGGGCGCCATCTTCCGGGACGCGCAGATAGACTCCCGAGTTGCCGTGCGGCGGAACCCGATATTCGAGTCGGAGTTCGACGTCGTCGATCGGCGTGTCGTGCCTGAGCCACGAACTGCCGCCGGCACTCCGGAGCACCCCGTCGCGGACCTGCCAGGTGGCCTCGCCCACGTCGCCGACCACCGTCCAGCCGGCCAGGTCCTCGTGCAGCAGCGGTTCGGCATCCAGTTCGACGAGCGTCAGGTTGCGGAACTCGAACCGGCCGCCGCCCGGAACTTCGCTCTGAATGCCGACGAACCCCGTCTCGATCGGCAGGTCGTCGATCGTCCATGCCGGTCGGTCGTTGATCGTCAGCTCGGCGCGACCCCCGCTTACCTTCAGACGCATGGCGTTCCAGTCGCGCGGCCGAACGAGCCCCTGGGGGACGCGTGCCGCAGGATACCCGAGCAGCTCGCCCTCATGCCCCTGGAGCAGATTGATCTGGTGTCGAGCGGGCCAAGGAGATCCTTCCGGCTCGGGGGCGCGAAAGTAGATCCCCGAGTCGTAGTCCGATTCGCCGAGCGGGCGCCAGTCGAACGCCAGTTCGAAGTCGCGCAGCGGCCATGCGATCCGAGCGAAGCCGTTTCCTTCTTCCAATCGAAGCAGGCCGTCGTCGACCGATACGCGGCACCCCGAAACGTGCCAGGCATCGAGCGAATCGTCGGCAAGCAGGTCGATCGTCGGCGGCGATTTGCGCAGCGTCTCGGGCCGCTCGGCGAATGCCGCTCGACCGGCGATCGTCAACGTCAGCAGCCAAGCCAGGGTGAACGGCAGAGGCGCCGAAGCGCAGAGCGATTTCATCGGAGCGTCTCGCGAATCCGCGGGCGTCGAGGTGAGAGTCGTCGTCGGCCCGCGACGAATCTAGCGGGCGAAGAGCCGTTCGGGATGTCGGAACGACTTGAACTCCAAGCCGTTGCCGCTGGGGTCTCGGACGAACAGCGTCGCCTGCTCTCCCACCTCGCCCTTGAAGCGGATGTAGGGGCCGATCAGGAAGTCGAGTCCGGCTTTGCGCAGTTTGTCCGCCAGATGATGCCATCGCTCCCATTCGAGCACCGCACCGAAGTGACTGCTCGGCACCTGCTTGCCGTCGACCGGATTGGTCGCCACCTCGGGCATCCGCTCGACCAGATGCGCCGTGATCTGATGGCCGAAGAAGTCGAAGTCGATCCAACGATCCGATTCGCGACCGACCGAACAGCCGAGCAGGTCGACGAAGAAGGCGCGAGTCGCCGGAAGGTCGGTGACGGGAAAGGCGAGATGAAACGGAGGGATCGTCGCGGAGTCGCTCATGCAGGCATCTCTTAGGGATGGGAAAGGCAGGTGTCTGGTGACGCGAGGACGCGCCCTTGTCGAAAACCGACCAGCCCGCCGGAATCAGGCTCTGCGGCGAACGGTGCGACCGGGGGCGGTCGCACTACGGTCGTGGCCCCGGGCTCTCCGAGCCCGAGGTCGGGTTGATGACGACACCGTTCATGCTGCGACCCGTATTCGGCAGCGCCGCGAAACCTTGCCACGGCCACGGAGTGGCCAGGCCCACGTGACTCGTAAGCTCAGCCGGCGGCGTTCGTTTCGACGTCGGCGCTCGAGGCGATGTTGACCCAGACGTGGACGTGCGGCGAGCCGCGGAAGTACCAGACGAAACTCGGCCCTTCCAGTCGCCAGTTGTCCCAGACGCGATCGCCGCCGATGTCACGATCGGTGTAGAACGCCAACGAGCAGGCGTCGAGCCCTCCCTGAGCGGTCAGGCAGGCCTGGACCTCGTCCCGGTCCGATTGGCGATACGGCTCGAGCAGCTTCGCGAGCACCTTCTGCAGTTCCCCCTTCTGATCGCCGGCGAGTTCGGTCACCGGAATCCCCGGCCGCATGCCGTCTAATCCGGTGAACGCGACCGACGACTCCTTCGGGAGCTGTCCGACTTCGGCCAGCTTGCGCTGCCGACCGTCGAGCATCCGATAGACCTCGTTGGCCGCCACCGCCTGTTCCCAGTAGACGTTCCCCGGGTGGTCGGCCGCTTCGTTGAAGTCGCGGGCCGCATGACCGTAGAAGAGCGGCCCACCGAAGGCGACATGATCGGCCGAATCGCCGTCGCAGCGGAGCGTCATGTGGCGGCCGGTCATCACGAACTCGAACGTGCCGCTCCCCGGCTCGCCGAAGATCGCGATGTTCTGGTCGTTGCCGAAGCCGCCGGCGTCGTCCTGCAGCTGCTGATCGACCTTGGCCTGCCATTCCGGAACGATGATCCCTTCGAAGATCTTCCGGATCAGGTCGCGCTGCTCGTCGGTGTAGAACTCGGTGTTGATGACCGGCGAGGTGATGTGCCAGTTGTTGCTGACGTGCGTCCGCAACAGCCCCCGCTCGTCCCGATGATCCCAGGCGAAGCAGACCGCGGCCCGCTGCTTGGCATCGAGCTTCTCGTAGAGCACCTTCACCAGCGACTCGGCCGAGTCGTCGGTCGAGGGGCGTAGGGCCGCTCGCGCCGCGACCGGCGCCAGCGAGGCGACCGCCGCTCCGGCAGCCGTGGTCTTCAGGAAGCGGCGACGATCGAACGACGACGAGTCCATGGCGTTCTCTCCGGAAGCGCGGTCGTGGGAACCGCGAGGCGGGAATCGGCGGCCGGGAACGACCGCCGAGGTCATTAGAGACCACGCGCCGGAGAGGAACAACCGAAACCGATCGCCGTCCCGATCACTTGATCCGGGGCGGGATCGCACCTCGCTGCCGACCGAACGTCCTCAGCAGGACGACACCGAGCAGACCCCCGACGGCCAGCAGCAACAGCGCCCCGAACAGGGCCATCAGTATCAGCGGGAACGAAGTCATTTCCGGTCAGCTCCTGTCGACAACTCGGTCGACCATCGGACGCGCGCAAGATCAGCGCGCCCCGGCGATCGGCTTCTGCGGCGGGACCGACCAGGACGCGGCATCGGAGCCCTTCGAGCCGGAACGGAGCTGAGTCAGAGCGCGGACCGTCGCCGACTCTTCGGTCATCGCCAGGATCTCCTTGATCTCGCCCAGCGAATGGCCGCGGTCCATCAGCTCGCGGATCAGCTCGGCCTTCGCCTTCCCCTTGCGATTGGACGAGATGAGCTGCGTGATCGAGGTGATCAGCGTGATCGACACCACGGTGACGCAGCCGATCAGGATGATCGACAGGACGAACAGATGCTCCTCGTCGAATCGTTCGAACCACTTGGCGATCGGATGTTCGGATACGACGACCGGAGCCGAAGCGGCGGCTTCCTGAGCCAGAAGAACGAGCGACATGGACGGTTCCCTTCGATCTCGGACGACGGCGAAAGGGGCGATCAGCAGAGGAGACAGGGGACGATCGACCCCAATTCGTCCCCGAGATCGCGATCTTGGTTCGCCCGCCGGAAATCCTCGATCATCGACATCGAACCAAGTCCCGATCGTGTCTCGGCGTCCCGGCCGATCGGGATCGCGAGCCAACTCGGATTGACACCGGACGCCCCTTTGGGGCACCGTGACCGCTGTCGCGTGTCCCCTCCCCCGCGGCGGCGACCGTGAAGACGACGGTGGAGGCAACTGCCGGATCGGTCCCTCTCTTCCGAGTCGAGTCGTGCAGAATATCTTCATCGAGCGAAACTACCAGTTCATCCCCCCGATCAGGTCGCGGTGGTTCCCTTCGCTCGTCAATCGTCTGGGGTTCTTCCCCTGGTACCTGCGGCGGACGGCGGGGGTCCGAAAGTGCGAGGTGCGACATGCCGATCGACTTGTCGAGTCGGTCCGCGCCGGCCACGGCGTCCTGGTGACGCCGAATCATCCGACGACGCTCGATCCGCTGCTGCTGTCGAACCTGGCCCACGAGACCGGTCTGCTCTTCTACGCGATGGCGTCGTGGCATCTGTTCCACGGGAGTTGGCTGGAGCGGAACTGCATCCGGATGATGGGCGGCTTCAGCGTCTATCGCGAAGGGCTCGACCGGCAGGCGATCGACATGGCGATCGACACGCTGACCGGTGCGGAGCGGCCGTTGGTCGTCTTTGCCGAGGGGACGGCGACGAGGACCAACGATCGTCTGAGCGAGATGCTCGACGGCATCAGCTTCATCGCGCGGACCGCCGCCAAGCGTCGCGCCAAGCTGGAACCTGCCAGGCAAGTCGTCGTTCACCCGATCGCCATCAAGTACAAGTTCGTCGGCGACATGGACAAGACGGTCGTGCCGGTCCTCGAACGCCTGGAACGCCGGCTGACCTTTCGCCCGATGTCGTCGGTCGATCTGGTCGAACGGTTGCGGAGGATCGGGACGGCGCTGCTGGCGCTGAAGGAGATCGAGTACTTCGGCGAGCCGCGTCAGGGGCGACTGCGCGATCGCCAAGCCGGCCTGGTCGAACGTCTCATGCAGCCGCTCGAGCAGGAGTGGCTCGGCAAGCCTCAGAGCGGCGGGATCGTGACGCGGGTCAAGAACCTGCGGATGAAGATCTTCCCCGAGATCGCTCGCGGCGAAGTCGATGCGGCGGAGCGGGATCGGCGATTCCGGCACCTGGCCGATACCTACCTGGCGCAGCAGGTCGCGTTCTACCCGACCGGTTATCTCGACTCGGGAGTGACGATCGAACGGATCGTCGAAACGGTGCATCGCTTCGAGGAGGACATGACGGACGAGTCGCCGATGCTCGGGCCTCTGGATGCGATCATCGAAGTGCTGCCGGCGATCGCCGTCGAGCCGGGGCGCGATCGCGGAGCCGAGTCCGATCCGCTGATGGCGAAGATCGGTGCGAGCCTGCAGGAAGCGCTCGACCGATTGGCGCTCGAAGGGACGCCGTATCGATCGGGCGAGACGCCGGCGCCGCACCGGATCGGCGAGCTGTCCGACGCGATCCCGCCGTTCCCGCCGCGCTCGTCCGTCGCGGAGCGGGCATCGCAAGCGTCGGCCGCCGAGGCGACTACCACGGATTGACCCAGTCGCCCCACTGCGCGAGATACGTCCCGTACGCGGCACACGTCTCGCGCCGCGCCTCGAGCCAATCGCGCGTCGCATCGACCAGTTCCTGCTCGCGCTCCAGGGTCAGATGGCCGAGCAGCACCTGCGACCGCAGAAAGACGAAGTAGGTATCGAGCACGTCGCAGCGACAGTAGTCCGAGATCTCCTGCAGTCGCCCCTGGTGGTACATGTCCTGAACCATGTGCCCCTTGACCTCGAGCTTCCCGGGTTTGCCGAGCAGATTCGCGGCCAGGTCGAGACCGCCGCTGAACCGAGTCGCTCCGAAGTTGGTCAGGATGTCGTACAGGTCGAGATGCGAACCGAGGTTGTAGCGGTTCCGTTTCTGATCCCAGCTCTTTGCGACGACGTTGAACCAATTCCGTACGCCGATGCCGTAGCGGAAAGCGGCGAGTTCGAGCAGCGGCAGATCGAACGCCCGGCCGTTGAACGTCACGAACGTCGGCTGACGATACGCTTCCCAACCGGCCCAGAAGAGACGCGTCAGCTCGTGCGGCCGATGATGCGGTTCGTCCAGCGACACGAGATCGAGCAGCCGAAAGTCCTCGGCGACCTTCGCGACGACGATCGCCAGCGGCACCTGATAGGTATACGGAATGAAGTCCGAACCCTGATCCTCGAGCAGCTGTGCGCGGTACCGCTCGACCGCCGTCTCGGGCGCCAGCGTCTCGCCGGGATAGCGGACGCGAGCGACCAGTTCGCCGTCGGCGACGCTCTCGACGTCGAAGACGAAGTATGCCGGCCGCTCGACCGATCGCTCCGAGTTCACTTCGGCCTCCTTCATCGCTGCTGTCGGTGGTCGTCAGGGGATCGACTCGCCCGCCCGATCGTCGCGGTACCGTGCGCCGATCGTCGCGCCGCACCGCTCACGGCCGATCGCCCGACGATTCCGCATCGATCTTCAGCTGCTTGAACAGCGGCAGGTGGCGGTAGTAGACCTCGAGGATGCAGACGCCGAAGCTCGTCGTGAAGATCCGGCCCCCCTGCGGGCCGAACTCGTAGCGTTCCGGATCCCAGCTCCCCGCGTTCTTGCCGGTCTTCACCTGGGCGTTGACCAGCTGGTCGCGCATCTCGACGTTCCAGTGGTCCCACGACGGGCCTCCCAGATGATGGAAGACCTGCGTGGCGTAGTACCAGTAGTACAGATTCTCGCGCGTCCGCTGAGGCGGGTGTTCGGTTTCGAGCCAGACGATGCCCGATCTCAGACGGGGGTCGTCGCGCGTCCAGCCGAGGTACATCCGGCACAACAACGCCTCGGCCGTCATGCTCGGCGTCGGACGGGGACGCTGAACCGGCATGTAGGCGTAGCGTGCACCGTTCTCGCTGGCGCAGAGATCCAGGTAGTAGCCGGCGAGCTTCAGCGTGTCGTCCGGAACGCGCAGTCCGGTGCCGGGCGCCCGAGCGCTCTGCAGCGCCATCAGCTGCCAACCGAGCACGCTCGTGTCGCCGCTCTCGCCGGGCCGATACCGCCAGCCCCCTTCGTCGTGCTGCGCGGCGACGATGAAGTCGACGG
>CAZZBI010000111.1:7453-14691 GCA_964652385.1 uncultured Pirellulaceae bacterium | reverse complement strand
GGGCCGAAGCGGAGGTCGTACCGCTTCGGCCCTACTCGGGGTGAGAACGCCGAACCGCGAGGAGGCTCGTGCCTCTCCTCGCACCGAAAACCTAGTCCGCGCGGCGACGCGGAGTCGATCGACTTGAGACTTTCCTTCGCAGTCCCCTTCGATCCTCGCGTCCGACGATCGGTTCTGCGGGTCGGAGCGGTCGTCGCTCAGGTCGTCTTGTCGCGAAGCGGTTGGCGACGAGCGGTCTCGCGGCCGGTCGGCTCGGGAAGCGGCTCGCCCGGGGCGTTCGGCTGCGGCACGTAGAACGGGTTCTCGATCTCGCGCACTTCGACCTTCGGCACGTAGTTCATTTCGGCCGGTACCATCGCCGGCGGCGTGGCGAACGGGCTGAAGCCGTAGGGGCGAGCGACCTTCTGGCCGTAGTAGACCGGCGGATGTAACGCGAAGTACGGAATCCGCCGCTGGTTGACTCCCTGATACCCCTGGAAGTACCCCTGGCTGAAACCGAGGCCCAGGCCGAAACCGTAGCCGTCATGCGCCGAAGCGGCAGGAGCGAACAGGGCTCCGACGACCGTAAGCAGAGCGATCGACGTCAGGACGCGCTTCTTCATCTCGAGTTCTCGGCGATCGACGAGCAGGTGGCTCGGCCGCGGGCAGCTCGTCGGTCGCTTCGGGTCGGAAGCGGTGCCGGCGACGGAAGTCCCTCGTCGCGCCGTGCTCGTCGCGACGGCGCCGGCGAAAGCGGCGTGATATGATCGGCACGGTCTTCATGACCCGAGGGGGGCGTCGGGCAAATTCCCGATCCTTTTCCCGCCCGATTTGCCGACTCCGAAAATCCAAGCTATTCGGGCCCCACGCGATTGCAATCGCGCCCGCAAACCGCGAGACGGGAATGATCGATTCCCCGGCCGAACGACGCCGCATAACCGGACTCCTGAAACAGGCGGCGCTCGACGTCGGCTTCTCCCGAGTCGGGATCGCCCCGGCCGTCGAACCGCTCGGCCTGTCGCGATTCCGCCGATGGCTGGACGACGGCCTGCACGGGACGATGCGGTACCTGGAAGAGCGGCGCGAGGCATACGCGCATCCGCGGCATGTGCTCGACGGCGTCCGGTCGATCATCATGCTGACTCTCGACTACCGGACGGCCGAACCGCCGACGGTCGAGCCGGGACAGGGGCGAGTGTCGCGTTACGCCTGGGGCACCCGCGACTATCACGACACGATCCGCGACCGCCTGCACCGGCTGGCCGATCGCCTGAGGTCCTGGGTCCCCGAAACGCTGACGCGCGGCGTCGTCGATACCGCGCCGCTGCTCGAACGGGACTTCGCACGTCTGGCCGGACTCGGGTGGCAAGGCAAGAACACGCTGCTGATCAGCAAGAGTGCGGGGAGTTGGTTCTTTCTGGCCGCGCTGCTGACCGACGTTTCGCTCGAGATCGATCGACCGCACGAGAGCGATCACTGCGGCACCTGTACCGCCTGTCTGGACGCTTGTCCGACCGGAGCGTTCCCGCAACCGGGAGTGCTCGATGCGCGGCGTTGCGTCAGCTACCTGACCATCGAACTGCGCGGAGCGATTCCGCGCGAACTGCGATCCGGGATCGGCGATCGGGTCTTCGGCTGCGACGACTGTCAGGAGGTCTGTCCGTGGCAGAGCAAGTCGCCGGACGCATCGGCCGACGAGTTCCGCCCGGACCCCGCTCTCTACCCGCTCGATCTGCTGACGCTCTTCACGATCGACGAGACGGAGTTCCGACGCCGCTTTCGCCGCACACCCCTGTGGCGTGCCCATCGCGACGGACTGCTGCGGAACGCCGCGATCGTGCTCGGTAACGCGCGTCATATCGGCGCGGTACCGACGCTGATCGTTGCGCTCGACGAATCGTCACCGACGATCCGCGGCGCCGCCGCGTGGGCGCTCGGCGAAATCGGTTCGGCCGAGGGACTCGCGGCGCTGCACCGTCGGCTCGCGATCGAGACCGACGAGCAGGTGCGCGACGAGCTGCAGGCGGCACTGGGGACGATCGCCTCGGGACCAAGCGCCGAGACCCATTGAAGCGAGAAGCGGAGGGCCTCTGCGTGGGCCCGGCCTCTCCGAGGCCGAGGCAGGGTTTCGCTGCGCTGCGGTTACCGCTGCGCATCGCGAACGACGGACGAGCGGAACCCGCCCTCGGGCGCGAAAGCCCTGCGCGTAGCGCTACGGGCTGGGACGCGCGGGGAACCCCTTGCTGACGCTGCGGGCTGGGAGGCGCGGAGGGCCCGGGGCGTAGCGCTACGGGCTGGGAGGCGCGGGGAACCCCTTGCTGACGCTGCGGGCTGGGAGGCACGGAGTGCCCTGCGCGTAGCGCTGCGGGCTGGGAGGGCGCGGGGAACCCCTTGCTGACGCTGCGGGCTGGGAGGGCGCGGAGGTACGGGGGCGCACCTGAGCGGTGCGTCTCAGCGGCCGACGCGATCGAGCACGGTCACCAGAGTCTGCCGCAAGACGTTCGCGCTGTTGCGCATCCCTTGCAGCTCCTTCGGCCAGAGTTCGATCTCCAGCCGCGCGACCGCTCCCGAACGTCCGACGACCGTCGGCACCGAGATGGCGACGTCTCGGATGCCGTAGCACTTGCCGTCCTGGACGGTCGAGACGGGGAGGATGCGGCGCGAGTCGAGGACGATCGCGTCGATGACGTCGCGGATGGCGATCCCGACCGCGAAGCCGGCGCCCCCCTTGCGTTTGATCACTTCCGCGCCGCTCCCCTTGGTCCGCGTGAACAGTTCGCTCGCCAGCGGCGGCGTCCATCCCGGGAACTTGTCGAGCGGCAGACCATTGACCGTCGCGTTCGACCAGATCGGCACCATGCTGTCGCCGTGCTCGCCGAGGATCAGCGCGTCGACCTGAGTCGGCGCGAGGTTCATCGCCTGGGCGATCAGGGCGCGGAAGCGGATCGTGTCGAGCTGCGTGCCCAGACCGATGACGCGACTGGCCGGGAGCTTCAGTCGATCGGCGGCGACGTAGGTCAGGATGTCGACCGGATTGCTGACGACGACGACGATCGCTCCCTCCTTCAGCCCTGCCTTGCCGACCTGCTCGAGGATCGACAGGAAGAGGTCGGTGTTCCGGTTGATCAGGTCGAGCCGACTTTCGTTCGGCTGGCGGCGCAGACCGGCGGTGATGCAGACGACATCGCTGCTCGGGACATGCTCGTAGCCTCCCGAGACGATCACCTGATCGGCGACGCTCGGCGCCCCGTGCAGCAGATCGAGCGCGTGGCCGGCGGCGAGTTCCTGATTGACGTCGAGCAGCGCGATCTCGCGAACGAGTCCGCCGCACTGGAGCGCGAACGCGGCGCTCGAACCGACCAGACCGCCGCCGCCGATGATGCTGACCTTCATGTTCCGCTCGCTTCCTTCGATCGTGTTCGTACGAGGCCCGTGGCAGGAGAGGGGAGAGACCGACGGCTCAACGCGCCTTGGCCAACTCGGCCATCACCCGATCGGTGATCGCCTGAACCAGCGCCTCCATGTCGGGCGAACCGCTCGCCGGCGACGCGGAGGGCGAGGCGTTCGAGCCGGGCGCGGCCGGCGGCGGCGCGTCGAACGCCCGCCGCTCGACTCCCGAGTCCTTCCAGCTGTCGCGGAAGATGTCGTTGGCGCAGATGTCGCAGTTCTTGTACTCGTCGGTGTTCCGCGGGTCGGTGAAGCCCCACTTCGCCTTCAGATCGAGCAGCTCGCGCGACTTCTGTTCCCCCAGGTAGTTCACGCCGCCGAGCCCCTTGGCGAGCATCAGGATGCGGCAGTAGGCATCGAGGATCTCGGTCCACCAGTACGCCCGCTCGACCGACTCGCCGAAGCTCACCGTTCCGTGGTTGGCCAGGATGATGACGTTGGTCTTGTCGACGAACGGCAGCACGGTGTCGGCGAACTGCTGACCGCCCGGCGTCTCGTACCGCGTGATCGGCACGTCGCCGAGGAAGACCTCGACCTCGGGGAGCACGCACTGCGGAATCGGCTCCCGAGCGACGGCGAACGCGGTGGCATGCGGGGGATGGCAGTGCACGACGCTCTTAACGTCGGCGCGCTGCTTGTAGATCTCGAGATGCAGCAGCGCCTCGCTCGACCGCTTCTTGCTGCCGGCCAACTGCTTGCCCGTCATGTCGATCAGACAGATGTCGTCCGGCTTCAGAAAGCCCTTGGAGTGCATCGTCGGGGTGCAGAGCACCTCGTTGTCGCCGACGCGGACGGTGATGTTCCCGTCGTTGGCCGCCGCGAATCCCTTGTCGTACAAGCGGCGACCGATCTCGCAGATGTCCTGCTTGATCCGATGCAGATTGGCCATCGTTCACCTTCGGAGCTGTCGTGACAGGATCGTCTTCCGCTGCGGAAGGCGGCCCGGTCGAGGTTGTCGTGGTTATCGAGGTTGTCGTGATGCGTTCGTGACGAGTCGTTCGTGAGCGTTCGCGCTCGTGGGCCGCGGTGCGGGACCGACCTCTAACGGCGGACCTGTGCGGCGGCTTGTCGGTCGATCTCGAGCGAGTCGATCAGGGCGGCGGCATAGGCATCGACCGCCTTGCCGTCGGGGCGGAACGGCTGGGATGCCTCGGGGCCTTCGGCGACCGCGATCAGGTCGCCTTCCCCCGCTCCCTGTTCGTCCCACACCACCAGCGTCTCGCCGGTCGGTTCGGTCCCGTCGACCAGTTCGGCGAAGCTCATCGGGATCGCCAAGCGGAGCCGCGCACCGAGGTACGACGGATGCGATCGCGAGAGCGTCACCTTGCCGATCACCTTGGCGATTCTCATCGGTCCCCTCCCCGGGCACCGCAACCGACCGGAGGCCGAGTCGCGAACTCGTCGAGAATCTGTCGGAGCGTCGCGTGCGAGTACTTTCGCGCATCGACGACGACGACGTTCGGGCGGAGCTGATGGACGAGCTTGCCGAGTGCCGTCGCGGTCGGAGCGTAACCGGCTCGCAGCGTCGCTGTGCGATTCAGGTCGCAGACCGCCGTGTACGGCTCGCGAGCGATGACGATCGCTCGGCCGCGCTGCGCGACCGAGGCGGCGACGGCAGCCGCCAGCGCCGGACCATCGAGCCGTTCGGCGTCGCGAAAGACGAGCGGCAGTCCGACGAGCGCCGCATCATGGCGCCCCGGATGCGCCTGGCTGAAGCACTCGGTCGGCTCGACCGCGGCGGCACCGTGCCGCGTCGAGTCGGGTGTCGAGCGGACGGCGCGCGACCAGACGAGGCCGCGATCCTTCAGTTCGTCCTTGACCGCCGGCGTCACGAGCGTTCGAGGTCCGACGACGATTCGATTCGTTCCGGCGGGTCGCTCGCGGAGCGACGCGAGCGAGAGAACCGGTCCGGAGAAATGCCATTCGGCCGGATCGGCCGGCGGAGCGGCAGGGGCTTGGTAGAGCGTGCCGGCCGGAGTCAAGCAGACGCCATCGACGGCATTCTTTCCTTGGCAGCCGCAACCGCACGACTTGCGCGGCGAATCGCTCGGCGGCGCCGAACCGGTTTCGGCCATCAGCCGCAGCACGACCTGCCGCACCACTTCGGCGATCGTCGCTTCATCGAGTTGTCGGGGGGCTGCGGTCATCGGCAGTCCTCGATTCCGATGATCGTCCAGCGGACCGGAGTCGCATCGGCCTGCAACAGCTGCCGGCTGTAGCGACCGTCGCTGGTGAGCATCACCACCTCGCCGCACCCTGCGCCGACGCCGTCGACGGCCAGGAACGGTTCGCCGTCAGGGCGGCCGTCGATCGTCTGAGGCTGCACCAGCAGGAGCTTCGCGCCGTGCATGCTGGCATGCTTCAGCGTCGCGGTCGCTCTGCCGATGACTCGGGCGAGTTGCACGGGAAGGGTCCGTCGGTAGCGGTCGGGAAGGGGGAGGTCGCCGGGGGACGATCGTTCGGGGTCAGTCGCGCGGCTTGCCGACGATCCGAAGGTCGTCGATCATCGAGCAGCGCCGTTCGCGAGTGAACGTCAGCGGCGTCGTCACTCCCTCGCCGGTCGGCCCGGCGATGGAGAAGGAAAGATAGCCCTCGCCGCCGAGTCCGAGCGCGGCCATGCAGGGGCCGTTCTTGACGAACAGGGTGGTGTCGAGGATCCGTCCCATCCGCGTCATGTTCCGGACGTCGTGCGAGTGGATGATGCTGGTGTGCCGGAAGCCGTGCTCGTACTGCTTCGCCTTGAGGATCGCCTGGTCGACATCGCGGCAGCGGACGAACGGCACGAACGGCATCATCTGCTCGATCGAGACGAACGGATGGTGTTCGTCGGTCTCGGCGAAGACCAGTTCGGTTCCGGCCGGCGCGGTCCGTCCGGCGGCTCGGGCCAGCTTCGCCGCATCCTGCCCCAGATAGTCCTTGCTCGGCGCATCGTGCTTGTCGTCGCCGACCTGCACCACCGCCTCGCGCGTCAGCCGTTCGGTCTCGCGGGCATCCAGCCGCAGGGCGCCGGCCTTCTCCATCGCCGCCATCATCCGATCGAAGACGGCGTCGACGACGAAGACCTCCTTCTCGGCGATGCAGAGCAGATTGTTGTCGTAGGCGGCCCCTTGGATGATGCAGCGAGCCGCTCGATCGAGATCGGCCGTCTCGTCGACGACGACCGGCGGGTTCCCCGGGCCGGCGACGACCGCCCGCTTCCCCGCCTTGAGTGCCGCCTTGGCGACCGCCGGGCCTCCGGTGACGCAGATCAGGTTGACGTCGCGCGAGCCGAAGATGGTGTCGGCGGTCTCGAGCGTCGGCTCTTCGATCACGCAGATCAGGTTGTCGATCCCGAGTTCCTGATGGATCAGTCGGTTGAAGCGGCGGACCCCTTCGACCGCGACTCGTTTGCCGCTGGGATGCGGATTGACGACCAGCGTGTTGCCGGCGGCGATCATGCTGACCGCGTTGCCGGTGATGGTCGGCAGCGAGTGGGTGACCGGCGTGATCGCGCCGATGACGCCGAACGGCGCGTGCTCGATGACTGCCAGACCATGGTCGCCCGAATAGACCTGACTCTGCAGGAACTCGACGCCGGGGGTCCGCTGTCCGAGCGTGCGGAGCTTCTCGATCTTGTGTTCGAGACGCCCGATCTTCGTCTCGTTCATCTCCATGGTGCCGAGTTCGACCGCCTGGTCGATCGAGATCCGGCGGATCCGGTCGATCACCTGGCGACGGAACTCGAGCCCTTCTTCGGAGAGCCGCTCGAACGCTTCGCGCGCCGCGGCGATCGCTTCCTTGGCACACGAGAAGATGCCGTTGCGCCCTTGGTA
>CAZZBI010000111.1:0-7443 GCA_964652385.1 uncultured Pirellulaceae bacterium | reverse complement strand
TGGTAGGAGCGAGGGATCGCGGTCGCCGACAGGGCGCCGGCATCGAGCGAGCCGACTTGGGCGAGCACCTTGGCGACCACATCGCGGATCAGTCGTTCGTCGATCGTCATGGGTTCCTCTCGGGTTCCGCTGGCGGAACCTCGGTCGTTCGTCTCGGGTGCGTTGATCGATCGCCGAGCGGTCAGGCGATCGACGGTTCGTGCGGGAATCAGGTCGAGGAGCGTTCGCGGTCGTAGACGCAGGCCTGTTCGACATGCACCTTGTCGACGATCCCGATGATCACGGTGTCGACCGGCTTGTCCTTGGTTTCGGCGGTCAGTCGGGCGCTCGAGCCCTGACAGATCAGGACGAGGTCGCCGACGCCGGCGCCGAGCGTGTCGCAGGCGATGAAGGTCCGGCCGGTCGTCGCCAACGACGAGCGATCGTTCGGATCGACTCGATACGGTTCGACCACCATCAGCTTCTGACCGACCATCGAATCGATCTTCTGGGTCGAGACGATCGAGCCGGTGACGCGTGCGATGAACATGACTACCTGCCTTCCAGCAACTGCCGCGACTGGCGAGCGACGACGAGTTCCTCGTTCGTCGGCACCACCAGGATGCGGACGGGGGAGCCATCGACTTCGAGTCGCGATTCCCCCTTCGCGACGGCGTTCCGCTGGGGATCGAGTCGGATGCCGAACCCGTCGAGGTTGCGGCAGACCCCTTCGCGGATCCGCGCGCCGTTCTCGCCGATCCCTCCGGTGAACACGAGGGCATCGAGCCCGCCGAGTTCGATCATCATGCCTCCCAGATGCCGACGGATTTCGGCGACGAACAGGTCGAGCGCCAGTCGCGCCCGTCCGTTCCCCGCATCGGCCGCCTGTTCCAGGTCCCGGATGTCGCCGCTCGTTCCGCTCACTCCGAGCAGACCGCTGCGACAGGCGAGATCGTCGAGCACCTGCTCGAGCGTCTTGCCGGTCGCCGCCATCACGATCGGGATCGCGAACGGATCGAAGTCGCCGACTCGGTTGTTGTGAGGAAGACCGGTCTGGGGACTCATCCCCATCGTGGTCGCCTCGCTCCGGCCGTCGCGAATCGCGCACAGGCTGTTCGATCCGCCGAGATGGCAACTGACGATCCGCAGATCGTTTCGTCCCAGCAGCTCGGCGGTCCGCTGCGCGATGTAGCGATGACTGGCGCCGTGGAATCCCCAACGCCGCACCTGATGGACCTCGGTCCATTCGTGCGGAATCGCGTAGGTCCGCCGCTCGTCCGGAATCGTGGCATGGAATCCGGTCTCGAACGCGGCGACGAGCGGGATCTCGGGGAGCTTCTCCGAGAGCTGCCGCATCGCCGCGATGTACGGCGGGTTGTGAGCCGGAGCGACGGGGTTCATCGTCCCCATCGCGTCGAGCAACTCGGGCGTCACCCGCTGCACGCCGCTGAAGCGCCCCCCGTGAACCGCCTTGAAGCCGATCGCCGACACCTCGCTCGCCTGACTCAGGCAGCCCGACGCGGGGTCGGTCAGCTGTTCCAGACAGCGGCGCACCGCTTCGGCATGGTCGGGGACCGGAACCGTCATTTCGGTCCGTCGTCCGCCGATGTCGACGAAGCAGGGGCTCGCGGGCGAACCGATCCGCTCGACGCCGCCGCGCGCCAGCTGACGCTCGTCGGTCATGTCGAACAACCGGTACTTGAAGCTCGTCGAGCCGAGGTTGGCCACCAGCACCTTCATCGGTTCCTCCGTGGGTTGCCGTTCTTCCATGAGTCGCGGGAAAGCTGCCGAAGTCGCACGTTCGATCGGTCGCGGTCGGATCGGATCGCGGGAACGAGTCGCCGATCGGGCCGCATCAGGTGCGGCTCGTCGGGCGGAGTCGGACGAGCGGACTCGCCCGACCGACTCGACTCACGACACGAACGCCTCGACCAGTCCCTCGGCGGGACGCGGGATGACATGGCTGCCGACCAGCTCGCCGACCTGCGAAGCGGCGTTGGCTCCCGCCTCGACCGCCGCGCGGACGCTGCCGACGTCTCCCGAGACGACGGTGGTCACCAGACCGCCGCCGATGCTGACGCGTTTCACGATCCGGACGTTGGCCGCCTTGGCCATCGCGTCGGTCGCCTCGATCAGGCCGATCAGGCCCTTCGTCTCGATCAGTCCGATTGCCGATTGCATGTTCGATCTTTCGTAGTTGCGGTGAGTTGAGTTTCAGGAGCGCGGACCGGACGCGGTCGCCGCGATCACGACGCCGAGCGCGGGCTCTTCTTGACCGGCACCGGCAGGACGATCCCCAGGTCCTCGTGCGGACGCGGAATCACCTGCACGCTCACCACTTCGCCGACGCGCCCGCCGGCCGCCGCACCGGCGTCGGTCGCCGCCTTGACCGCCGCCACGTCTCCCGTGACGAAAGCCGAGACGAGGCCGCTGCCGACCTTGTCCCATCCCAGAAACTCGACGTTCGCGGCCTTGAGCATCGCGTCGGTCGCTTCGATCAGCGTGATGAAGCCCTTGGTCTCGATCATGCCCAGGGCCTCGAGAGTCTTCGCCATGACGATTCACTCCGAGGAGCAGTGTTGGAAAACCGGCCTTGGTCGTTTCGAGGAGTCCGTCGCACCGGCTCGGTAGCGCCGACGGGTCCCGTGTTCGGTCGCGGAGGGGAGTGACGAGCGACGATCGCTCGCACGGCCGCTCCGTCGTCTCGTGATCGCTCCGGTCACTTGTGGCAACCGCAGCCGTCCTGACGCTTCACCAGTCGGATGCCGGTCGCCGCGTCGAGGTGACAGGCGTTCCCTTCGTCGGTGTCCAGGTGGACTTCGAGCTTGCTCGTCGCATCGGCGCGAACCAGCAGGTCCTTGAAGGTCAGCGAGCAGTCGCGCGATTCGATCTCGAGATCCATGTAGTCGCCGTTGGCGACGCCGTAGCGAGCCGCATCGGCGTGACTCATGTGGACATGCCGCGCCGCGCGGATCACCCCCTGCGAGAGCTCGACGACTCCCGCCGGACCGACCAGCACGCACCCCGGCGTCCCGTCGATCCTGCCGCTGTGCCGGACCGGCGCGTCGATCCCCAGACTGATCGCGTCGGTGAAGGCGAGTTCGACCTGACTGAAGTCGCGTGTCGGTCCGAGGATCCGGACCGTCGGCAGCATCCGCCGGCGCGGCCCGACCACCATCACCGTCTCTTCGGCCGCATAGAAGCCGTCCTGGTAGAGCGGTTTGCCGGGAGTCAACGTTCGCCCCGGTCCGAAGAGGATTTCGACATGCTGCTGAGTCAGATGGACGTGCCGCGCGGAAATGCTCACGACCAGTTCCGGTTCGGCGGCGGCGGGGGCCGGAGCGACAGGGGAGGTGGCGCTGCCGCTCGCTCCGGTCACGATCCCGCGCACGATCCGCTCGATGGTCGCTCGATCCAACGCCTGACTCATGTCCGCTCCCGCGTTTGCTCGGGCAGATCGAGGCCGGATAGGCCGGAACCTGACTGCCGTCCGTTCGTCGTCGCTCTCGACGGCTGCTCGCAGGAGCCGCCGCTTCGATTCGGTCGTCGCTGTTGGTTCAGTCCTTCGCTCCGACCGCCCGTTCGGTCGAACCGCTCTCGCGATCGGCCGTCACCAATCGGACTCCGGCCCCTTCGACGTACGCTCGCCACTCGTCGGTGATCGCGTCGTCGACCACCAGCACGTCGATCTCGTCGAGCCCGCACAGGCGAGCCAGACTGGTCCTGCCGAACTTGGTGCTGTCGGCCAGCACGATCACCTCATCCGCCGCCCGCATCATCTCCCGCTCGGTCTCGACCAGCAGCAGGTTGTTGTTGAACAGTCCCGCCTGTTGCACGCCGCCGACACTCAGGACCGCCCGGCGACCGTTGAGGTGCCGGAGCATGTCGGTCGCATACGGCCCCAGCGACACGCCGGTGCGCGAATGGACGTAACCGCCGACGAAGACCAGATCCGCGCTGTCCGAGCTGACGAACAGATTGGCGACCGGCAGCGAGTTGGTGACGACCTGCAAGGTCCGACCGACGAGCAGTCGAGCCAGTTCGTAGGTCGTACTGCCGCCGTCGAGCAGGATGGTGTCCCCCTCCTCGATCAGCGACGCCGCTCGCGACGCGATCCGCCGCTTCAGTTCCCAGTTCCGCGACTGGATCCGGTCGAAATGCGTCAGCTTCGGACTCGGACCGGTGTAGCAGACTCCCCCATGAATCCGCTTCGCCGCCCCCGACTCCTCCAGCTGCTCCAGATCCCGCCGAACGGTCGACTCCGAGACCCCCAACTCCCCGGCCAGCTCGGGCAACGAGGCAAATCCCTCGAGACGGATCAGTTCCAGCAGTCGCGCCCGTCGATCGTTCGCCAGCATGTTGCGACCGCCACGAGCAGGACCGGATTCCGTCACGTCTCGCGAGACGCCTTCCATTCTCGCCGGAACCTGACCGAGTTCAATCCTGCCGATGACGGAAAATGCGCAGGCAGGAGCGAACAGTCAAAGTCAAGCCGGGCAGGCGAGAAAAGAGATAAGGGGCTCGTTCGGCAATCCGAACTGACGGATTTCCGTCATTCGGTGACGGCAATCCGTCATATCCGAGAGGTCGCGACGGGCGGATCGGGCCGGTCAGAACGCGCCGCGTCGGCGTAGGCCCGCGTCGTCCCCGACGCGCGGCAGTGTCGGTACCGCGGGCTGAAGACGCTCCGAGGCGTGAACCGATTCGGCATCGCACGCCCCGCGGCTCGGGACGAGCCGGGGCTACGCCGCACTGTCACCGCTGACGGGGCCGATTCCGGCGCCGCAATTCGGGCCGGATCGGCGAGTCGCGACGCACGGCCCCTGTCAGCTCGTGCTGCGCTGCAAACGCCCCAGTCGGAGCACGCCGATCAGAAAGCCGACCGCTCCGATTCCGAGCAGCACGCTCCAGGGAACCAGCGCCTCGGCCCACGTGAACTCGCGCCAGACCGCCCCTTCGAGCGCCAGCACGCCCCACTTCACCGGACTCAGATGGCTCGCCGTCTGCATCCAACCGGGGAGAAAGGCGAGCGGAACCATTCCTCCGCCGAACATCGCCATCAGCACGTTCGCCCCCCACCCTGCGCCGCCGACCGCTTCCTCGGTCCGGCCGATCGTCGACATCGCCATCATCACGCCGACGAAACCGAACGCCGTCGCGCCGACGGCGACCGCCAGCTGCAGCGGATCCTTGGGCCGCATCCCGAGGCCGATGCCGATCGTCAGCAGCAGCCCCATCACCGCGACCGCCATGATCCAGCAGGCGAGCGCCTTGCCGCCGAGCAGTTCCCGGCCGCCGAGCGGCGCAACCTGCAAGCGGACGAGCGTCCCGCGAGTCCGCTCGCGCACCAGCGAGACGGCGAAGGTCGCGGTGCAGCCGAGGACCGCCCAGAGACTTGCCGCCGGAATGCTCAGGTCCCATCCGCTCCGCAGCCGATCGGCGGTCGACGAGGGGCGGGTCAGCGGGAGGGGACGAATGTCGAGCAGCCGGAATTGCGGTCCGGCTGGGTCCGCCGACTCGGTCGTGGTTCCCGCCTCCGCCGCTCGATCGGCCTCCAACCGATCGGCGACCACTCCGAGACTGCCGTACATCGCCTCGAGCGCCAGACGGGTCGGCATCGACAGCCCCTCCGATTCGCGCAGCGACTGGCGCGAACGATCGAGCAACGGTCTCAACCGATCCGGGTCGGCGAAGGCGCCGAACGTCGTCTCGCCGGCCGCCTGCAGCAGCACTCCCTGGAGCATCCCCGCTTCGGCCGCTCGACTCGGGTCGACCGCCGTTTCGACGACCGGCGGCGCCCCGCCGCCGAAGAGCGCCTGGGAGTCGCCGAAGCCGTCGGGGATCAGGATCGCTCCCGCGCGAGCGCCGCGCCGCACCTGAGCGAGTGCCGTCTCGCGGTCGGTCTCGACCAGGTCGATCGATTCGTTCCCGGCGCGAATCCGCTCGACGAACTCGGCGGACCGCTCGGAGCGATCCTCGTCGACGATCGCCAGCGACAACCGCATCTCGCGTTTGCCGAGCCCGCCGTTGATCGCGCCGAAGAAGAGCCCCATCGCGATCGGCAGCCCGGCCATGAAGAAGAGCCCCGCGCGATCGCGAAGCGCCAGTCTCAGGTCCTTCAACGCCAGCAGCCACATTCCCCGCACGTCACTACTCCTCGTTTCGTTCGTTCGGTCAGTCCGTCGAGCCCGGATCGCCAAGCCGACGCGCTCCGCGTCGGTCGGCGAGCTGACGGAGCGACTCACCTCAGGTCCCGGCTCGATTCCCACTCGCTCGACGAGCGTCGCTCAATCGCGCAGCGTTCGACCGGTCAGGTTCAGAAAGACGGTCTCGAGATCGGCCGGGCGCATCTCGATCGCGGCAAAACGATGCTCACCGTCGAGCAGTTCGCGCAGGGTGTCGAGCGGCCGTTCGGTCACGACGCTCAGCCGTTCGTCGCGCAGCTCGCCGGGACCGCTCCAGACCGCCGGCAGCCCCGTTTCGAATCGCGCCTCGATCCGCAAGCCTCCTCCATGCCGCCGCACCAGTTCGCTCGTCCGATCGATTTCCAGGATCCTCCCGCGATCCATGATCCCGATCCGATCGCACAGCTTCGACGCCTCTTCCATGTAGTGCGTCGTCAGGACGACGGTCAGACCGGCAGACCTGAGGCGCGCGATCGATTCGATCAGGTGGTTGCGCGACTGAGGATCGACGCCGACCGTCGGCTCGTCGAGGAGGACGATCTTCGGAGCGTGGACCATCGCGACCGCCAGATTCAGACGGCGCTTCATCCCGCCCGAGAACGAACCGACCCGATGCCGTCGCCGGTCCTGGAGTTCCGCCAGTTCCAGTCCCCACGCGACCCGCTCGCGGCGCGCCGCCCCCGAGAGTCCGTAGATGCCGGCGAAGAACTCGAGATTCTCTTCGGCCGTCAGTTCGTCGTAGAGCGCGAGGGCCTGCGGCGCGATGCCGATCGTCCGTCGTACGTCGGGATCGGTCGGCGCTCCATGCCCCTCGATCGCGATCGTACCGGCGTCGGGAGCGAGGAGCCCGACGAGCATCGACAGCGTCGTCGTCTTGCCCGCTCCGTTGGGCCCGAGCAGCCCGAACGCTTCCCCCGCCTGGATCGACAGGTCGAGATGGTCGACCGCGACCCGGTCGCCGTAGCGTTTGACCAGTCCTTGAGCCGAGATGATCGCCGCCATGACGGAATCCTCGAAGGGAACCGAACACCTTACCCGCGCGTCGTCGATCGCGCGCTGCAGGCACCGCCGATCTTCCGGGAGCCCCCGGGCGCAACTTGCCTGATCGTCATCGATCGATCGCCGATCGACCATCCGGGTTCGCCGAACAGTTCAAGATCTTGCCCCCGCCGCATCTCGGCCAGCCCCCGTGTCTCCCAGCCCGAAGCGCCAAGCGCAGGGGTCCTCCGCGCCTCCCAGCCCGCAGCGCCCAGCGCAGGGGCCCCCGTGCCTCCCAGCC
>CAZZBI010000110.1:7128-14695 GCA_964652385.1 uncultured Pirellulaceae bacterium | reverse complement strand
ATCATTCTGAACGTCGCTTCGATGCTCGTGAGTCGTTCGACGTGGCGACACCGGGAGTTCCGGCCGCCGATCGCGAGTCTCACCTCTCTTCTCGTCGAGACCACCCGTACCGATGACTACCTCGACCGCCGCCGTTTCTCGTCTGGAATCGCTTCGCGACAAGATCGCCGACAAGACCGCGCTGATCGGCGTCGTCGGGCTCGGTTACGTCGGGCTGCCGCTGATCCACGCCTTTACCAAGGCGGGCTTCCGCTGCCTGGGATTCGACGTCGACGTCAAGAAGATCGAACTGCTCGAGCAGGGGCGGAGCTACATCGAGCACATCCCGTCGTCGATGATCCAGGAGTGGATCGACCGAAAACAGTTCGGCGCCACCTGCGACATGTCTCGGTTGGCCGAGGCGGATGCGATCATCATCTGCGTCCCGACGCCGCTGAACGAGAGTCGCGATCCGGACCTGTCGTACATCGAGGGGACGGCCGAGCAGATCGCCGCGGCGCTCCGTCCGGGGCAGCTGGTCGTTCTCGAGAGCACCACCTATCCCGGCACGACTCGGGATGTCGTCCGCCCGATTCTCGACCGGTCGGGGCTGACGCTCGAAAGCGACTATTTCCTGGCGTTCAGCCCGGAACGCGAGGATCCGGGGAATCCGAACTTCAGCGCGCACACGATCCCGAAGGTGGTCGGCGGCATGGGGCCGTCGAGCAGCGAGCTGGCGTCGGCCCTCTACGCGCACGCGGTCGTCAAGGTGGTGCCGGTCGCCAACTGCGAAATCGCCGAGGCGTGCAAGATCCTCGAGAACACCTATCGCAGCATCAACATCGCGATGGTCAACGAGCTGAAGGTCCTCTTCACCAAGCTCGGTATCGACGTCTGGGAGGTGATCGATGCCGCCAAGACCAAGCCGTTCGGCTTCCAGGCGTTCTACCCCGGCCCCGGTCTCGGCGGGCACTGCATTCCGATCGACCCGTTCTACCTGAGCTGGCTCGCACGGCGCGCCGAACTGTCGACGCGGTTCATCGAACTTGCCGGCGAGATCAACACCTCGATGCCGCACTACGTGATCCAGCGGCTGACCGAGGCGCTGAATACGGTCGGCAAGCCGGTCCGCGGCAGTCGGATCGGCGTGCTCGGCGTCGCCTACAAGAAGGACGTCGACGATCCGCGCGAGAGTCCGTCGTTCAAGCTGATGGAGCTGCTGCAAGAACGCGGCGCGATCCTCAGCTACAGCGATCCGCACATTCCGGCGCTCCCCGCGATGCGGCACTACGACGTCCCGCGACTGGCGAGCGAAGAGCCGACGCCGGAGTACCTGGCCGGTCTGGACGTCGCCCTGATCGCGACCGATCACTCGCGATTCGACTACGATGCGATCGTCCGCCACGCGCCGCTGATCGTCGATACCCGCAACGCGACCAAGCACGTGACGCACGGTCGGCACAAGATCGTCAAGGCGTGAGCGAGCCCGCCGCGTCGCGTCCCCGAAACCGTTCCTCGCGAGCGGCGGAGTCTCTCCGCCGCTCTTCTCGTTCCCGATCGGAGTTCTGATGGCCACGTATCTGGTTACCGGCGCTGCCGGCTTCATCGCCAATCGAGTCGCTCGCGACCTGGCGACCGACCACCAGGTGGTCGCGGTCGACAACGTCAACGACTACTACGACGTCCGCCTGAAGGAGCATCGGATCGAGCAGCTCCGCGGGGTCGAGTTCCATCGAATGGACATCGAGAACCGAGCGGCGCTGGCCGAGCTGTTTGCGCGTCACCGCTTCGATGCGGTGATCAACCTGGCGGCTCGGGCCGGCGTCCGGTACAGCATGGTGAACCCCACCGTCTACATGACGACCAACGCGATGGGGAGTCTGAATCTGATCGACCTCATGCGCGAACACGGCGTGAAGAAGTACGTGCTGGCGTCGACCTCCAGTCTGTACGCGGGGCAGCCGATGCCGTTCGTCGAGTCGCTGCCGGTCAACACGCCGATCTCGCCGTATGCCGCGTCGAAGAAGGCGGCCGAGGTGATGGCGTACTCGTACCACTTCCTGTACGGACTGGACGTCTCGATCGTCCGCTACTTCACCGTCTACGGCCCGGCCGGTCGCCCCGACATGAGCATCTTCCGCTTCATCAAGTGGATCGATCGCGGGGAGCCGATCGAGATCTTCGGCGACGGGACTCAGTCGCGCGACTTCACCTACGTCGACGACATCGCGGCCGGTACGATCGCCGCGACTCGACCGGTCGGCTACGAGATCATCAACCTCGGCGGCGGCAACAACCCGATCTCGATCAACCGCGTGATCGAGGTGCTCGAGGGGCTGCTCGGCAAGAAGGCCAAGATCAATCACCATCCGTTCCACAAGGCCGACATGGTCGCGACCTGGGCCGACATCTCGAAGGCCAAGCGACTGCTCGACTGGGAGCCGAAGATCACGCTCGAAGAGGGGCTGGAGCGCTGCGTCCGGTGGTACGTCGATCACCTTCCCTGGTCGTCGACGCTGGAACTCGGGTCCGAGTAGCAGGAAGATGGCGGTCCCCGCACGCGGCGGCGCCGCTGGGGACCGCGTTGCTGGTGAACATCGTGCTGAGCCATCGCGCTGGGGCATCGTGCAGGACCGTCGCAGGGAGGAGCGTGATCGGCGATGTCGGGAAACGGACGCGGGCCGATCGTGGTGAGCGTGATCTTGGTCGTCGCCGTGGCGACCGCCGGTTTCGGTTGGTGGTGGAACGTGCTCGGGCCGGGAGCACGGATCCGGCGCGATGCGCGCCGAGCGGTCGACGACGCGACGAGCTCGAACGCCGACGGTCTGACTTCCGAACGAGCGCCGGTGGCGGAACGCTTCCCGCCGACGTCGATCGCCGACAACTCCGCCGGCTTCGTCGGCACTGCCGCGTGCGTCGACTGCCATGCCGAGCGGGTCGGCGAGTTCGTGACGACCGATCACTTTCGGACCTCACGCCCGCTCGATCCGTCTCGCTTCGATACCCCCGGCGGTCCGGCGACCGGTAGCCTTCCCACGTCCGATCCGCACGTCACGTTTCGGATCGATCGGATCGACGACGTGCCTCATCAGCACGCTCGACGGACCGGCGAACAGCCGCTCGACGAGTCGGCGCCGCTGGAGATCTCGATCGGTGCCGGGAACTACGACGAGGACTTCTTCTTCTGGCGCGGCGCGCGACTGTTTCAGGCGCCGCTGGTCTGGTATCACCCCGGCCGCTTCTGGTGCAACGCCCCCGGATTCGTCGACGGCGAAATCGACTTTCGCCGGCAGGTGCTGCCGCGATGTCTGGAGTGCCACGCGACCTACGCCGAGCCGATCGCCGGATCGGTCAACGGCTATCGCAAGGATTCGATCGGTTGGGGAATCGGCTGCGAGCGCTGCCACGGTCCGGCGGCGGAACATGTCGCAGCGCATCGCGCCGTTCCGGATGACCCCGAGGCGCGAGCGATCGTGATGCCGGCCGAACTCTCGCGCGAGCGGTCGATCGATCTCTGCGACCAATGCCACGGCAACGCGACGGTGCGCCGCACCGCGCCGTTCTCGTTCCGCCCCGGGGATGCGGTCGCGGAGCACTTTCGTCCTGATCGCTCGGACCGCCCCGAAGAGGATCACACGTCGAACCAGAGTCACTATCTGCGGCAGTCCGCGTGCTTCATCGAGTCGCCGGCGATGACCTGCGTCACCTGCCATGATCCTCACGCGGGGCGCGAAGCTCAGCGAGTCGGATCGTACGCCTCGTGTGCCAAGTGCCACGAATCGGCCGACTGCGGCGCGCGTCCTGAGCTGGCCGAAGCGATTCGCGATCGCTGCGTCGACTGTCACATGCCCGAATGGCCGGTGGCGAACATCACGTTCGACACTCGCGATGATCGCTACGCGCCCCTGATTCGACGATTAGATCATCGAATTGCCGTGCATCCGGATGCGGCGGCTCGGGTCGAGCGCGACTGGTTGCTGACGCAATCGGATGACGCCTCGGCAGCCGAGGCGGAGCGATTGCGCGAGGTACTGATCGGCTTGCTGCGCGACCAGGCCGATGCGATGCGAGCGGTGGGGCGAGACGGGGCCGAGGCGTTGCCGCTACGCGAGCTGATCGAGCTCGATCCGAGCGGTCCGTGGCGCGAGCGGCTCGACGCCTCCCAGACCGAACGGCGCGAGGTGGATCGGCTGATGCATCAGGCGTTGATCGCCATCGACGGTCGCGAGTTCGACGGCGCGATCGAGTTGCTGGAAGTAGTGATCGAGCGGCGTCCCGACTTTGCGCTCGCTCACGGCAAGCTCGGGTTGGTGCTGGCCGAGACGGGGCGGATCGACGAAGGGAAGCTCGCCTTGGCGCGAGTCGCGGAGATCGACCCGGACGACGGCTACGGCGCAGCGTTGTTGGGGTTTCTGGCGCTGCGCGAGGAGAACTGGGCGGAAGCGGAGCGGCATTACCGAGAGGCAGCAGCGTTGGAGCCGTACGAGGCGAAGATCGCGCTGCACTGGGGACAGGCGCTGGCGCGTCTGGGGCGCGACGACGAGGCGCTGACGCAGTTCGCGCTGTCGCTCGAGATCGAGCCGGGGCGGATCGACTCCCAACTGGATATCGCCGCGATCCGGACTCGTCGGGGCGAGCACGACGAAGCGCTCCGGATCACGAGCGAGTTGGCGGCCGTCACGTTGCGCCGCGACCCGGCGGTGCTGCTCGCTCTGGCCGATGCCTACGAAGGGGCAGGGAAGTACGGCGAGGCAGCGGTCGCCGTCGGCCGTGCGATTCCTCTGGTGGCCGAAGAACGCCGCGCGGCGCTGGAGGAAAGGCGAACGTCGCTGTTCGAGCGGTCGGATTCTCCGTAACGCGACCTTGTTGGTGCGACCGACTCCGGTCGCAGCATTTGGGGTTTTGAGGGCACGAAGGACCCCTTGCTGACGCTGCGGGCTGGTACGTGGGCCCGGCCACTCCGTGGCCGAGGCTCGGCTTCGTCCCGACGCCGCACGAGCTTCGCAGCGTCGACGGTGTCGGCATCCGCCCGACCTCGGGCTCGGAGAGCCCGGGGCCACGAGCCGAGCTGGCTTCGTCGTGCGACCGACCCCGGTCGCAGCATTTGGGGTTTTGAGGGCACGGAGGACCCCTTGCTGACGCTGCGGGCTGGGAGGCACGGAGGGACCCCTTGCTGACGCTGCGGGCTGGGAGGCACGGAGGGAGCCGTTGATGACGTCGATGGCTGTCAGGGCTTGCGTCGGGCGGTAGCATGTTTCGGCTCGCGCTGCGAACGACTCCGATTCCCGCCACGCAACCAGGAGACCCGCCGTGTCCGCTCCTCGCCCCTCGGTTCGCTCTGCCGCTTCGCTCGATCGACGTCGATTTCTTGCCGCTTCGGCTGCCGCCGGTATCGGATTCCCGCTCTGGCTGCGCTCGGCGCGAGCCGGTTCGCCGAACGATCGATTGCGTCTGGCGAGCATCGGTGTCGGCGGGATGGGAGCGGCTGATCTCGGGTCCCTTGCCAGTCACGCGAAGGTCGAAGTCGTCGCGCTCTGCGACATCGACTCGAACCGCCTGGCCGAGGCCAAGGCGAATCATCCGGGAGCCGAGACGTTTGCCGACTATCGCGAGATGTTCGCGAAGATGGCCGATCGGATCGACGCCGTGAACGTCGCGACTCCGGACCATACGCACGCTCCGGCCGCGATGACGGCGCTCAACGCCGGCAAGCATGTCTACTGCCAGAAGCCGCTGACGCATGATGTCTACGAGTCGCGTCAGCTGCGATTGATCGCCGAGAAGACCGGACTCGTGACGCAGATGGGGACTCAGATCCACTCCGCGTCGGAGTACCGGACCGCCGTGCAGTGGGTCAAGGGAGGACTGATCGGCAAGGTGCGCGAAGTCCACTCGTGGAGCAGCAAGACGTGGGGCTACGACGGTCCCGATCCGGTTGCCGCTCCGGTTCCTGACCATGTCGCGTGGGACCTCTGGCTCGGCACCGCCCCCGAACGCCCCTACGCCCCAGGGCACTATCACCCGGCCGACTGGCGCCGCTGGGTCGACTTCGGGTGCGGAACGATGGGAGACATGGGGATCCACATCCTCGATCCGGTCTTCTCGGCGTTGGATCTCGGCGCTCCGAAGTCGATCGTGTCGAGCAGTCCCGCGCCGCCGGCTCGTTCGCACGGCCTCCGCAATCAGGTCGCGTATCGGTATGACGCGACCGAGTACACGACCGACGACTTCCGGCTGACTTGGAGTGACGGCGGCCTGATGCCCGACTCGGCCGATTGGGGTTTGCCCGAGGGGATGGGGCTTCCGGATCAGGGATCGGTCTTCGTCGGGACCGAGGCGACGATGCTGCTCCCTCATATCGCGATGCCTCAGCTCTTCCCTCAGGAGAAGTTCGCCAACGTTCGGTTGGGGCGAGTCCCGGGCGGCGACCACTATCACCTGTGGGTCGACGCCTGTCTGGGAGGCGAACCGACGACCGCGCACTTCGGCTATGCCGGACCGCTGACCGAGAGTCTGTTGCTGGGGGTGATCGCGAATCGTTTCCCGACTCAGGAACTGGTCTGGGATTCCGAGTCGATGACGATCGAGAACTTTTCGGATGCCCAGGCGCTGATCCGCCGCACGTACCGAAGCGGTTACGAGGTGGAGAATCTGTAGAGCGGTGTCGCGGCCGCAGCGTAGTGCGACCGCCCTCGGTCGCACATTCGACGTTGGTGGGCACGGGGACCCCTTGCTGACGCTGCGGGCTGGGGCGTGGGCCCGGCCACTCCGTGGCCGAGGCTCGGCTTCGCTGCTACGCCGCACGAGCTTCGCAGCGTCGACGATGTCAACATCCACCCGACCTCGGGCTCGGAGAGCCCGGGGCAACGAGCTGGCTTCGTCGTGCGACCGCCCTCGGTCGCAGCCTTGACGTCGTGCGACCGACCTCGGTCGCGCGTTCGGCATTGGAGGGCACGGGGACCCCTGCGCTTGGCGCTTCGGGCTGGTGAGGTTCGGAGGGGCGCGGGGACCCCTTGCTGACGCTGCGGGCTGGGGAGGCGCGGGGAGAGGCGCGGTTAACGGCGGCGCGGTCGATCGTTGACAGTCGGGCGGGCGGTTTTCTAGCATGACGGGTTTTCCCGGCCGGATCGGCTGATCTCGGGGAGACTTGCCGCGTTGGAACAGGCCATTCAGAAAGCGGACACGCTGATCGAGGCGCTCGCCTGGATCCGGAACTTCCGCGACAAGGTGACGGTCATCAAGCTCGGCGGAAGCGTCCTGGACGATCGGGATGCGCTCCGACACCTGCTGCTCGACATCCTGTTCATGGAGTCGGTCGGCATGCGGGTCGTCGTCGTGCACGGCGGCGGCAAACGGATCAGCAAGGCGATGGAGGACGCGGGGCTCGCTCCGCGCTTCGTTCAGGGGCGCCGCTACACCGATGCCGCGACCCTCGCCATCGTCGAGCAGAAGCTGGCGACCGAAACCTGTCATGAGCTGGCCGACGAGTTCGAGAAGCTCGGCGGCCGAGCGATGACGCTGAACTTCGAATCGACCAACGTCCTCTTCGGCGAACGGCTGACGCTCGCCGATCCCCAGGGGGCTCCGA
>CAZZBI010000110.1:0-7118 GCA_964652385.1 uncultured Pirellulaceae bacterium | reverse complement strand
ATCGATCTCGGCTTCGTCGGCGATGTCACCTCGGTCGATCGCCAGGTGATCGAGAACCTCTGCTACGCCGGTCAGGTCCCCTTCATTCCGTCGATGTGCATCGACCACGCCGGGCAGAAGTACAACGTCAACGCCGACTCGGCCGCGACCGCCGTCGCCCAGTCGCTCGGCGCCGAGAAACTCGTCTTCCTGAGCGACGTCCCGGGAGTGCTGCGCGACCGGAACGACCCGTCGTCGATCCTCACCACGCTCGACGAGGCGACCGCTCGTCGCTACATCGCCGAGGGGATCATCGAAGCGGGGATGATTCCCAAGGTCGAAGCGTGTCTCGACACGCTCGAACGGGGCGTCCGCAAGATCCACATCATCGACGGGCGGCTGCGCCACTCGCTGCTGCTCGAGATCTTCACGACGACCGGCGTCGGGACTCAGATCGTCCGCCGGTGAACCTTGGCCGGACCGCAGCGGTCCCTGCTCCGATCGTTTTCGACCTTTCGAGCGTATTCCCCTGGCGGTCCTCGCCGGTCCCGCTCGACCTGCCCGTTTCCACTCGGGAGTCCTTCCCATGACTCATGGTCACCATCCGTCTTCCGCCCGAACGCAGGAGCTGTTCGATCGCTACGTGATCGGCAACTACCGGCGCTACCCGGTCAATCTGGTGAAGGGAGCCGGTTCGGAGGTCTGGGATGCCGAGGGGCGACGCTATGTCGACTTCTTTCCCGGATGGGGCTGCAACCTGTTGGGGCACTGCCCGCCGAAGATCGTCCAGGCGGTCCGGCATCAGGTCGGCGAGCTGATTCATGTACCGAACACCTGGCTGACCGACCTGCAGGGGCGGTGGGCGCAGATGCTTTCGGAGCGATCGTTCGACGGCCAGGCCTTCTTCTGCAATTCGGGAGCCGAAGCGAACGAGGGGGCGATCAAGCTCGCTCGCCTGCACGGCAAGGGGGAACGCTACCGGATCATCTCGTTTACCGGCGGCTTTCATGGTCGAACGCTCGGGGCGCTCACCGCGACCGCTCAGCCGAAGTACCACGAAGGGCTCGGGCCGCTCGTCGCCGGCTTCGACTACGCACCGTTCGGCGATCTCGACGCGACCGCGCGACTGATCGGCGACGAGACGTGCGCGATCCTGGTCGAGCCGATTCAGGGAGAGGGAGGCGTCAATCTGCCTCCGGAAGGGTTCCTCGAAGGGCTCCGCGCGCTCTGCGACGAGCATGGGCTGCTGCTGATCTTCGACGAAGTGCAGACCGGTTGCGGCCGGACCGGGGAGTGGTTCGGCTACCAGCGGTTCGGCGTGCTCCCCGACGCGATCACGCTCGCCAAGAGTCTGTGCGGCGGGATCGCCGGCGGTGCCCTGTTGGCGCGTCGCGAGATCGCTCCCGCGCTTCGCCCCGGCATGCATGCGGCGACCTTCGGCGGGAACCCGATCGCCGCGGCCGCCGGCATCGCGATGATCGAGACGATCGAGGACGAAGGGTTGCTGGAGCGAGTCGCCGGTCTCGAGTCTCGGTTCCGCGAGCGGATCGACGGCTGGCGCGAACGGTTCGACTTCATCGAGGACGCTCGGATCGCCGGGATGATGATCGGTATCACGCTCTCGATCGAAGGGGGACCGGTCGTCCAGGCGGCGCTCGAGAACGGGCTGCTGATCAACTGCACGCAGGGGAACGTCCTGCGTCTGTTGCCGGCGATGAACCTGGACGACGAACGATTCGACGAAGGGTGCGAACTGCTCGAGAAGTCGCTGACTCAGGTCCAGTCGACGCTGGCCGCGACCTGAGAGAACCGAGGCCGCCGAACGATTCCGAACGCCGACCCCCGAGAGACCGTCATGGCACGACATGTCCTGGCGCTGGCCGATCTGACGAGCGACGAGATTCGGGCGATCCTGAATCTGGCTTCGGACCTGAAGCACAAGCTGAAGCTGGGCGTGCGCGAGGCGCTCTATCCGGGCTACGTGATGGCGCTGCTGTTCGAGAAGCCGTCGCTCAGGACGCGCGTCAGCTTCGAGACGGGGATGAGGCACCTGGGAGGATCGAGTCTGTTTCTCGGCGATGACGTCGGCTGGGGCGGGCGCGAATCGATCGAGGACTTCGGTCGCGTTCTCAGCAGCTACGTCGACCTGATCGTCGTACGAGCCAAGTCGCATGGATCGGTCGAGGAACTGTCTCGGCACAGCAAGGTGCCGGTGATCAACGGCTTGACCGACTACTCGCATCCCTGTCAGGCGCTGGCCGATCTGTTGACCGTGCGCGAGAACTTCGGCACGCTCGACGGTCAGAAGGTCGCCTTCGTCGGCGACGCCAACAACGTCTCGCGTTCGTTGGCGGTCGGCTGCGCCAAGCTCGGCGTGCCGTTCGCGATCGCCGGTCCGGAAGGGTATCAGTTCGAACCGGCGTTCTTCGAGCGACTGGGGCGCGAGACGGGGACCGAACTGGTCGCCACGACCGACCCGATCGAAGCGGTTCATGGGGCGACGGTCGTCTATACCGACGTCTGGGCGAGCATGGGGCAGGAGGCGGAGCAGGCGGAGCGGCGCGAGCGGTTCGCCGCCTATCAGGTGAACGAGCGACTGATGCGCGCGGCGGCGAAGGAGGCGATCTTCCTGCACTGTCTGCCGGCTCATCGAGGCGAAGAGGTTTCGGCCGAGGTGATCGACGGTGCAGCGAGCCGAGTGATCGAACAGGCCGAAAACCGCCTGCACGCCCAGAAGGGGCTGCTCGCCTGGCTGTTGGGCTGAACGCAAGAAGCCCCGGCGCTGCACGGCGTCTCCCCAGCCCGCAGCGTCAGCAAGGGGTCCTTCGTGCCCCTCAAAAACTCACCAGCCCGAAGCGCCAAGCGCAGGGGTCCTCTGTGCCCTCCAAGGCCGAATGCTGCGACCGGGGTCGGTCGCACTACAGTGCCAGCTCGTCTCGTGGCCCCGGGCTCTCCGAGCCCGAGGTCGGGTGAATGCCGACACCGTTGACGCTGCGAAGCTCGTGCGGCGTAGCAACGAAGCCGAGCCTCGGCCACGGAGTGGCCGGGCCCACGCACCAGCCCGCAGCGTCAGCAAGGGGTTCTTCGTGCCCTCCATCGCCAAATGCTGCGACCGGGGTCGGTCGCACTACGCTGAGGCTGCGACCGGGGTCGGTCGCACTATGGCGCTTCGTTGCGCGGCGTTTACGTCGTGGGCGGGCGATCTGTCGGTATCATGAATCGCGACGGTCGTCCCGTTCGGACGGTCGGCTCCTGATCTCGCCGAACGACGAGGAATCGCGATGTTCGATCGACCGATGCCGAGGCGTCTGTTTCTGGGCTCTGCAGCGGCCGGCCTTGTCGGCTCCGCAGCCCTCTCGACCGGCAAGCTGCGCGCGACCGAGTCGAGCGGTTCGCTCGGCGACTACGAAGCGATCCTGAATGCAGCCAGCGGCCAGTCGCCACTCGTCATTCCGGAGCCTGACGGGCGCAAGCCGACGGCGCCGACCGAGCCGAACATTCTGGGACCGTACTTTCGCGAGGCGGCTCCGTTCCGAGGGAAAGTGACGCCGCCGCTCGAACCGGGCGTTCCGCTCGTCGTCTGGGGGCGGGTGCTCGGGATCGACACCGCGTCCCCTCCGCGCGGCACGGTCATCCATGTCTGGCAGGCGAATGCCGACGGGCGCTACGACAACGACGACCCGTCGAATCCGCCCGCGAAGGGCCTCTTCTGCAACCGTGCCCGGTTGTCGATCGACGAGACGGGGTACTACGAGTTCGAGTCGATTCATCCGGGGCGCTATCGGACCGGCCCGAACCAGTGGCGACCGGCTCACATCCACTACCACGTGACCGCTCCGGGGTACGAGCCGCTGACGACTCAGATGTACTTCGCCGGCGATCCCGAGAACGATCACGATGCGTTCATCCGACCGTCGCTGATCGTCGACATCCAGAAATTCGAGACGCCGCGCGGCGCGGTCGAGGTCGGACGATTCGATCTGGTCCTGTTGCCTCTGGCCGGTCTCGAACGATGAACGGCCCGCTCGTGCTGACGGTCGAGGACGATGCGGCGATTCGGCGCGGCATCGTCGACTCGCTCCGCTTCGCGGGCTACGACGTCGCCGAGACGGCCGACGGCGAACAGGCGGTTTCGATCGTCGTCGAGCGTCCGGTAGCGCTGCTGCTTCTGGATCTGGTCCTGCCCGGGATCGACGGGTTCGCCGTGCTCGATCGGGTGCGCAAGATCCGACCGACGCTGCCGGTCATCATGCTGACCGCTCGCGGGCGAGAAGAGGATCGAGTCGGCGGCTTGCGCTCCGGGGCCGACGACTATGTCGTGAAGCCGTTCGGCGTCAAGGAACTGCTGGCTCGGGTCGAGGCGGTACTGCGCCGCTCGCCGCAGCGGATCGAGGCGGGGGACCGGTTCGAGATCGCCGGGGGAGCGATCGACTTGGCTCGTGGCGAGTATCGTCCGCGCGATGACCGTGCCGCCGTCTCGCTCTCGCAACGCGAATGCGATCTGCTCCGCTATCTGCGTCAGCATGGGGATCGAGTCGTCACGCGCGACGAGCTGCTGCAGTTCGTCTGGCAACTCGATCCCAAGGGGCTCTCGACTCGTACGATCGACATGCATGTGGCGCGACTGCGCGACAAGCTCTCGACCGGTTCGGGAACGGAAGAGGTGATCGAAACGGTGCGCGGGCGGGGCTATCGCCTGGCGGTTTCCGGGCAGGGAAGCGGATCGACGGCGTCCGACGGCTGAGGGACCGCGATGCGACGACTCGGGGTCCGAATCGGTTTCGCGGCGGTTTCGCTGGCGGCGATCGTCATGTTGGCGGTGCTCAGCAGCGTCGCGCTGCGTATCGAGCGTGACCGAGACGGAGCTTATGCGGCAGCGCAGGCCGCCAAGATCGCGGTGGAGCAGGGGGATCGGATCAGCCGTGCGGTCTGGCGCCTCGACACGATGCTCACGCCGCTGATCGCTCAGGAGTCGACTCGACCGCCGGCGACCTATCGGGCCTTTCTGGTCGAGATGCCGAACGAATTGCCCGACGATCCGGCTCGCCAGTCCCGACGCCCGATCACCCGCAACGGTCTGACGGTCGGCGAAGGAGAAGCGATTCCGTCGCCGCTTCTGGGTTGGACCTCCGACTACGTGCGACTCCATTTTCAGATCGACGACGGCGGGAACTGGAGCAGTCCGCAGGTCCCAGACCGGGATGAGCCGTGGCAGAGTTGGATCGCGTCCGAGGATCTCGAGCGGCGCCGACGCTGGCTCGACGAGCTGCGATCGTCGGTCAGCCAAGCGGCCCTCTTCGAGCGACTGCCGACGCAGCAACTGGCGATCCGAGCCGACAAGATCTACTCGACGAACACGTCGGACTACGGCGGCAATCTCGATGCCGTTCGCGTCGGTGATACGTCGGCCTATCGTCAGGATTCGCTGACGCAGATGGGACAAGCGGGGATTAACGGCCCGCAGCCGGCGCAGCAACCGGCGGTGGACGGTCAGGAAGTGCGCGACTGGGAGTTGAGGAACCGGTTCTACGAGACGTTCGCGAACGAATCGCTCCGCAATCAGCGGATCGTTCTCGAGTACGAACAATCGCAGGGGGAGCCGAAGTTCGCGACCGAAGGGGTGACTCGACCGGTCTGGAACGGCGACAAGCTGCTGCTGATCCGTCGCGTTCCGGGCGAGGGTTGCGAGCTGATCCAAGGGTGTTGGCTCGATTGGCCGAAGCTCCGGGAACGGTTGCTCGCGGACATCGTCGAGCTGTTGCCGCAGGCGGATCTTCGTCCGGCGGCAGGGGATGTCCCGCTCGAGCCGTCGATGCTGTTGGCGACTCTTCCTGTTCGCCTGGTCGTTCCCGACGGGACGAGTGCGGGGACGAACGAGCGTTCGACAAGTCGGCCGAGCGCCGTGCGGCGGGTGCTCGGAGCGGCGTGGGTCCTGATGGCGGCGGCGCTGATCACGGGGGGAGTGCTGATCTTCCAGGCCGAGTCGTTGGCCGAGCGACGGGCGCAGTTCGTCTCGTCGGTGACGCACGAGCTGCGCACGCCGCTGACGACCTTTCGGATGTACGCCGAGATGCTGGAGTCGGGGATGGTCCCTCCCGGTGACTCGACTCGCGGCTACCTGTCGACGCTGCGGATCGAATCGGAACGCCTCGAACACCTGATCGAAAATGTGCTCGCCTATTCGCGGATCGAGCATGGTCGCACGAAGCGAAGGCCGACGACGTTGCGTCTGGGAGAACTGCTGGATCGGATCGAACCCCGATTGCGAAGTCGAGCCGAAGGGGCGGGCTTCGCGTGGCGCTTGACGGTCGGCCGACCGAGTCATGCTGTCGGGGATGCACGCGATCAAGCAGAGGAAAAGCGATCGGAGGACGACGACGGGGCGTTGCTCGCGTGCGTCGTCACCGTCGACCCGATCGCCTACGAGCAGATCCTCTTCAATCTGGTCGACAACGCGTGCAAGTACGGTCGCGATGCCGAGGTGCCGGAGGTGTCGGTGCGGATCGACATCGACGGGACGAGCTGGATGACTGAGGTGAACGATCGGGGGCGAGGGATCTCGACCGAGGTGCGCCGGCGCTTGTTCCGCCCCTTCTCGAAGACCGACTTCGAAGCGGCGACGACCGCCCCCGGAATCGGCCTCGGCCTGGCTCTCTGTCGACGCCTGGCGAGCGGTATGGGAGGGAGTCTGGAGCTGACCGACGGCTCGGAGCCAGGAGCCTGTTTTCGGTTGCGATTGCCGCTGGGGTCGCGATAACGGCGATGAGGTGATAGCGACGAGTGGCCGCGACTCGGGCGGTCGGCAAGGGGGCGGTCTCCTATCATTGACGACGTCGTTTGCCAACGACCGAGGGGAGCTGTCTTGCGACAACTCCCCTCGTCGGCTTTCGAGATTCGGCAACCGCGTCAGTTGAAGAGTTCGCGGATACCGAAGGTGAAGAAGGTACCGAGGCCGAAGTTCAGTGCTTCTTCCGCCGGCTTGTAGCGGAGGAGCAGCGTGTCCCCCGGCTGGACCAGGATGCGGGTCGAGGGATCGTTGATCGCCTTGGTCAGATCGACCTGGATCGCGATCTGCTGGTTGCACGGGAGCTTGCGGAGCACGATCAGGTCGCTCGGCGGCGCACCACCCACTCCCTGCG
>CAZZBI010000109.1:0-14864 GCA_964652385.1 uncultured Pirellulaceae bacterium | reverse complement strand
GCCAGGGGGAAAACCAGGCCTTCATCGAGGCAAAGTCGACTAAACCGACAGCCCGGTCAGCAAGGGGTCCCCGTGCCTCGCGTCTGAAAACACTGCGACCGGGGTCGGTCGCACTACGACGTGGTCCGATGCCTCGCATCGCCACACCGGCGCGTTGCTCCTTGCCTGACCGGCAAGGTCGGGCGTGCGAACTCGTGCGCTCTCACCGTCGGCGTCCGCGACGCGGCGACGCGCGACAGGTTTTCCCCAGCAGTGGCCCCCTGGCGTCGGCGACTCAACGGCCGATGAATCGGGAGGTTACGACATTCCCGAGGGGCGAGAATGCGATCTCGGCGCCGAGCGGTTAGCCTGCTCGCTCGACCGACCCTTTTTCGTTGCCACAGGAGTCACGATGGATCCGAACGACTTCTCGAACCAAGACCACGACGTGCCGTTCGATACCTGGAACGAGAACGATGCGACGATCGACGAGCAGGAACTCGCGTCGAACTTCGCGACGGCGACCGACGACGACGTGCCGTTCGATGTCGACGGCGAAGCGACCGACGAGCGGACGGCGAGTGCCGCCGCGGCGTACGGTGACCTCGGTCGTTCGGTGATCGGGAACGACGATCCGTTCGACTTCGCCGGCCGCACCTCGCAGCCGTTCATCGGTCGTTGGAACCGCCTGGTCAGCACGACCAATTGGGAGAAGGGGCGGATCATCTGCGACTGGCGCCAGAGTCTGATCGACTCGGGGGCTCCGCAGACCGCCTACTCGGACGAGGTCTGGTCGCGGCTGGTCGGCAGCGTCACCAGTCAGCACGTCGGCCGACTGCGTCGAGTCTTTCTGCGGTTCGGTTCGGTGCACGGATCGTACGAGGGGCTGTTCTGGACGCACTTCCAGGCGGCGCTCGATTGGGACGACGCCGAGATGTGGCTCCAGGGCTCGCTCGACAACGGCTGGAGCGTGTCGCGGATGCGACGTCAGCGTTGGGAGACGCTCGGCGCGATCGCCGGACAGGAACCGGCCGAAGCGGATGTCGTCGCGGCCGAACTGGACGAGGATTTCGAGCCGGCGAAGGGGGCGGAACCGGGCGCGCGGGAGTTCGACGAGTCGTCGGCCGGGCCGCGCGCCGAAGGACCCGACTTCGGCGACGATCAGGCCTTTCTCGAAGACCAGGATGCCTCCGGCGGTTCGATCGTCGCGGAAGAGGATGAGCCGAGTGCCGCGCTTCCCGAGACGACTCCGGCCTTCGAGAAGCTCGGGCGGCTCCCCGAAGATCTGGCCGAGGCGCTCGAGGCGTTTCAGGTCGCGATCGTCCGGCATCGATCGGCCGGTTGGGCCGACACCTCGCCCGAGGCGGTCCTGTCGGCACTCGACGGGCTGAAGAAGCTGGTCCTCTCGCACGGCGCCTGAGCGCTTCGCTCGGCTCGGCTCCTTTCGGTCGGTCGCTCGGCAGCGGTTCGAGCGACCGACTGGTGAGTCGAGGGCGGCTCGCGCAGAATGAGCCGCGAGCTCGGCCCAAGACAGGCGTCGTTCGCAGGGCTCTCCTGCGTTCGACTCGCCCCCCCTCAGGGAGCTGCCGCGCGTCTCACGGTGCCGCTCCCGATTCCCGCAACTCGACAACGGAGACTTCCCGCAGCCATGCCTACCAATCCTCCTCTGAATCGCAAGCTCCGCATGGCCCTGGTCGGCGGCGGACAAGGGTCGTTCATCGGTCGAGTCCACGCGACCGCCGCGGTGCTCGACAACCGAGCCGCGTTGGTCGCGGGGGCGCTGTCGTCGAATCCCGAGCGAGCCAAGGCGTCGGCCGCCGACTACGACATTCCGCTCGATCGCGCCTACGGCAGCATCGCCGAGCTGATCGCCGGCGAACTGGCTCGGCCCGCCGATGACCGGATCGACTTCGTCTCGGTCGCCACCCCCAATCACACCCACTTCGAGATCGCCAAGGCGGCGGTGGAGGCGGGCTTCAACGTCATCTGCGACAAGCCGATGACCTTCGACCTCGCGCAAGCCGAGGAGCTCGGCAAGGCGGTCGACAAGTCGGGGGTCGTCTTTGCGGTCAGCCATAACTACACCGGCTATCCGCTGGTCCGCCAGGCACGCGAGATGATCCTCGCGGGCGAGCTGGGCGAGATCCAGGCGATCCGCGTCCAGTACATCCAGGGCTGGCTGCGGACGCGGCTCGAAGAATCGGACCAGAAGCAGGCGGCTTGGCGAACCGATCCGAAGCGGAGCGGTATCGCCGGTTGCTTCGGCGACATCGCCACGCACGCCTATAACCTCGGTCGCTACATGTCGGGGCTGCTCCCGGCCGAGATCGCGTGCCAACTGAAGACGTTCGAACCGGGGCGGCAGCTCGACGATTACGGCACCGCGATGGTCCGCTACGAGAACGGGGCGCTCGGGATCGTCACCGCGTCGCAGATCAGCCACGGTCGCGAAAACGACCTGGCGATCGAGATCGACGGGACCAAGGGATCGCTGCAGTGGCGACAGGAAGAGCCGAACGCGATGATCGTCCGGCAGAACGGCCAGCCGCATCGGATCTACACTCGCGACCCCAACGCCCCGTTCATGAACGGTTCGGGGAAGGGAGCGTGCCGACTGCCGAGCGGCCATCCCGAAGCGTTCTTCGAGGCGTTCGCGAACGTCTATCGCTCGGCGTACGACGCGATGTGTCTGAGAGCCTCGGGCGCGGCGTTCGAGAAGACCGACACGATCTATCCGAACGTCAACGACGGCATCGAGGGGATGTACTTCATCCAGCAGTGCGTGGCTTCCAGTCAGCAGGGGGCGGCGTGGGTGCCGCTCAAGCACGCTCGGGCTCGACGCTGACCCGCACGGAGCGTCGTTCGCGAGCGATCGACGGTTACTCCGATCGGATCTTCGCGCAGGACGCGACGTGAGCCGATTGCGGAAAGAAATGAAGCAGGGGGAGGTCCCGACGGGAGCTCCCCCTGTTCGTGCGCGGTCGGGTCGAAACGCGATCCGCCGCGGATCATTCCTCGCGGACGGTGATCAGATTGACGACCGACGAGACGCCCGGTTCGAGACGGGTCATCCGTTCGGCCATCTCCTTCTGTCGCTGCGTGTCGACGGTCCCTCGCAGCGTCGCGACTCGGTTGTCCAGTTCGACCGAGATCGACGAGCCGACCTGTCGAAGCGGGGCGATGTTCGCGAAGCGGTTCGAGAGGACGTTGGCGACCTGAGTCGACTCGGGGCGAACGACGTCGAACTCGACCTTCATCGGTGCTCGCAACAGCCGTCGGGACGAAGTCGGAGCGGAGAACTGGCCACCGAAGAGCTGGCCGAGCAGCCCTCCCGGTCCTCCCGACATCGTGAAGCCTCCGCGCTGTCCGCCCCCCGCCTGACCGCCGGTCTGAGCCGCCGTGCGACGGTTGTCGGTGAACGCGGTCGAAGAGTTGTCGTCGGAAAACTGGCCGGAAAGATCGAGGGTCGGGAGCTGACCTTGGCTTCCGCCGGTTGCCGCTCCGCCGGTTCCCCCGGTCCCTCCACCGGTCCCTCCGGTCCCGCCCCCTTGCTGAGCCGAGGCATGCGAAACGCCGAGGGCCATGACGACCAGCAGGGCAATGGGGAGCGAGCGAAGCATGGCCGGATACCCGAACGAGGAAGGTCGGACGCGTGGGACAACGCCGGAGACAAAGCCCGCCGTCTCTCGCGTCTGTTCATGATCGGCATCGAAGGAACCAGGGTCAACGTCGTCTCGACCGACCGGTAACCCTTACCCAGGGTAACGAAACGAATGCTTGCCGATCGTCACCTGGTGAAGGCCTTCGGGGGGCCGGCTTTCGTTGGGGAACTCGGAAAATGCCCTCGGCCACCGCGACCGTCCGGCGGTTCCGAAGCGGACGGAATCACGTCGGGGTGATTGCGAGCCCACTTTCCGTAACCGATGAAGAGGGCTCGGCGTCGCCCGATCGACGGCGGCCTCGGCGGGATTCTTCCGCCCTGTTCCGTTCGACATGTCGGCCGACAGAAGGGGGCCGAGAGACCGCCGTCCCGCCTCGGGAGCGATCGTCGCGACCTCGGTTCGATCTGCCGCTCGGGAGCGACCGCGAACCGGATACCGTCAACAGGAGATGCGATACGTGAGACTACCGAATCCGACCTTCCGAAGGACTTTCGGGCTGATGCTGACCTTGGTCGGCGTTTGGGCCTCGATGGTCGACACGGCCGCTGCTCAGCGACGCCCCGCCGCCGAGATCCTGCCGGAAGAGACGCTGATCTACTTCCGGATCGCCGACATGAAGGAGTTCATCGAGATCGCCGACGATTCGTCGATGGGGCGGATGATGGCCGACCCCGAGGTCGCGCCTCTCGTCGACAACCTGTGGGGGATGGCGAACGACGAGTTCGAGCAGGTTCGCGACCAGGTCGGTCTGTCGCTCGACGAACTCGCGCAGCTCCCTCAGGGCGAGGTCTGCTTCGCCCTCGTCCGCAACAAGAACGCGGGGGACATTCCCTTTTCGCCCGTCCTGCTGGTCGATGTCGGCGACTCGGCCGACCTGGCCGAGGTGCTGCAGGGGAAGGGGGAGGCGATGCTGGAGGAACGCGGTACCAACCGCGAAGAGGAGGACTACGACGGGACCCAGCTGAAGATCATCAACCCGAACTTCCCGGACGAGCGGATGGTCTACTTCGTCCGCGACAACACCTACGGCTTCACCAACGATCCCGAGATCGCCAAGTCGATCCTGACTCGCTGGAACGTCGCGCCGAACAACCGGGATGACGTCTTCTCGAACAACCGCAAGTTCGTGACGATCATGAACCGTTGCCGAGGGACCTCGGATGCCCGGCCGGACATGACCTTCTTCATCGACCCTTACGGCATCTTTCAGGCGACGCAGACCGGCGTGCAGGGAGCGGTCGTGCTGGCGCTGAGCAAGAGCCTCGGGTTCGACGGCTTCCTCGGGATCGGCGGCAGCGTGATCACCGGCGTGGAAGGGTACGAGTCGATCTCGCACATGCACATCCTGCTCGCCAATCCGCGAGCCGGCGCGGTGAAGATGCTCGCGATGCAGGACGGACCGATCGAGCCGCCGTCGTTCGTGCCGGCCGACGCCATCAACTACATCACCGTCAATTGGGATGTCGAGTCGACCTACGAGACGTTCGAGGAGCTGTACAACAAGACCAGTCAGAGCGAGACGGCGCTCGCCGACGCGGTCGCGCAGCTCGACGAACGGCTCGGAGTCAGCCTGCGGGAAGACATCATCGGCAACCTGACCGGACGGCTGCACTACATCCAGTGGTCGGTACCTCCGAGCCGGCTCAACAGCCAGGCGACGATCGTCGCCTTCGAGGTGAAGGATGCGGAGGGGGCCGAAGAGACGATCCTGAAGACGCTCGAGACGCGCGAGATGACCGATCGGATGACCGAAGATCGGCATGAAGGGGCGACGATCCGGATCTTCCCGGTCGGGGGCCGCGGCAATCGAGTCCGGGTCGGTGTCGGCAGCGACGGAGTGACTCGCGAGTTCGAGCGGATCGAGGACGAGGAGCCGGCTCAGGAGGAAGAGGATCCGTTCGAGCGTCAGAACCTCCGCCGACCGACTCCTTGCATGGTCGTCTACGAGAACCACCTGATCATTTCCGACTCGCTCGAAGCGGTGAAGGAGTGTCTGTCGACCGGAGCGGGACGCAAGGATTCGCTGGCGTCCGATCCGGAGTTCCAGGAGATGCTGCAGGACATCGAGCGGCAGATCGGCGGACCTCAGGCCGGCGCGATGATCTTTTCGGATCCCGAGAAGGCGCTGAAGAACTTCTACGATCTGGCTCAGGACGGTCGCAACCGCGATCGGCTTCGCGAGGCCGGCGGCGAGAACCGTTTCGCCCGGCGGCTGGACGAGATCCTCGAAGAGACGCCGCTCCCTCCGTTCGAAGTGCTCGCCAAGTACATGACGGCCGGCGGCGGCGTCATGACGAACGACGAGACCGGCTTCCACTACTTCACGTTCCAGAGGCGGGCCGGCGAGTGAGTTCGTTCAGGAACCATCGCATTTCGGCGGCGATCCCGTCCGCCAGACGCTCCCAGCGGTGCGCTTGGGGCAGAACGTTCCAGGCGTAAGTTTCGACCTCGAAGTGATTCACCGACAGCGCGAGATCCGCGAGTGCCGACAGGCATTCGCGGATCTCGTCGTTCGTGGACGAGATCCAGCCCAGGCGATCGTGATGGATCGGGACATGGAAGTGGATCCGCCACTCTTCGGGTTCGGTCGGCGCGCCGCGCTCGGCCAGCGCTTCGGGGAGATCGTCGTAGAAGCGGACGCCGCCTGCGGTCGCGACGGTCGTCTGATGCAGGTACCGATCTTCGGCGAACGTACGGAGTTGCTCGATCGCCGCGAGCGAGTCGGGATGTTCGGGTCGGACCCTGAGTCGAATCGCGGACGAGACCTGGATCTTCGCGACTCTCAGGCCAAGTTCCCGATAGGTGCGGAACGCCTCGTGCTGCGACTCGCGCATCACCGCCGAGTGGCAGATGTCGTGACAGACGCCGACATGGCGGCGCAGTCGCTCGCGCGTCGCCGTGTCGGCCGGCGAGAGGTGTTGCGCGACGAAATCGCCGTAGCCTGCCGCGGTATCGAAGACGCAACCCGGTTCCGGCTCGAGGCCGAGCACGATCTCGCGACCGGTGCGCTGAGCCAGTCGATCCAGTTCTTCGGCGACACGGGTCAGCTGACGTCCGCACGCACGCCCAAACTCCGGATCGGCCGAGGCGTCGCGCCAGGCGAGCGGGAGCGTCGAGATGCTTCCCGGCTCGCCGGCGGGCAATAGTCGATCGAGGCACTCGGCCAGGCGGAGCGTGTAGTCGGCTCGCTGCGGATCGGCCCAGGTCGGTTCGTAGACCCGATGCTTCACCACCGCCTGGTGAAAGTCGCCGTAAGGGAATCCGTTCAGCGTGAAGGGGAGGAGTCGCTCGCGACCGAGCCAATCGGCCAGGTCGTCGAGCGCCTGCGGCTCGCGCAGCTCGTCGGCCGCCCGCGCCGAGATCCACAGGCCGATCCCCATCGGACCGTCGTCCGTCACCTGATCGCGCACGAGCAGCGCATGGCGTTCGAGTTGCTGGCGCATCGTCCGCAGGTCGGCTCCCGCGTGGACGTTCGTGCAATAGCCGACGCGGATCATCGTTCGCTCCGAGGGACGAAGTTCGGGCCGCACGCGGCGAGGACGAACCAGCCGAGCAACTGAGACAGACCGCCGAGCGGCACGATCGCGCCCCACCACGTGGCACCGGTCAGCACGAGCAGATAGAGCGAGCCGGAGAAGACCAGATTGCCCAGCAGCAGCATGACGCCGCCGATCAGCGACAGACTCGGGCGGCGAGCGCGGCCGCAGGCGATCGCCGCAACGAGCGCTCCCAGACCGTGCAGCATCTGATAGTGCGCCCCGGTCTCCCAGTTCATCAGACGGCGCGCCGCACGTTCCGCCTCGGGGTACCACTCGGGGATCCGCTCGGCGAGCAGGTGCGCTCCGAACGCTCCGCACGCGACTCCCGCGCCGACCCAGACGGCCGCTGCGGCAAACAGGCGTCGAGCCCCAAGACCTTCCGAGGCGTTCGTCATGCGAGAGGTGACTCCGAGCGGATCAGGTGCCAACGAGAGAGGGCGCGCGGTGCGAGGCAATAGCGGGACGATCAGCCGCGCAGGTAGATCAGGGTTCCGGCCGCGATCGCACCGGCGTGGCAGAGTCCGATGCCGATCCCCGCGCGACGTCGCATCGGCGATCTCAGTCCCCACGCTCCGAGACCGATGCCGAGCCCGGCGACGGTCAGCACCAGGAGCATCGCGATCGACGACGACGGAATCCAACAGGTCAGGCAGAGCCACCCGCCGATCCCTGCCGCACCGGTCGCCGCTCCCGCTCCCAGATCGGCCGAGCGGGACCGCCGAGATTCTCTCAGGCGAAACGGCGAACCGACTCGAATCGGGCGCGCCGCAATCGCCGCGAGCGGATCGCCGACATGCAGGCGAGGCGGAGCGATCGCGGTAGCCGGCATCGCCTCGATGACGGGGGGAGCCGCAAGGGCCACGATCTCGGCTTCCAGGATCTCGGCATCGATGATCTTGCTCGCCTCGACATCCAGCGCGACGACGTCGATGGCCTCGAACTTCGCCGAGTCGGCCGATGTCGGAAACACGCTCTCGGCGATCGGCAAGTCGTCGCCGTCGCCGAACCGTTGCGGCTCGAGCGGATTCGACCGTTCGTCGGAGAAGGGTTCGGAAGCCATCGACGAGGGATTCGCGTGAGGAAGGGGAGGCGAGGGGGCGAGTCGGTTCGGAACGCCCCGACGTCCGATTCTACGTGCCGTGACCGGCGCCGGGCAGTCGCCCGCCTTGTTCGTCGCTCGGAGAGGTCGGAAGATGGCCGCTCGTCCCGGCCGCGGCGGTGCGTCCGACCGCTTCCTCGACGACGCTCGCTTTTCCTCCGACATCCTCGACGGCCGAGCAAGACATGACGCGTTGGGTGACGACTCTCGAAGGGGCGATCGACGGCACGCCGCTCGATCCCGATCGATCGTGGCAGACCCACGCCGATCGCCCGATTCTGGTCCGCTACGACCTGGCGAAGATCCGCGCCACGGTCGATCGCGACTCGCTCGATCGTCGGGAAGGGACGATGTGGCGATGGCGCGAACTGCTGCCGGTCGGGGACGAGCCGGTCAAGGTGTCGCTCGGCGAGTCGATCACGCCTCTGCTCGACGCCCCTCGACTCGGCGCCCGTCTGGGACTCGATCGATTGAGGATCAAGGACGAGTCGACCTTGCCGACCGGGAGCTTCAAGGCTCGGGGGCTGGCGATGGCGATCGAGATGGCTCGGCGGTTCGGGCACCGTCGAGTCGCGTTACCGACGGCGGGTAACGCCGGCGGAGCCGCCGCCGCCTATGCGGCTCGCGCCGGCATCGACTGCGTCGTCCTCATGCCTCGCGACGTTCCGATCGTCAATCGCCTGGAGGCCGAGGCGTACGGAGCCAAGGTGCTGCTCGTCGACGGCCTGATCAACGATTGCGGCAAGCTCGTCTTCGAAGGGCGTTCGCGCTACGGCTGGTTCGATCTCTCGACCCTCAAGGAGCCGTATCGTCTGGAGGGAAAGAAGACGATGGGGCTCGAGCTCGCTCGACAATGCGACTGGCGACTCCCCGACGCGATCTTCTATCCGACCGGAGGGGGGACGGGGCTGATCGGGATGTGGAAGGGATTTCGCGAACTGGCCGAACTCGGCTGGCTCGACCATTCCCGTCTGCCGAAGCTGTATGCCGTCCAATCGCGAGGCTGCGCGCCGATCGTCACCGCCTGGGAAGCAGGGGAGCGATTCGCGAAGCCGTTCCCCGATGCGGCGACGGTCGCGAGCGGCCTGCGCGTGCCGGTCGCGGTCGGCGATTTCCTGATGATCGATGCGCTGCGCGAGAGCGGGGGGCGCGCGATCGGTGTTCCCGAAGAGGAGCTGATCGCCGCGGAGCGCGCCGCGATGCGGGACGAAGGGATCTCGATCTGTCCCGAGACGGCGGCGTGTCTGCTCGCGTGCCGTTCGCTGGTCGCATCGGGGGAACTGAACCGCGAGGCGGAGGTCGTCGTCTTCAACACCGGAGCGGCTCAGAAGTACGTGGAAGCGCTCGCCTGCGAATCGCGACGTTTCGACGGATGGGAGTCGGTCGATCGGCTGCTCGACGAGCCGGCGTGACGCGCAGCGACGCTTCGGATTCGATCGACTGACGAGGGAGCGCAGGATGGGCACGGTCCGGATCGAGACGTTGGTTCCCGACGGCCCGATCATCGCGGCGGCGGCCGAGCGGATCGCGGCTCGTCATCGCCGCGCGGGGAGAGTCGATCTGGATCGGGTCGTCGTCGTCGTGCCGGCGGCTTCGGCGGGGCGACGACTGCTCCAACGGCTGATCGTGCTCTGTGCCGACCGATACGAGGAGCTTCGTCCGCCGCGGATCGTCACCGTCGGCGGTCTGCCCGAACTTCTCTATCCGTCGCGCCGTCCGTTTGCCGACGACATCCTGCAGCTCTTCGTCTGGAGCGCCGTGCTGCGCGATCGGAAGGCCGATGCGCTGCACGATCTGCTGGCCGCTCCGCCGCGCGACGACGATGCCGAAGGGCGCCTGGATCTTGCCGCCTCGCTCCAGACGGTCCATCGCGAACTGGCGGGCGAGATCCTCTCGATGCGCGATGTCGCGGAGCGGAGCGAGGTGCACGCTTCGGACGGAGATCGTCGCCGCTGGGCGCGGATGGCCGAAATTCAGGAGGACTATCTCGCCCGTCTCGATCGACTGGGCTATTGGGACCGCCAGACCGCTCGCCGTTATGCGATCGATCATGGCGAGTGCGCAACCGATCACGAGCTGATCCTCGTCGCGGCGGTCGATCTGAGCCGTTCGATCCGTCGGATGCTGGAGCAGGTCGCGGCGAACGTGACGGTGCTGAGAATCGCGCTCGAAGAGGATGCCGATCGATTCGACGAGCTCGGCTGTCTGATCGAGTCGCGATGGGCGCGACGTCCGCTGTCGCTGAGCGACGTCACGACCGAGACGGTCGACTCGCCCGACGATCAGGCGACGGCGGCGATCGAGTTCGTCGCGGAACATGCCCCCAGCGTGCCGCGCGAATCGCTGTCGATCGGCATGCCCGACGAGGGGCTCTGGCCCTACCTGCAGCGACGCGCCGAGAGTTGCGATCTGCCGGTCAGCTCGGCCGGAGGAACTCCGGTCCGGCGTCTTCCCGCCTTTCGGTTCCTGGAATCGCTGCTCGATTGGCTCGCGACCCGATCGTTCCGCTCGCTCGCCTCGCTGGTCCGGCATCCGCTGGTCTACGAGCGTCTGTGCCGGAGTCTGGAAAACGCGTCGTGGCTCGGAGAACTCGATCGTCATCAGCGCCGCCATCTGCCGGCAAGCGTCGACACGCAGGTCGGCGGAGCGGACGAGACGCGCGTGGTACGAGCGGTCGCGACGCTCGACGACTGGTGTCGCGAGTTGACGGCAGGGGGAACGAAGCCGATCGGCGCGTGGTGTACCGCCTGGCTCGAAACGCTCGCCGAGTTCCTGGGGGAGCGGCCGCTGGACAAGGACGATCCGGCGGACCGCGGAACGTTGGCGGTGCTCGAGTCGCTGCGCGACGTCTGGCGCGCGATCGAGGGGTTGCCCGAGGAACTGCAGCCGCGCGTCGATGCGGTACGGGCGCAGCGCTGGGTGCTCGGGCGGATCGCCGGGGAGCGAGTCCCGCCGATTCCCGATCCTCGGGCGCTCGGACTCGAGGGTTGGTTGGAACTCCCCTGGGATGACGCGACGCACACGATCGTGCTGAGCTTCAACGAAGGGTGCGTGCCGACCGCCGAGCCGGACGATCCGCTCCTTCCCAATCCGCTGCGCCGCAAGCTCGGGATCATGCACTCGGGGCGCAGGTACGCGCGCGACGCGTACTACCTGACGTTGCTCGTCGCTTCGCGTCGCCGGTTGTCGCTGGTCGCGGGGCGACGCAGCGCCCAAGGGGATCCGCTCGTCCCCGCGCGGCTCTGGTTCGCCGACGAACCCGAAGCGATCGCGACTCGTGCGCTGCAGGTCTTCGATCGCCCGCCGCTTGCGTACCTGACTCCCGAGGCTCCCTACGAATCGGCGTCAGCCGAGTTGCGCGGTCGGTTGCCTCGGCCGGATTCGAGGCGGCGTCCCGAGGTGCTGACGCCGACCGATTTCCGCAGCTACCTCGCCTGTCCCTATCGCTTCTACCTTGCCCGGATCTGTCGCCTGAGTCTGTCGGACGATCGGGCGGACGAACTGGACGGCGGAGAGTTCGGCGACCTGATGCACGACGTGCTGAAGCGCTTCGGAAGCGGTGATCGGAAGCATGCGAAGGATCCCGCGAAGATCCGCGATCGGCTCGATGCCCTGCTTCAGGAAGAGGTGGGCCGGCGGTTCGCGCCGCGACACCTGCCGGCCGTCGATCTGCAGGTCGAACAGCTCCGGTTACGACTGCACGATTTCGCCGACCATCAGGCGGCGTGGGTCGACCAGGGATGGAAGATCGAGTCGATCGAACGGACGTTCGACGGCAAGCACCTGGTCAGCGGAGCCTTCGAGATCCCGGTCCGCGGTCGAATCGACCGGATCGATCTTCATCGTGACGGAGAGCGGCGGGTGTTGCTGGACTACAAGAGCGGCGACCGAGGAGCCTCGCCGGACGAGGCGCATCGGAAAGCGGGCGAGTGGGTCGACCTGCAGTTGCCGATGTACCGCTGGCTCGTAGCGGACGACCAGGCGCCGGCCTCGGCCTGGCAGCTGGGGTTCATCGTTCTCGGCAAGGATCGGACGAAGAACGGCTTTCGGATCGCCGAATGGGAGCCGTCGGTCCTGCATGGTGCGATCGAGCGGGCGAAAGAGATCGCAGGACGGATCTGGAAGGGGATCTACTGGCCGCCGGTCGAAGTGAAACGGGAGGAGTTCGACGACTTCGCTCGCATCCTGTCGCTTCCCTGGCCCGAAGGGATGCCGAACGCGTCGACGACGGAGGACGGCGCCGGGGCGAGCGGCGAGCGAACGACCGGCGGTTGAGGTTTCGCGAGCGGCGATGCCGCATGTCAGCCGGACTCTCGATGCAGGACGCGTTTCAACGAGGCGGTCGTCCTGTCGATCCGTCGCCGCTGCCGTTCCGCGGCTCGTCCGGAGCCCTGCCGTCGCCCGGGGCACCAGTACCCGGAGCACCGCCGCCCGCACCGGCTCCGCCCGGCGCATCAGCATCAGGAGCCGCACCATCGGCGCCGGCTTCACCGGGGAGCGGTTCGCCCGGCGCATCGGGGAACTTCAGCCCGGGGAGCCCCGGGTCCGGGACCGCTTCTCCGTCGGGCGCGTCTCCCGGCCGACCGTCGTCCATCAGCAGATAGCCGGACCAGAAGAGCGGATGCGAGCGATCGGCAGGGAACGGGTCGCGGCCGACCTCCAGTCGAGTCTCGATCGCCGGATCGAGAGGGGACGAGCGGAACTCCGAAATCGTCTCGCGCCACCGCGAAGCGGCACTGCCGCGATTGCCGGTCGCCAGGAACTCGACCATCAGGTCCTGCGTCGCGTCTCCTCCCATCCGCCAACGAGCCAGGATCGCGGTACGGGTTCCTGAGGCCATCAGTCCGCAGCAGGCGAGAAAGAGTTCGTTGCCGTCGGCATTGTTCTTCAGGCCGCTGTCGGCCGCCGAGCGGAAGCCGGGGAGCAGCAGCGTGTCGGCCGAGCGCCAGGGGAGCGTGAGCCAGCTGTCGAGCGTTCCGGCGGCGTTGCGGCCGCGGCCGGCGGGGAGCGGGGACCAGCCGTACGGCGTGTTGCTTCGATCGGCCAGATCGTCGAGCACGAGCCAGCGCGAGCAGAGCGGACCGATCAGCGCCGACGGGCCCGGCAGCGAGCCGTCGAACGACTGGGCATCACCGAACGTCTCGTGCAGCTTGTCGAACGATGCGACGGCAGCCTCGGGCGGATCCTTGGGATGGACCTTGCCCAGGAGCACGCCGAGCGGTCGCGGTGAGGAGGCATCGCGGCGAAACGGAATGGCGGTGCCGAGGGTCGGAGCGTAGCGGATCGCGATCGTGTCGACGAGCGGCTCCGTCGATTCCACCTCGACCGGCAGTGCCTCGAACGGCAGGTACCAGAGCGGACCGTCGGGCACGATCACCAGTTCGTCGAACGCGAGCCAGAAGTCCTTCTTGCGTTCGCCGAGCAGGAGCTCGCGCAGCTCGGCGAGCGGCTCGCGCCAGCTCTCGCTCGTCAGCGTCTGGGCCGAGATCGCGGCATTGCGATCGACCAATCCCATCTCGCGAAACGCCTTGGCGGTCAGCGTGCGCACCTTGGCGGCCGCCGGCAGCGGCTGGATCGCGTAGTCGCTCTTGGTGACGAACGCCGCATAGGCGCCCGACGACGTCTCGATGAAGTTCCAGATGATCTGCCGTTCGCCCAGCAGCTCCTGGACCTTGTCGAGCGGCAGGGGAGGGGGGAACACCGTCGGCGACGGTTCGCGTCGCAAGGCCAGATCGCCGAGCGCGGCTTCGAGCGCCGTCGAGGCGACCGCCAGCTCGTCGAGAATCCGCTTCTGGTCGCGCAGCTCGGGCGACCCGTCTGTCGGCCGGACCGGGAGAGCATCGAGTTCCTTTTCGAGCCCCGTGATGCGGCGAGTCAGATCGACGAGGATCGCGTAGTCGAGCAGCAGCTTCTGACGGAACTGCAGCGATTCGCGGTCGAGCGCGTCGTCGGGGGCGGCGACGAGCCAGCGGAAGTTCAGGTCGCGCCCGCCGAGCGGCAACGTCGAATAGAAACGATGTCGTTTCATCCGGTCGCCGATGTCGATCGCCCGATCGATCTCGCGACGTGCCACGACGATGTCGAACCAGCGTTCGTAGGGGCCCGGGTGCGGCGTCAGCACGACGCTCAGCGTCTCCATCGGATCGGTGCGCCAATCCCGTTCGGTCGGGTCGCGGAGCAGATCGGTGTAGAGCTCGTCGGCGCCCTTTTCCGAAATGCCGTCGGCTCGGCGGAACGTGTCGACCAGGTTGATGCGGAAGAGCCACAGTCCGGAGCCTCGCTGATACTTCATCGCATCGGCGAGCGCCGCGTTGCCGGCGACGACATTGCCGCTGCGGTAGGCCAGGTGCGCGCGTTGATAGGCGATTCGCCCGGCCCACAGCGAAGCGCCGAGATCGCTCCGGCCGATCTGGCCGACCGCCTGATCGAGCAGCGTACCGGCCGCTCGGGTATCGCCGACGTTCAGGGCGCACTCGGCGGCCAGCGTCGGCAGCGCCACCTGCAGCGGCCGACTCCCGCGCGTTCGCGCCCAGGTCGCGGCCGGATCGAGCGGCGCGAAGACTCCCGGGGCACGGCGGATCAGGT
>CAZZBI010000108.1:0-14957 GCA_964652385.1 uncultured Pirellulaceae bacterium | reverse complement strand
CAGCCCGCAGCGTCAGCAAGGGGTCCCCGTGCCCCCGCCTCCCCAGCCCGCAGCGTCAAGCGCAGGGGTCCCCGTGTCTCGGTTCGGAACCGTGGTGCGACCGAGAGCGGGCGCACTACCGACAGATCAGTGCGACCGAGGGGGGTCGCACTACGGCGGGGAGTCGCAGCGATTGTCGACGAGGCTGATCCCGACGCAGAGCACTCGCCTCGCCGCTCAGGCGACTCGGCGACTGGGCAACGCCCGTTCCGACTCGGTCGCGATCTCTTCGCGGACGATCGCCAGATCGGTATCGACCATCATCCGCACCAACTCCTCGAACGACACCTCCGGTTCCCAGCCGAGCTGCTCGCGCGCGGCGGTCGGATCGGCGACGACGAGCTTGGGATCGGCCGGGCGATAGAACGCCGGATCGACCACGACATGATCGCGCCAGTCGAGACCGACGTGATCGAACGCCGCCTGCACGAAATCGCGCACGCTGTGCACGACTCCGGTGCCGACGACGTAATCCCGCGGCTCGTCCTGCTGCAGCATCAGGTACATCGCCTTGACGTAGTCGCCGGCGAAGCCCCAATCGCGCTGCGCCGCGAGGTTGCCGAGACGAAGTTCGTTCGCTCGCCCGTGACGGATCTCGGCGACCGTCCGCGTGATCTTGCGCGACACGAAGTCGACGCTCCGCCGAGGCGATTCGTGATTGAACAGGATCCCGGAGCAACAGAACATTCCGAAGCTCTCGCGATAGCTCGCGGTGATCATGTGTCCGTAGACCTTCGCGGCTCCGTACGGGCTGACCGGACGGAAGAGGGTCCGTTCGTCCTGAGGCGACTCCTCGATCTTGCCGAACATCTCGCTGCTCCCCGCCTGGTAGAAGCGGATCGACGGATCGACCGAACGGATCGCCTCGAGAATCCGCGTGACTCCCAGCGCCGTCACTTCCCCCGTCTCGATCGGCCGCTTCCAGCTCAGCCCGACCGAACTTTGGGCGGCAAGATTGTAGACCTCGTGCGGATGCACCTGCTTCAGCAGCTCGCGCACCGCCTCGAAGTCGACGATATCGATCGGATGGAGCGTGATGCGGCCGTCGAGATGAGCCAGGCGGTCGAGCTCGGCGACGCGCGGAACGACTCCGTCCTTTCCGCGACAGGTGCCGTGCACCTCATAGCCGCGCGCCAGCAGCTCCTCGGCCAAGTACGAGCCGTCCTGTCCGCTGATTCCGGTGACGATCGCCACCCGTCGTGCGTTCATTTCCGATTCCCTTCGGTCGTCGAGCGGCTCCGCCGCTCGCGTGTCGTTTCCTTGTCCAGTCGTCGCGGCGCTCGCCGCTCAGGCCGCTCGTCGACGCTCCCCTTCGGCCGGCCGGGCACCGTCGCCGGCGCGGTCGGCCGATCGGAGCACTCCTTCGAGCAATCCGCGGCAACTCTCCTTCCAGGTCGGCACGCGGAAGCCCGACGTCCGGCGCGGATCCTTGGGTGTCGAGGCATACTCGCCGAGGCGGGCGACGAGTTCGTCGGTCCGACCAAGCGCGAAGTAGCTCACGCGATCCCCTCCCACCTCGCGATGGATCGGCGTATCGCTCGCCAAGACCTCGGTCCCCTGATGCAGCGCCTCGATGATCGGCAGCCCGTACCCCTCGACGATCGACGGATAGACCAGGGCGCGCGAGCGGCGGTACAGGTACCGCACCTCTTCGTCGGTCGCGTCGTCCAACCAGAAGAGTCGTCGTCCCGCTTCGGCATGCGATCGCAGCCGGGTTTCGAGATCTCGACACTTCCAGCCGATCCGTCCGGCAAGGACCAAGCGTCCGCGCCCGCCCGCTTGCCAGTAGTCGTCCATCGCATCGAGCAGCAGCAAGTGGTTCTTCCGCGGCTCGATCGTTCCGACGTTGCAGAAGACCGGCTCGTCGCCGTCGAACGCCGTGCGCAGCGACTCCCGAGCGGTCGCCGGCCGATCGTCCGCCTGCAGGTCGGCTCCGAGCGGAAACGCATGGATGTCCTCGTCCCGCAGCGCCGAGATCGCGCCGTCGGTCCTCAGCCGCGGCTCGACATGCCGGAGCTGTCTGAGCTGATCGCGCACCGTCGCCGAGATCGCGCGGAACTCGTCGGCCACCGTCAGGGCATGCCGGAGCCACTCGACGAACGTCTCGCTCAGACGCGTCTCGAAGAACTCCGGGTGAGTCACGGGGATCAGGTCGTAGATCACCTGCGAGACCCGGCAACCGCGACTGCGGACCATCCGATAGAACTCCGGGTACTTCAGCACCCAGGTCGCATCGAGCGCCAGCAGGACATCGTCGCTGGTCAGATCGATTCGTCGCCCGCGCGCCGACCAGTACGCCATCTCGGCGCCGGCCGCGAGCGACTTGGGATACAGCAACTTGCGCAGTCGACGTCCGAATCGATCGGCCGATTCGCCGACATTCGGCGAGATCGCTCGCAGCCGCTTGCGCAGCCGTTCGCGGCCGCCGTGAAACGATCGGCCGAGCGAGCCGAACAGCCGATCGTCCCAGGAGGGTCGTCCGGCGACCTTCGGTGCGGCGATCAGACGACCGCGAACGAACTGGACCGGTATGCAGCTGACGCCGAGTTCCTTACCGACCGAGTCGGCATGTTCGACGATTCGGCGCACGACGCGTTGGATCCCGGTATTGAGATCGGTGTTCGCCGTGCTGGTGACGTCGATCACGATCCTTCGCTGACCTGCCATCTCGCGACTCCCTGACCTCGCTCCGCCATCCGTTTCGTCTCGGTCCTGCACTCCGCGCCGCCTTACGCGACTCGCGTCACGCGACCTGCCGATAGACCGCCGCCGTCTCGTCCGCCATCCGCTGCCAACCGAATCGACTCGCCCGCCGCCGACCGGCCTCGATCAGCCCTTCGCGCCGCGAGCGATCATCGGCAAGCCATGCCATCCGTTCGGCGATCGCGTCGACATCGGTCGGATCGACCGACAGCGCAGCATCGCCGACGACTTCGGGGAGCGACGACGTGCCGCTGCAGATGACCGGCGTCCCGACTCGCATCGCCTCCAACGGCGGGAGCCCGAAGCCTTCGTAGAGCGACGGATAGACGAGGGCGATCGAGCGTCGATAGGCGTCGACCAGCAGCTCGTCGTTCACTTGTCCGAGCGCCGTGATGGCATCGGTAAGACCGAGCGCTGCGATCCGCTGACGTTCGTCGCTCGAGAACTCGGGGCCGACGCAGTCGAGTCCGATCGACGGACGGCTCGTTCGGATCCGCGCCAACGCCTGAAGCAGTCGATCGAAATTCTTGTACGGCGCTCGGCTGCCGACGAACAGGAAGCGGTCTCCGACCGGCACTTCCGCCGCTCCCGCCGGAACCGACAGATCGGCGGCGATCGGTACCACGCTCGTCCGCGATTCGGGAACGCCGTAGTATTCGATCAGATCGCGGCGAGTGTTCTCCGAGATGCAGATCAGGTGATCGGCTCGCTCGACCGCCCGACGCTTCAGGCGGATCTGCTTCTCGCTCCCGCGCAGCATCTCGCGAAACTTCTCGTGGATCAGATCGTAGACCGTCACGACGATCGCGCCGGAGCGGCGCCAGAGTGATTCGCGAGCGATCGTGGCGTAGTACGAGGGATGAACGACGTCGGGGCGGACCGCGTTCAGGTAGCGCCGACAGCTCCACGCCGACCAGTGCTTGCTCAGCGGCCGGGACCAGGCGAACGCGTTCGGAACCGCGCTGACTCGGGTTTCGAGCGCCGGATGCGGCGGACGATGCCTCAGCGGTTCGGTGGTCACCAGATGCGGTCGACAGTCGCCGGGAAGATGTTCGATCAGCTTCTCGACGTAGCGATTGACGCCGCCGGCCGACTGAATGCCGAAGATCGCGCCGTCGTAGAAGATCCGCATGGTCGTCGATTCCGTTCCTCGAATCCGATCCGATGTCGGCCGCGAGTCCGTTCGCGGCGAACGACGCTCCCGGCTCAGGCCGCCGGCCGCCAGAGCCCGATGCGCGCCAGGCACTTCCGCACGCGACGCTTGAGCGTCTTGCGTTCCGGAACGATCGGTCTCAGGCACCAGTCCGCGCGAATCCGAGCGTATTGAGCGGTCAGACTCTCGAAGATCGCCGTCAGCTCGGGATGCGCTGCGACATCGCGAGGATCGTCGAAACGATCCAGTCGCGGGTCGTTCCGACGCACCGCCTCGCGCCATCCTTCCTCGATCGGCCGGCCGTCGGACAGTCGCCCGAAGCGATACTCGATCCGCGAGAAGCGATCGGCTCCGCATTCGTCGAGTCGCGCCAGATAGCGGCGCAGCTCCTCGGCCACCACCGGATGCTCGTCCAGTCGGATCCGATCCTGGTACTTCGAGAGCGACTCGGGGTTCCGCGGATCGACTCCGGAAAAGTGAAACAGCACGACTCGTTCGCCGTCGACCGTCAGCCCCTGTTCGTCGCGATCGACCCGACGCCCGTCGAGATTCCAGTAGGCGGTATGGAAGCCGACTCGTCGATGGACACGCACCTGATCGAAGAGGACAGGGACCAGATCGAGCCACTTCTGATCGACGAACAGACCGGTCGCGATGTCGACGATCGACTCGGTACGACAGTGAGCTCCCCACCAGTCCAGAAAGTCGCGGCCGATTCCGGTGGCCGAGACGGCGACGAAACCCGCGTTGTAGATTCCGCTCCGCAGGATCGATCCGTCCGACGGCAGCGTTCCGTCCTCGCGCAGCGGCCGAGTCAGATGCGGCGTCAGACAGATCGAATCATCCGAGGCGCCCGCGGCGACCTCATCGAGCGGTCCGTAGAGAACGATGTCGGTATCGAGCCAGATCGCGCGAACCGCTCCGTCGTCGAGCGCCTGGCGAAGCGCCGCCGGCTTGAGCGCACAGGCCAGTTCGAGCGGCGTGTATTGGAACGAGAAACGTCCCCAGCCTTCTCGGACCAGTCGCGAGGCATCGCGACAGTCGAGTTCGTCCGCGACCGCAGCCTGCGACTCCGGTTCGGGATCGATGACCCAGACGACCAACCGCCAATCCGGATGCCAATGGCGCAACGAGCGGCTGAGCGACAAGGCGCCGGCCAGACAATTGCTCGTGACCACCGTCACGACCGTCGTCGCTCGATTTCCGTCCATGGCTCGCCCTCATTGAGCAGCGACCGATTCCGTTCGGTCGTTCCGATGACCGGCGGTCGTCGCGCTCCGCGCTCGGCGCAACGACGATCGGACCGATCATGCGAGGCGGCCGGGATGCCGCCGCGGGGCAATGTAGCCGAGAGGGGGTCCGCCGAACAACGTCAAACGGGTTGAGCGGAGAAGCGGAGCAAGCCGGGAAAGCGCCTCGTGTTTCGTCGTCGGTCACCCGGCGTTCGGAGCTCTACCATCCCCGATTCACGACGCGATTCGTCTCAGCGGGAAACCGTCGCGGTCCCGGCGAAATCGGCCAACAGACGTTGTCCCGCCCCTTGGCTCTTTTCGGGGTGGAACTGAGTCGCCGCCAGGGGACCGCGCGAGATCGCGGCACAGAACCGCCCCCCGTAATCCGATTCGAGAGCGACCCAACTCGGGTCGTCCGGAACGACGTGATACGAGTGAACGAAGTAGAAGTACTCGCCGTCCGCGACCGACGGAAACCCGGTGACACCGACGGGGCGAATCACCTGGTTCCACCCCATGTGCGGCACCTTGAACTCGCGAGGAAGGTCGAACCGAACGACCTTCCCCGGAACGATGCCGAGCCCCTCATGCTCCCCCTCTTCGTAGCTGACGTCGAAGAGCAGCTGAAGCCCCAGGCAAATGCCGAGCAGCGGGCGTCCCGCTGCCGTTCGGTCCCGAATCGCCGTCACGAGATCGAGTCGCTTCAGTTCGGCGATCGCGTCGCGAAACGCGCCGACTCCCGGGAGAATCACCCGTTCGGCGTCGAGGATCGTCTGCGGTCGCCGCGTGATCTCGGTCTCGGCGCCGACATGTTCGCATGCCTTCTGCACGCTGCGAAGGTTGCCCATGCCGTAGTCGATGATCGCGATCGCCATCGTGTGCTGCTTGCCGTCGCCGGAAGGAGTCGGTCGCGGAGCGGTCACCGAGCCGCTCCGAGGATCCGGAGCCGCTTCGAGGGGTCGAAGTTCGCGCCGATCGGATCGAAACAGTCTGATCGAAGGGGAGGTCGCGAGCCATGGGGCGAACGGGGCGCGAGGGGCGTCCGCCGATTGCCGAGGCCGGCGGGAATCGATCAGGTGCTTTCGTACGACTCGGGATAGATCACCACATCGACCCTTCGATTGCGGGCCTGACCGGCAGCGTCGCCGTTCGAGAAGCGGGGGCGGTTGGAACCGAGCCCCATGGAAAAGAGCTGACGTTCGGGAAGCCCACCGGCTCGCATCAGCTGGTGCACGACTGCCAGCGCCTGAGTCGCGGTCAGCTGATGCGGCGTGTAGGTCGCTCCGACCGCCGACTGGGAATCCAAGTGCGCCTCGATACCGATGATCTGTCGCGGGTAGTGACGCCGGATCGCCGCGGCGACCTGATCGAGCTGAGCGGCTCCGGTAGCGCTGAGCTGCGTCGTGCCGGGATTGAACAGCGAGTCGGCAGGGAGCTCGATCCGGATGACGTCGCCGTCCTGACGGACGTCGAGTCCGCCGACTTCGACCAGTTGCAGCTCGCGTCCCAGACTGGTGTTGGCGGAGATCGTCGCTCCGATTTCGGAGCGATGCGACGCCTGGAGAGCGCTCAATCGGCGATCGGTCTCGACCCGCGCGACTTCGGCCGCTTCGAGCCGTTGCGAGGTCAGCGCCAACTGCTCCTTGAGCATGACCTTCGCCTCATCGGTCACGTTCAGCTGCTGCTGCAGCCGAGCGACCTGCGTGTGGAGTTCGGTGTTGTCGGCATCGAACCGTCGGAGTCGGGAGCCGAGATCCTGAAGCTCGGCCGTCAGCTGCGGATCGGCAGCCGGCTGCATCGTCGCTCCCAACGTTCCCGGTCGGGGCGCACCGTTGCGGGCGCAGCCGAGCGGCAACACCAGCAGGCAGAGCCCGACCAGAGCGTATGTGCGATGCGACATCATGACCCTTGTCCGTTGCCGGCTTCCCCCCGTCTCCCGGATCGGGCGGGACGTTAGCAAAGGGCGTTCGGCCGGACAAGGTCAGCCGCGCGACGGTCCGCTGCGACCGATGCCCGCCGAAAGCGATCGGACCTCTCGGTCGGCAATTCGAGGCAGGTCGTCCAGCGACACGGCGCCAGGGGTGTGGCATTCACCGAGGCGCTGACGGCGATCGATTCGCGAGCCACTGACCGAACTCGGTCGAGGCGATCAGTTCGTCGGCCCAAGCCCGGTAGCCGTCGGGAGTCGGATGGCTCGCGTCGGCCATCCTGTCGACGCCGTTTTCGAGCCGCAGCGAGGGAATGCCGCCAGCCGCCAGGTCGCTCCGCAATCGCTCGGCGATCCTCCGTTCCTGCTCGAGACAGCTCTCGCTCCGCCCGGTCGGATCGAGCCGAGCGATGGCGACGAAGGGGAGCGATCCGCGATCGCGCAGTCGCAGCGCCGTCCGCACGAAGGCTCGGTACTGGTTCGACTCCTCCGGCTCCATCCAGTCGTAGGTCGTCTCGCGCTCCGACGGTGCCCGTCGCCGCACCGGCTCTCCCGGCTCGTCCCGCGGAGCGAGCACTCGTCCGTCGAATCCTTGCCACGGAAGAGCGCGCGGATGCTCGCGGAGCCACGAGGGGAGATCGCGACCGCCGAGATCATCGATCCGCAGGTGCTGGGAAAACTGTCGGATAATCAGGGTGCGGTCGGCCAGTCTCGACAATCGCTCCTCGAGCGTCGGCGTATAGGCGGCCGGCAGATCGAACCCCTGCGGAAGCAGCATGACGTGATTCAGACGGGCGAGATCGGACGATTCGGCGATCGCGGCCAGATCGCGGCGCGGCGAGGTCATCCAGATCGGATTGAAGAGGAACAGGGGAGGGGAATCGCACGGGGCAAGCGACTGGAGTCCTTCGAGCGTCAGCGGCGACAGCCCTTGGACACCGAGATTGGCGACCGGTCGGCCCCCCAGTCGCCGACTCAGCTCGGCCGACAACGTCTCGCTCGGCTTCGCATACAGCCCCCAGACCGCCGAGTCGCCGAGGATCGGGAGCGCCCCGTCTCGAACGACCTGTCGCTCGAACCGACGGAACTGCCAGTAGTCCTCCGCCGCTTCGGTCGGCTGCCGCCAGTCTTCGCTCGGTCGAAACGGCTCGCGCCATTCGTTCGCCAGCGGAAGGGCCGCCAGCATGACCAGGGCGACCAAGGCGACGACGATCCAGGCGCTCGGCCCGAGCGGAATCGCGATCGACGGGTCATCGGCCGGCTGGCGGGTCGGATGAGCGACGGCGTCGGCGTGGATCGGCGCGTCCGCATGCGGCAATGCCGTGCGGAGCCGACTCGCGGACGGATCGCTCGATGATGCGTTCATCGCAGGCCTCGGTGCTCGGTCTCAGAACTGGAAGTAGATGAACGCCGAACTGCCGGCGAGCGGAACGACCGCCAGGTAGACGATCATGCCGACGGCGAGCGCACCGGCCACGAGCGGATGCCTTACCAGGCGACTCCATCGCGATTCGGAAAGCCCTTCGTGCATCCAGACGGCGAGGATCATCAGGAGCGTTCCGAGCGGCAGGGTGTCGGGAATTCCCTCCCACCGTCCGCAGGCGCGAACCAACTCGATCAGATCGGCCGTCGACCCGGCTCGGAACATGCTCCATCCGATCAGGACGAACGTCTGCACCAGCCCGAAGCGGAGCGCCCACGGCACGCGACTCCAGATTCCGCGGCGTTCCAGCGGACGAAGCGCGACGAGCCCGATCCCATGCCAAGCTCCCCACAGCACGAACGTCCAGGCGGGGCCATGCCACAATCCGCTCGCGAGAAAGGTGACGAGAATGTTGAAGCTCCAACGGACGGCACCGACCCGATTCCCGCCGAGCGGCACGTACAGATAGTCGCGGAACCACTGCGAAAGACTGATGTGCCATCTGGCCCAGAAGTCGGCCAGGCCGGTCGCCAGGTACGGATGTCGGAAGTTGACCATCAGGTCTAAACCGATCGCCCGCGCAGCTCCGCGCGCCATGTCGGAGTAGCCGCTGAAGTCGAAATAGATCTGCCACGCGAACGCGAAGGTCGCCGCGATCACCGTCGGTCCGTCACAGCGCGAAGGATCGGCGTAGACCCGGTCGACGATCGGCCCGAGCTGATCGGCAAGCGCCAGCTTCTTGAACAGGCCGACCAGAAACCAGGAGGCTCCGCTGGCGAGATCGCCCGGACGAATCGGCCGGCGCTCGACCAGTTGCGGCAGGAGCGAGCTGCAGCGTTCGATCGGTCCGGCGACCAGCTGCGGAAAGAAGGCGACGTACGTCGCGAAGCGGATCAGGTTCGACTCGCGCGGGATCCGCCCTCGCCAGAAGTCGATCGTATAGCTGAGCGACTGGAAGGTGTAGAACGAGATACCGACCGGCAGTTCCCATCCGGGCGGAGACGGCGGACGCGGGAGTCCGAACGCGACGCAGAGCGAATCGAGATTGCCGATGACGAAGTCGCCGTACTTCAGCAGTCCGAGCAGACCGAGGTTGTTGATCAGACTGAGCGCGAGCCAGAGACCGCGGCGACCGGTGCGAGCCATCCCTTCGACCGCCACGTAATCGACGAGCGTCGAGTAGACGATCAGCAGCAGATAGGCGGGACGCCAGGCGCCGTAGAACAGGTACGACGCGGCAAGAAGCCACGGCAGCGCCAGCGGCCCGCGCCGCAACAGGACGTAGCCGATCCAGACGATCAGAAAGAAGAACGCGAACGTCCAGGTGTGAAAGAGCATCGCTCCGTCACGGCTCCCGGTCCGAAGGCGTCAGTCGAGCCGCTTCGTCGGCATTGGGTCGACGGACCATCCGGAATCCGTAGGCGTCCTGAGCGAAACAGGCGTCGTCGATCCCCGGCTCGTCCCGAAAGCGTGCGGTGACTCGACACTCGTCCGCCGTCGATCGCCACGAGCCGCCGCGGAGGACCTTGAGTTCGCCGGTCGGCGGGCCGGTCGGATCGACCTTTTCCGAGTGAGCGTACGCATCGTCGGCGTGGAAGTCATGGCACCACTCCGCGACGTTGCCGAGCAGATCGTGAAAGCCCCAGGCGTTGGGACGACCGAGTCCGACCGGACGCGCCCGATCGCCGCTGTTGTCGGCGAAGCAGGCAATGCGAGCCAGCTCGCGCGGCGGGCTTCCCGGCGGATGGGGCGCCTCGTCTCCGGCTCGTGCCGCGTACTCCCATTCGGCTTCCGTCGGCAGTCGATAGCCGTCGGCGGAGAAGTCGCAAGCGAACGTCGCTTCGTCGTAGCAGGGGGTCAGCCCCTCGGCGAGCGACCGCTGATTGCAGGCCAAGGCCGCTTCGGACCAACGGACCATCTCGACCGGCTGATCGTCTCCCTTGAAGTGCGACGCATCGGGCAACTGAAGCGAGGCGAACTCGCGCTGACGCACCTCGTACCGATCCATCAGGAAGGTCGACACGGTGACGTCATGGCGAGGTCCTTCGATCCCTTCGCCGCTTCCCATGCGGAAAGTGCCGCCCAGCACCGGCAGCATCTCGATGCCGCTGCCGGTGAAGAACACGATCTTCGGTCTTTCGCCGGACGTCTCGCCCACCGGACGATCGGCGCCGGAGCGATCCGTATCACCGCAGCCGACGACGGCGATGCCGAAGAAGAGCGACGCGATAACGACCGACCGGCGCCGAATCGATGCCGCAAGAGTCGGCCGGGGAGCTGAGAACTGCGAGCGATTCATCGGACCTTCCGACAAGAGAGGACGGAGCAGGGGAGAGGAAGAGAACTCGCTCGCGAATCTAGCGATTCGAGTCGGGGATCCAGTCCGCTTCCTTGCTCGTCGCATCCTCGCCGGTCGTCAGGAAGCGGAGCGGCTGATCCGAGTCGATGCGACGGACGACCAAGTTCCAGCGCCCCTTGACGCCGATCATCTCGGCGACCTGCGTGTGCGTTCCGGGGCCGTCCGCCAGCACACGTCCTCCCGGCCCCAGACTGAAGACGACATGAGTGCCGTCCGGAGTCAGATCGGGGTGATAGGTATGAAGCGTCTCTTCGTGGTGAACGACGCGCGGATTCGACAGACGCGGGCCGTCGTCGCTCCAGGTCAGTTCGGCAACGCTGATCGTGTGATCGTCGCTGCTCCAGGCAATGCGCGATCCGTCGGCCGAAAGCGAAGGACGGCACCCCGGTATCTTCAGGTCCATGACCCGTTCGCCGTCGATCTCGACCGCGATGATCCCGTGCCGAAACCCCATGCCGCCGTGAACGGTGGTGACGAGCCAGCGTCCGTCGGGCGAGACGTTGGGGTTGTAGATGTGGTGGATCGTCTCGTTCTTCGCGTCGCGCGTCGTCCCGGTCTCGACGTCATGGACCCGCAGGCCCTTCGAGACATAGTCGGCGATGTCGAAGCGTTCGAACTCCTGCTTGGCGAAGAGGATCGAACGACCGTCGGGACTCCAGGCCGGTTCGCGAACCGCTTCTTCGATGCGAATCCGTCCGCTTCCGTCGATCGCCATCCGCTCGACGCTGCGAACCGTCTTGCCGTCGCGTTCCTCGTCGCACAGGAACGCGATGAAGCGACCGTCGGGCGAGACCTGCGGATAGAGTTCGTGGCGGTCGGTCGTGGCGGTCAGATTGACTCGATCGGTCCCGTCCGAACGGATCGTGAAGAGCTCCCAGTTGCCGTTCTCGTAGGCCTCGAAGACCAGACGCTGCGGCAAGCGACTCGCTTCCTCCTGACCGGCGGCAATGCCGACGACGAGGAACACCAGGCCGAGCGACCGAGACGCGAGGCTCAGAGAGGACGAGCCGAACGGAGAGTGCGAGCGAAGGGATGCGCGGCGCATGAGCCGAACTCCGGAAGGGAGACCGGGCGCGAAGCGATCGGCGGCGATCGGAGCTCGCGTCACGGTCCGAGCGAGTCCGCGATTATAGAGGCAGGGGAGAGCTCACGGGGAGCGCGACCGATCGCCGAACGCTCGCCCGGCGATTCGCCGCAGATCAGCTGCGCTCGGAACCGAACCGCTCCGCTTCGGCTCGATCGGCCATGCGCCGGTACTGCCCGAAACCGAAGAGCAGGAAGGCGGCGAGCACGATCCCCAACACGCCCCCTTCGATCAGCATGTCGCCGACCAGTCGCAGGTAGTCGGCTGCCCATTCGTTCCAGATGGCGTTCCAACGGAGCATCACGATCAGGGCGGCGAGACAGAGATAGGGGCCGAAAGCGATCTCGGGCTCGCGCGTCGCGAGTCGCTGAAGGATCACGACGGCGATCGCCGTGAAGGGAGCCATCCCGAAGATCATCAGCGAAGGCTGCCAACCGAGAAAGGCTCCGATCATCCCCATCAGCGTCACGTCACCGAACCCCATCGCCTCGCGCCCCATCCCGACACCGGCGAGAATCCGGAAGATCCAGACGACTCCGCCGCCGACCGCCATCCCGACGATCGCCGACATCATCGCCTCGCGCACTTCCCCTCCGCGCCACCAGCCGACGGCGACGATCGCCGCGGCCGCGATGCCGGCGGCGGTGACCCAGCGCGTCAGCGGTCGCATGCGACGCGGTGCAGGGGCGAGGCGACCGCGACGGCGGCGCGCGGGGCGCAGTACGCTCGCGACCATCAGATCGATTCCCTTCATCACGCCGTAGCGCCAGGTGACGGTCTTGGGGAGCAGCGCGGCCCACCAGACGACGATGACCGCCAGGGCGATTCCGAGTCCGCTCTGCTCGGACGCCCAGTAATCGGTCCGGTCCCAACGGTGATCGATCGGGCTGGCGAGCGTCAGCGGCATCAGCGCAGGGAGCGGCGGCGGATCGGCGACGGCTGCGGTCCACGGTCCGGTCGTGGAGTAAGGAGCGATCGGCAGTCGCGTCTCGATCCCGACCGCGGCCAGGAGCAGGGCGAGCAACGTTCCCGAAACGGTAACCTGGTCGGGAATCGTCTTTTCGTCGAAGTCGATCAGCGTCGCGACCGCCATTCCCCAAAGCAACGCGATACCGGCCAGGAATCGCCACAGCCCCCATCGACTCCAGTAGGCCGTCGCGTCCGCCTCGTTCGCTGCGGCGAACCAACCGGTCGGAAGTCCGCCATCGACCCGACTCCAGTGCAGGAACAGGGGCAATGCGATCGCGGCGATCAGTTCGACCGTCAGCGGTCGGATCCAGTAGCCGCGACCATGCAGGTGACTTTCGCGACGCAACGCGATCCAGCCGACGATCGGCAGTCGATCGAACCAGGTTCGTCGGCCGCCCGATTCGGCAGGGGGAGACCAGGGGCCGTACGGAAGCGGCAGGAACCAACGCCAGACGACCGTCGCGCGATTGATCGCCGCTCCGAGCAGCGCACCGACGACTCCCCACGTCAGCCACTCCCAGGCAACCGGCGGAGTCATGCGGCGTTCCTCGGGGGAGCGATGCGAGCGGCTCGGGAGACGTTCGGCGACGCGGCGTTCACTTCCCCAACGACTTCGACACGTCGGTCCGATAGGCCGAAAAGGCCGGATAGAGTCCGACGAGCACGGCGAGAATGAAGAGACCGGGGAGGAGCATCAGTTCGGCCGGCACGATGCTCAGGAACCCGAGCGAAACTCCGGTTCGGTCTTCGATCAGCGGCGACGCGAAGACGTTGACCGCATGCGCACCGAGCCATCCGAACGCTCCGCCGATCGCCGCGAGAATCACCGCCTCGAAGAGCACGATCGCCATGATCGTCTCGCGATTGGCCCCCAAAGCCCTCATCACCGCGATCTCGGCCCGCCGCTCGCTCATCGAGTTGTACATGCTGACCAGGATACTGATTCCCGAGACGACGCAGATCATCGTCGTCAGCACGAGCAGCAGCGACTGGATCGGTTCGACGACGGTCTGAAAGAGCCGTTCGATCTCCATCACCGGCTGGCAGGCCTGAGCGGAGCGCTGGGCGCGGATCGGCCGATAGCTCGACCACTTGAGCGTCCCTTCGAGCACGCCGGCGTTGATCATGTTGCTGATGTGGATCGCCGCCATGTCGCCGCCGGTCAGTTCGTCGTCGGCGAGCACGAGGATGCTGGTCACCTCGCGCTGTTCGATCGGCAGCGGCTCGAAGGCATACGGATCGGTACTTGCCGCGTCCTCGCCGCGAATCAGTTCGGCATCGGGGCGCCACGCGACATCACGCGTTTCGGGCATCGGCGCGCGACGCACCGGGCGATCCGCGCCGAGCAGGTCGATCAGCTCCTCGTCTTCCTCGGACGGAGTCGTCTCGCGTTCGTCGACCGGATTGGCGTGGTCGTTGATCAGGAAGAAGCCTTCCATGTTCGCGAAGACGGCGCGATCGTTCGGCGTGCCGGTCGGCGCGAGAATCCCGACGACCTTGAACGATTGGGCATGCTCGTGGGCGTTCGGATCGTTCGGGTCGCCGTGAACCGGGTTGATCCGATCGCCGATCTTCACGCCGGCCGCTCGGGCGACCGAATGTCCGACGACGCACTCGAAGTAACCGTTCTCTTCCGAGAAGGTCACGAAATTGCGTCCTTCGGAAAAGGTGTAGGTCCGGTTCCGTTCGGGATCGAAGACGAGCTTGTCGAAGAGATCGGGGGTCGTCCCGACGACTCGATACTCGCGAAAGTAGTCGCCCAGGCAGAGCGGGATCGCGAGACCGGTCAGATTGGAGAACATGCCGGGCTGATCGAGCCCCAACGGCGTCGATTCGGCCCGTGTCGCCTGTGCGGCCGCTTCGTCGAGCAGCCACTGCTGCAGGCCTCCACCGATGCCGAGCGAACCGGCCAGAGCGAGCTCACGGGCATCTTCGGCGGCGCGGACCGATCGGTAGGCGATCGATCGCTGCAGTTCGGGGCGGCGCTGCTCGGCGGTACGAAACGCCAGGTAGTACTCGTACGGCACGTTCTCGACCGGACGGCTCAGGTAGAAGACGCTGTTCAGGG
>CAZZBI010000107.1:9744-14991 GCA_964652385.1 uncultured Pirellulaceae bacterium | reverse complement strand
AGGCGTACCGGGTCGCGCTCGCGCCGCACAATCCCCAAGGTCCGGTCAGCACCGCCGCCTCGTTGGAGTTCGGCTTTTCGCAGCCGAGCTACGTCATCTGCGAAACCGTCCATGAGGACGTGCCGTGGCGGAGCGAGGTGGTGCGAGAAGGGTATGTCGTCGAGCGCCAGGGACGAATCGTCCGCCCCAACACGCGTCCCGGCCTCGGCATCGAGATCGACGAGGAGGCGGTCCGACGTCATCCGTTCGAACAGGAGATCCTGCAGCGCGTCTTTCTCTCGGACGGAAGCGTCGGCGACTGGTGAGCGGCCCTGTTCCGGTTCGCGTTGATTCGCTCGCGCAACGGGGCTCCTCTCACGATATTCCCGTTCATCGTCGCCCCCTCCCCTTCCCCGCCGCGGCAACTGAACTCCCGCCCACTCACACCTCCACGAGCCCGACCACGCCATGCTCGCCTCCACCACGACCACTTCACGACCTTCGCATCGTCTGCACGGCGTGCTGCCGATCGTGCATGTGCCGTTGACCGCCGACGATCGGATCGATCGGCACTCCTTTCGCCGCTCGATCGACTGGGCGTTCGCGGTCGGCGCGGTCGGCATGGGGACCGGCATGGTCTCGGAGATCCTGCGACTGACGTCTGCCGAGCGACTGGAGCTGACCGAACTGCTGGTCGAGTCGGTGGCGGGACGCGGACCGGTCTTCGCGGCGGTCGGCGCCGAGAGTACCCGACAATCGCTCGAGTATGCCGCGGCGGCGGAGCGAGCCGGTTGCGACGGCGTGATGGCGGTCCCGCCGCTGATGACTCGCCTGTCGGTCGACGCGATGGTCGCGCACTACCGGACGCTCGCCGAAGGCGTCGGCATTCCGATCATCGTGCAGGATGCTTCGGGTTATGTCGGCCAGTCGATACCGCTGGCGGTCTGCGTCGAACTGCTCGAGCGTTACGGCAGCGAGAAGATCGTCTTCAAGCCCGAGGGGTCGCCGATCGGACCGCAGTTGTCGGCGCTGCGCGACGCGACCGACGGACGCGCTCGGATCTTCGAAGGCTCCGGCGGCATCCTGCTCGTCGACTCGTACCGTCGCGGAATCGCCGGCACGATGCCCGGCATGGACCTGCTCGACGCGGTCGTCCTGCTGTGGCAAGCCCTCGAGCGCCATGACGATGACTCGGCGTATCGCCTGTCGTTCCCGATTTCGGCGATCGTTGCGCTGCAGCTCCAGGCGGGGCTCGACGGCTTCCTGGCGATCGAGAAGCATCTGATGGTCCGCCGCGGTCTGTTCGCCGACGCGCGGCGACGTCGTCCGTACTCATGGGATCCCGACCCCGAGACGCTCGCCGAGGTCGACCGATTGTTCGAGCGTCTGGAGCACGCAGTGCGGAGCGCATCGGCCGCTCGCCCCAAGTCCTGAACGGCGCGTTCTCGGTTCGAGGGGCCGCTGGCCTCGCTTGAGTCGCCAGCGCTCGAATCGATCGTGCCCGAGTCGATCGCGGCAGATCAGGTCAGACGCAAGACGCGAGTCGAAGTGAGGCCGGACGATGCGCTATCGAACGCTCGCGCTCTTCTGCTCGATCGCCGCGATCGCCTACGTGCAGCGAGCGGCGCTCGGCGTGCCGGCCAAAGAGATCGCAGGTGACCTCGGCTTCGCCGATTTGGCTCGCGACATGGGGATGGTCCAGAGCGCGTGGTACTTCGGCTATGCGCTGATGCAGGTGCCGAGCGGCTGGGTCGCGGATCGCCTGGGGAGTCGTTCGGCGGCGGTCCTCTTCTGTCTGCTCTGGACCACCTGCACCGCAGCCGCCTCAGTCGCGACCGGCCTCGTTTCGCTGATGCTGATCTGGGGTCTGATGGGCATCTGCCAGGCGGGGATCTTTCCGAGTGCGGCCAAGGCGATCGGGCAGCTGTTTCCGGCCGGCGAGAAGGCTCGCGCTTCCGGGCTGCTCGCCGCCGGCATGCAGGTCGGCGGCACGATCGCGCCGCTGCTCGCCGCGTGGTTCCTGGCGCAGTTGCCGCTCGACGAGCCGACGGCGTACTATCGCTGGCGTTACCTGTTTCTCGCCTTCGCGATCCCGGCTACCTGTGGGTCGTCCTGTTCCTGGTGACGGTTCCGGTGCGAGCGTTGCCTCGGAGCGGCGAGACCGGTGCGCGAACGCCGGTCGACTGGAAGCGTCTGCTCGGACGCCCGACCTTGTGGCTGCTGTGCGGTCAGCAGTTCTTTCGAGCCGGCGCGAACGTCTTCTTCATGACGTGGTACCCGACCTTTCTGCAGGAGGCGCGCGGAGCGTCGCAGTTCGAATCGGGGAGTCTCGCGACGATCACCGGCATCGGAGCGACGATCGGCAGTCTGACCGGCGGGTTCGCTTCGGACTGGATCCTGCGCCGATCCGGCAGTCGACGTCTGGCTCGACAGGGAATCGCGATCGGGGGGATGCTCGGCTGTGCGGCGCTGGTCGTCGCCAGCTGGTTCGTCGCGGACAATACCGCCGCGGTCGTGCTGATCAGCATCGGCGTCTTCTGTTCGAACTTCGGCGGAGTCAGCGGCTATACGGTCGCGATCGAATTCGGCGGCAAGCGAGTCGCCACGGTGTTCAGTCTGATGAACATGTGCGGCAATCTCGGCGCGAGCTGCTTTCCGCTCGCGGCGGGACTGCTGGTCGCCTGGACCGGCAACTGGGACGTGATGCTCTTCTTCTTCGCGTCGATCATGGTGATCGGCGCCCTTCTGTGGGCTCTGCTCGATCCCCCCGCCGATTCGCTCGGAGAGAACGAAGCATGAACGTGCTCGAAACGCCGCAGGCTCGTGTGCGGGCCGGAGTCGCCTGGCGCGACATCACGCCGCCCGTCGGCATCTATCACCGGATGTGGGGCGCCGCGCTGCACGACCGCTCGACCGGCGTCCATCGACCGCTCGAAGCGGCGCTCCTGTGGCTCGCTCCGGAAGAGGCGAGTGACGAACGGAGCAGGGGAGGGGAGGGGAGTGCGGCCGCGGAAGTCGACGACGCGATCGGCGCGCGAATGATCGTCACGCTCGATCATTGCATTCTGGATCGAGCCGAGTCGGACGCGATCCGCAACGCGATCGCGACTCGCACCGGCCTGCCGACCGCGGCGATCCTGGTCTCGCTCAGTCACACGCACGGCTCGGGCTGGATGTCGCGGACCCGCTCCGAGTATCCGGGAGGCGAACTGATCGGGCCGTATCTCGATCGACTGATCGCCGATCTGGCCGATGCGGCCGACCAAGCGCGCACCTCGGCCGTCTCGGCGCGGATCGTCTACGGCAACGGTCGCTGCGACCTGGCGGCGTATCGCGATCGGTTCGATGCGGAACGAGGGCATCCGGTCTGCGGCTTCGACCCGACCGGTCCGGCCGACGACACGCTGATCGTCGCTCGGATCGACACCGCCGACGGGGCTCCGCTGGCGACGATCGTCAACTACGCCTGCCACCCGACGACCCTGGCGTGGGACAACACGCTGCTGAGTCCCGATTGGGTCGGCGCGATGCGTCAGACGATTCGCCGCGATCGCGACGTTCCGTGCCTGTTCCTGCAAGGGGCGTCGGGAGAGCTCGGTCCGCGTGACGGCTTTGTCGGCGACGTCGCGGTCGCCGACCGAAACGGGCGGCAGGTGGGCCATGCTGCGGCAGCGGTTTTGGAAACGATGCCGGCGGCCGAAACGCGGTTCGAGTATGCCGGCGCGGTGCTGTCCGGCACCTGGATCGGAACCTGGGCCCATCGTCCGATCGACGCCGAGCGCCGAGATGACGCCGCCGTCTGGAACTGGCGCGACGTGACGATCGACGTGCCGTATCGCGACGACCTGCCGACGATCGACGAGACCGAGCGACGCCGGAGCGAGTGGGCCGAAGCGGAGCGACTCGCGGCGGCGAGCGGCGACGAGCGTGAAGTGCGACGCTGCCGCGCCGAAGGGGAACAGATGACTCGACAGCTGGCACGCTTGAGGGCGCTCGCTCCCGGCACGACCTGCCCGGTCGCGGTGTCGATCGGGCGAGTCGGCGATGCGCTCTGGATCTTCCTGCCGGGAGAGTTCTATCAGAAGCTGCAACAGGACCTCCGGCGGCGGCTGAGTCCCCATCCGGTCCTGATCGCGACGTTGACCGGGGACTGGCAACCCGGATACTTCCCGGTCGCCGAAGCATGGGGTAAGGGGATCTATCAGGAAGTGATCGCCGTCGTCGCTCGCGGCAGCCTGGAACAGGTCCTCGAACGAACGGCGAACGAAGCGCTGAGGCTGATCGAGCGCGGCAACGAGCAGGATTCCCGACCGCACGACGTCAGCTCGAACGCGAGGTGCCGATGAATCGCCGCGATCCGATCGTCGATCCGCTGGCGCCCCTTCAGCCGACCACCCTCGCCCAGCCGCCGAGCGACGTGACCGTGACGGTCGATCCTCCGATGCTGCATCGATGGGATCGAATGCGAGTCGGCGTGCTGCAACACCTGGATCGCGTCTACACCTACGACGAAGTTCCGGATCGACTTGTCGATGGCCTGCTCTTTCAGGGATTGCACCGCCCGCCCGCCGGGATGTCGATTCGGATCGAGTTGGCTCGGTCAGCGACGCTCTGGTTCTTCTTTCATCCGACGGCTGACGGCGGTTACGGCGAACTGTTCGCGGGACTTCCCGATTGGACCCGCGATGAAGAGTTCCCTCGCTACGACCTCGCGCACGGCGATCACGGCCGGCTGATGGTGATGTATCGCCGCGAGACGGCGATCGGCCAGGTATCGATCCCGCCGACGACTCGCGATAAGGCCTGCTTCGGGTTGGTCGTCCGGTTCGACCGATGAGGTCCCTCGATTCCGATCCGACCTTTGTCGGTTATTGCCGCCCCGTTCGCGATGCGGGCAGTTGGAGCGGAGCGACGTTGCTGACGCGGCGGGGGCGGCGTGGGCACGGAGAAACGGAGGCGCGGAGACCCCTGCGCTTGGCGCTACGGGCTGGGAGGGGTTTCACTGAATTCGCCCCGTGCCTCGGTCCGAAACTCAGTGTCTCCGTGAGAAAATTCCGACCTGCGTCCTCGAGCCCTCACTTCGTGCTCTCACTCAGCGCACTCACCGCGCATCGATCCGCGCATCGATCCGCCCCTCAATCGGCACCTTTCCCTGCCGCAAGGCTTTCGTTGACAGTTCCGCCTCAGACGACTACCGTCAATCGTTCGAGGCTCCCGTTTCCGGTTCCCGGCAGACCCGATGAATCGCTTCCGTCGTCGAACGCCGTT
>CAZZBI010000107.1:3918-9734 GCA_964652385.1 uncultured Pirellulaceae bacterium | reverse complement strand
TTCGAGCTCCGGTGGCGGTTCCCGGTGACTCGGTCGCGCCCGTGGCGATCGACCCGCCGCTGCTCTCGTTCGGCTTCGGACTCGATCGTCTGGCGTTCGAAGCGGTCGCATTGCCGATCGGTTCGTGCGAGCGGACCAGTTATCTGACGGTCGGCCTGCTGAGTGCCGACCGCTCGCTCCCCGAGCTGCTCGGGATCATGCGTTGTTGAGCCGGTGACGAGTCGCCCAGGAGCGTTCGTTCGCGAACGTCTTCGTGGGTGACTTTCTCTCGCACCGCTGTGGCCGCTCGACTTGACTCGTCGAGTCGGCATCTGCTCGATCCGTCGCTCGCCGCAGGTCTTCGCGTCGCGAACGCGCCGACCTCTTCGGAGTCTCCGCCCGATGAACGCTCCCTCCGTACCGCCGTCCGCGCCGACTGTCGCTCCGCAGCCCCCGCGTCCCGCCCGCTCCGACGCAAAACGCTCCCCGTGGATCCTGCCGGTCGCGATCGGAGCGATCGGCATCGTGCTCGGCGCCGTCGCCTCGCGCTATTGGCCCTTCGCTCCGTCGACGGAACATGCCGCCGACGAGCGAGTCGCTTCGAGCGGAGCGTCCGATCCGACGCAGGCCGAGTCGCTGGAAGAATCGACGGTCGAGTTCGCCGAGGATCGTTGGGAGAACGCCGGAATCGAAGTCGACGCAGTGGCGAGTCGCCCGTTCAGCCGCTCGATCCGTCTGACGGGAAAGATCGCCGTCAACCAGGATCGGCTGGCTCACATCTATTCGATGGTCGAGGGCTCGATCGAATCGGTCTCGGTCTCGCTCGGCCAGGACGTCCGCGCGCAGGACGTGCTGACCGTGATCCACAGTCGAGACATCGGGACGGCGAAGCTCGAGCTCTTCCAGGCCCAGTTGGCTCGCGAAGCGGCTCGCACGCGCCGTCGCATGCAGGACGAGATCGCGGGAAACACGCGCGAGCTGCTCGACTTTCTGCGTCAGGGGGAACCGATCGAAGAGGTCGAAACGCGGTTCGTCGGTCGGCCGATGGGAGATTTTCGCGAGAAGGCACTCGCCGCGTATTCGAACTACCTGAAGTCGTCGGCTGACGTCCGTCGGCTCGAGACGGTCGCCGACAGCGGCGCGATCGCCGGTCGTCAACTGCTGACCGCCGAAGCGAACCGAAATGCCGATCGAGCGACCTTCCAGTCGCGCATCGAGCAGATCGCGTACGACCTCGAGACGTCGACGCTCGAGGCGGTGCAGACCGAGCGCGAGGCGGAAGCGCGAGTGCTGGTCGCCGAAACCGGCCTGCGGATTCTCGGCATTCCCGATCAGGAACTGGTCGCGATCGATCCTGCGGCACAAGGGGAAGCGCTGTCGCACTACGAGATCCGAGCACCGTTCGACGGGACCGTGCTGTCGAAGCATGTGGTGCTGCATGAACAGATCCGCTCCGACGTCATGCTCCTGAGTCTGGCCGACCTTTCGACCGTCTGGGTCTCGGTCGATCTCTTCGAGGAACATCTCGGGCTGCTCGCCGGGATCGAGGGCAAGACGTTGCGAGTCCGGAGCGCCTCGAATCCCGATCGCACCTACGACGCGACCGTCTTCTTTACCGGCGGGCAGATCGACGAAGCGACTCGAACCCTCGATCTGACCGCGGTGGTCGACAACGCCGATCGGTCGCTCAAGCCGGGAACGTACGTCAACGTCGAACTGCCGCTGACCGAACCGGGTGACCTGGTCCAGGTGCCGCTCGGAGGGATCCAGGAGCACGCCGGTCGCAAGTTCGTCTTCGTCTACCGCGGCGACGGGACCTTCGTCCGTCGCGACGTGCGCGTCGGCGAGGGGGACGAGACGCATGTCGTCGTCACCGAGGGGCTGGAGGCGGGGGAGTCGATCGCGATGCGCGGCGGGTTCCTGCTGAAGTCGTCGATGCTCGCCGAACTGATGGGAGAGGAGTGAAGCATGATCCCTCGCATCATCGATTGGTCGCTCGACAATCGCTTCATCGTCCTGCTGCTCTCGGTGCTGATTCTGGGCGGAGGGGCTTGGGCGGCGACCACCATCCCGCTCGACGCCGTTCCCGATCTGACCAACGTCCAGGTCCAGATCCTGACCAACTCGCCGGCGCTCGGGCCGGTCGAGGTGGAGCAGTTCATCACGTTCCCGGTCGAGAACGCGATGAGCGGCGTGCCGAAGGTGACCGAGATCCGGTCGATCAGCCGCTTCGGTCTGTCCGCGGTCACCGTCGCCTTCGAGGACGGAACCGACATCTATTGGGCCCGCAACCTGATCAACGAACGGCTGATCAAGGCGCGTGAGGAGATTCCTCCGGGGATGGGAACCCCCGAGATCGGCCCGATCGCGACCGGCATGAGCGAGATCTATCAGTTCGAGGTGCGGGCCGAACCGGGCTCGAACCACACGCTCAGCAACCTGCGCACCATCCTCGATTGGCAGATCGCCTTTCAGCTGCGCAGCGTCCCCGGCGTCACGGAAGTAAACACGTTCGGCGGCGAACTGAAGACATACGAGGTGCAGGTCGACCCGAATCGGATGCAGAACTACGGCATCTCGATGAGTCAGATCTTCGCGGCGCTCGAATCGAACAACGGCAACTCGGGCGGCGGCTACATCTCGCACGGCGCCGAGCAGCGTCTGGTCCGGGCCGAGGGGCTCGTCGGTTCGCTCGACGACATCCGCCAGATCGTGCTCGACAGTCGCGACGGCACGCCGGTCCGCATCGCCGACGTCGCCGACGTCGCCTTTGCGCCGATGCTGCGCCAGGGAGCGGTGACGCGCGACGGGGACCGCGAGGCGGTGATCGGCATGGTGATGATGCTGATGGGAGGCAACTCGCGGCAGGTCGTCGAGGACGTCAAGCACAAGATCGAGGAGATCCGCAAGACGTTGCCCGAAGGGGTCGTGATCGAGACGTTCTACGATCGGACCGAACTGGTCGAGAAGACGATCCACACCGTCGGCGAAAACATCGGTCTCGGCGTGCTGCTGGTGATCGTGATGCTCTTTCTGCTGCTGGGGGACGTTCGTGCGGGACTGATCGTCGCCGCCGCGATCCCGCTGTCGGCGATGAGCGCGCTGATCGCCATGCGGTACTACGGCGTGTCGGCCAATCTGATGAGTCTGGGCGCGGTCGACTTCGGCGTCATCGTCGACGGCGCGGTCGTGATGGTCGAGAACTGCGTCCGCCGGGCGAGTCGTTATCAGAAGGAGCACGGCGGGGATCATGTCCCCGAAGGGGTCTTCCGCGAATCGGCCAAGGAGGTCGGCAAACCGATCCTGTTCGCCGGCCTGATCGTGATCATCGTCTTCCTGCCGATCCTCAGCCTGCAGGGGATGGAAGGGAAGATGTTCCGGCCGATGGCCTTCACCTTCATGACGGCGCTCTCGTCCGCTCTGGTCCTGTCGGTCACCGTGATGCCGGTGATGGCGTCGCTCTTCCTGGCCCGGCGGATCACCGAGCGCGAGACGTTCCTGGTCCGCTGGCTCAAGCAGGCTTATTTTCCGATGCTCGCCTTCTCGATGCGACGCCCCGCCCTGATGTTCGGCGGATCGGTCGCGATCTTCCTGGTCAGCGTGCTGCTCGCTTCGCGTTTCGGAGTCGAGTTCGTGCCGAAGCTCGACGAAGGGGACATCGCGATCCAGGCGACTCGATTGCCGAGCGCCTCGCTCGAAACCTCCATCGAAATGACTCAGGCGATGGAGCGTTGTCTGCTGAAGTTTCCGCAGGTCGAGTCGGTGGTGAGCAAGTCGGGGCGCCCGGAAATCGCCAACGATCCGATGGGGGTCTATCAGACCGACGTCATCGTCCGGATGAAGCCGCACGACGAATGGCCCGAAGCGATCGACAAGCAGGACCTGATCGTGCAGATGCGCGAGGCGCTCGATCGCGAAGTGCCGGGGAACTCGTACAGCTTCACGCAGCCGATCGAACTGCGCGTGCAGGAACTGGTGGCCGGAGTCCGCTCGGACATCGGCTTGAGTCTGTACGGCGACGATCTGGAAGTGCTGGCCCAGAAGGGAGACGAGTTGGCTCGCGCGCTCGATCAGGTCCCCGGAGCGGCCGACGTCGCGGTTCAGCAGGTCGCGGGCTTGCCCTATCTGCGCGTCATCGTCCGCCGCGGCGATCTGGCTCGCTACGGCATCGACACGCGCGACGTGCTCGACGCGATCTCGACGGTCGGCGGCATGCCGATCGGGCAGGTCTTCGAAGGGCAGCGGCGATTTCCGTTGCAGGTCCGTCTGGCCCCCGCATGGCGCGACAGTGCCGAGCGGATCCGTTCGCTGCGGATCGACGACGCGCACGGGCGACAGATTCCGATCTCGCAGGTCGCCGATGTGGTGATCGAAGTAGGGCCGGTCGAGATCAGTCGCGACGCCGTGCGACGCCGGATCCTGGTGCAGTGCAACGTCCAGGGGCGCGATCTCGCCGGCTTCGTCGCCGAAGCGCAACAGGTGGTCGACCGCGACGTCGAGCTTCCGGCCGGCTATCTGCTGCGGTGGGGAGGGCAGTTCGAGAACCTGCAACAGGCGAGTGCGCGACTGGCGATCGCCGTCCCGGTCGCGCTGCTGCTGATCTTCGCGCTGCTGTACATGACGTTCAACTCGGTCAAGCTCGCGATGCTGATCTATCTGAACGTTCCGATCGCGGCGACCGGCGGGATCCTGGCTCTGTGGAGTCGAGACATGCCGTTCTCGATCTCGGCGGGAGTCGGCTTCATCGCGCTCTTCGGCATCGCCGTGATGAACGGCGTCGTGCTCCTCGAGCACGTCCGGCATCTGCGTCACTCGGGCGAGTCGCAGCGTGATGCGGTGGTCAACGGAGCAATGGATCGACTCAGGCCGGTGCTGATGACCGCCAGCTGCGGCGCGCTCGGCTTCATTCCGATGGCGATCTCGGCGAGTTCCGGAGCGGAAGTGCAGCGGCCGTTGGCGACCGTCGTCATCGGCGGCCTCGTCACCTCGACGGCGCTGACGCTCCTGGTGTTGCCGACGATCTATCGCTGGTTCGAACCGAAGGAAGCGAAGCCCGAGCCGTACGACCACACGCCGTTCGAGCACTGACCGACGCCTCCGTGCCCCCTCCCGCCCGCCGCGTCAGCAAGGGGTTCTCGGTGCCCTCGACAGCCCGTAGCGCCAAGCGCAGGGGTCTCTCCGTGCTCTCCAGCCATCGGACACCGTCCCGCCCACGGAGACGCTGAGTCAAGACGCTGAGGTAAGCCCATGAGGCACAGGACGGAGTTTTTCTCACGGAGACGCCGAGACGACGGAGGCACGGGGGAAATCGCCGTCCACCGTGCCTCGTCAGTCGCGATCCCAGCCCGCCGCGTCAGCAAGGGTTCTCCGTGCCCCCTCCAGCCCGCCGCGTCAGCAAGGGGTCTCCGTGCTCTCGACAGCCCGTAGCGCCAAGCGCAGGGGTCTCTCCGTGCTCTCCAGCCAACGGACACCGTCCCGCCCACGGAGACGCTGAGTCAAGACGCTGAGGTAAGCCCCTGAGGCACGGGAAGGAGTTTTTCTCACGGAGACGCCGAGACGACAGAGGCACGGGGGGCATCATCGTCCACCGTGCCTCGTCAGACCCGATCCCTGCCCGTAGCGCAGCGCCGGAGTCTCCGTGCCCACCGCCAGCCCGCCGCGTCAGCAAGGGTTCTCCGTGACCTCGACAGCCCGCAGCTCCTGGCCCTCCGTGACCGCGATTCGGTCATCCCGCGACCATGGGCGGTCGCTTTACGAGGCGGACACGCTACGCGACCATCGCGAGTCGGTACGATGGTCGACGGGGGTTCCCGGGCGGTCGTCCGCTCGGCCGGCTC
>CAZZBI010000107.1:0-3908 GCA_964652385.1 uncultured Pirellulaceae bacterium | reverse complement strand
GCCCACCACTCGGGAACCTCGCGATGAACGTCGCTCGACCGATGCTCGTGCTGCTCGCTGCAATCGCGTTGTCGGCGATCGCGTCGCTGCGGGCGTCCGCCGACGACGGGCCGATGATCGACATCTGGTCCGACAACCCGTGGTACTGGAGCGATCGAGGCGAACCGGTCCTGCTGCTCGGCGGGAGCGACGACGACAACCTGTTCCAGTGGCCCGAGAAGGAACTGATCGCGCAGCTCGATCGGATCGCCGCTGCCGGCGGCAACGTCATCAGGAATACGATGAGCGACCGGAAGGACAAGGGTTTCGAGGAGTATCCGTTCGGTCGCCGCGCCGACGGCAAGTACGATCTCGAGACGTGGAACGACGAGTACTGGACTCGTTTCGAGCGGCTGCTGCGCGAGACGGAGGCTCGACGGATCTTCGTGCAGATCGAGATCTGGGACCGCTTCGACTACGTCGACAACGGCGGCGACGAACGCTGGCAGATTCACCCCTACAACCCCGCGAACAACGTCAACTACACGTACGAAGCATCGGGGTTCGAACCGCGGTATCCCGATCACCCGGGCGCCAACCGACAACCCTTCTTCTTCACGACTCCGAAACAGCGCCACAACGCCGTCGTGCTTCGGTACCAGGAGCGGTTCGTCGCGAAACTGCTCGAACATTCGCTCGCGTACGGCCATGTCCTGTACTGCATGGACAACGAGACCAGCGGTGAAGAGGCGTGGGGGGCGTACTGGGCCGAGTTCGTTCGCGAGCGTGCGGCCGAGCGGGGTCGCAAGGTGCATCTGACCGAGATGTGGGACGACTGGGATCTGCGAGCCGACCGACATCGACGGACCTTCGATCACCCCGAGCGATACGACTTCGTCGACGTCTCGCAGAACAATCAGAACAAGGGGCAGGAGCACTGGGACAACTTCCTGTTCGTCCGCGATTACCTGTCGAGCCGCCCGCGACCGATGAACACGACCAAGACGTACGGCGCGGACCGGAACAAGTTCGGGCATACCGATCAGGACGGTATCGAGCGGTTCTTCAGGCATCTGCTGGCCGGAGCTGCCTCGATGCGGTTCCATCGCCCCGATTCGGGGCTCGGGATCAACGACAAGGCGGTCGCCGCCATCCGATCGGCTCGCAAGCTCGAATCGCTGATTCCGCTCTGGTCGGTCGGCCCGGCCAACGAGCTGCTCGGCGACCGTGACGACAACGAGGCGTATCTGGCTGCGGCGCCGGGCACCGCCTATGCGCTGTACTTCACGGCCGGAGGCGAAGTGACGCTCGATCTTGCCTCGGTCGACGGCACGTTCGATCTTCGCTGGATCGACATCGCGACGGGCGAGTGGGGACCGACCGCCGTGCTGACGGGGGGCGCGGTACGGACGATCGCCCCTCCGGCCGACGGCAACTGGGGGGCGGCGATCGTGCGACGCGAGCGATAGCGCGATCGTCTCGTTCCGACTCGCCGTTCCTTCCCCCCTCATGCAAGACGAAACGATCGATGGCCGAATCCAAGCAGCATCCGGCGATTCGTTTCGCCGCTCCCGCCTCGATCCTGCAAGGACAGCCGCTGAAGGAGCTGATGGGGAAGGAGCTGGTGACGCTGATCGGCGAGGCGCTCGCAGCGGTCGTGCCGGAGTTCGATCAGCGTCGGTTTCGCGCCGCAGCGCTGCGCGAACTCGAGTCGCTGGAGCTGAAGGAGCGGAGTCGCGCGATCGCGCGGGCGATGGCGGATCAGCTGCCGAACGCGTTCGACGAGGCAGAACCGCTGCTCGTCGCGTCCTTCGGCCCGCCGCTCGAACGGACCGAAGGGAACGGCCTGGCGATCTTCTTCTATCTGCCTCATTCGGAACTGATCGCCGAACGAGGCTTGGAATCGTTCGAGCGCGGCATGCGAGCGAACTACGAACTGACGCGCCGGTTCACGGCGGAGTTCAGCGTGCGGCCGTTTCTGGTCCGGCATCGCGAGCGTGCGCTGGAGCTTCTGGCGACCTGGGTCGACGATCCTTGCCCGCATGTCCGACGACTGGTCAGCGAAGGGACTCGCCCGCGTCTGCCGTGGGGCATGCGACTGGGGGAGTTCCAGGCCGATCCGTCGTACACGCTCCCCTTACTCGAGCGCCTGAAGGACGACGATTCGGAGTACGTCCGCCGCTCGGTCGCGAACCATCTGGGAGATCTCGCCAAGGACCACCTGACGACGATTCTCGACGTGTGCGAACGGTGGCTCGACGAGACGAAGCGACTGAGCGATCCGCGGCAGGTCGAGAACCGTCGCGCGCTGCTCCGTCACGCGCTGCGTTACCCGTTCAAGCAAGGGAACGAACGCGCGATTCGGCTCCGGCGACTCGCGGGAACCAAGCGCTAGCGAACCGAACACGTCGGCGCCGCGTCGGGAACCACCATCGTCGCACTGCCGCGCGTCGTGGACGACGCGGGCCTACTCAGAGGCGACGCGTTTCGTGGGCCCGGCCACTCCGTGGCCAAGGCAAGGTTTCGCCCAGCGGCCGGCTCGAGCTCCGAAGCGCGAACAACGCCGAAGCCGACCCGACCTCGGGCTCGGAGAACCCGGGGCCACGTCGCCGGCTGCGATCGTCACGCATCGCGGTGCAGCAGATACGTCCGGTAGCCGCCCCCCAGGTTGAACGCGTCGAAGCCGTGTTGGCGCAGGATCCGAGTCGCGAGATAGCCTCGCTGGCCGACCTGACAGAAGACCGCGATCGGTCGATCGTTCGGCAATTCGCTCAGCCGACTCCGCAGCTCGTCGACCGGCAGGTTGATCGCTCCCGGAATCGTTCCGGCGGCGAACTCGCTCGGCGTGCGGACGTCGAGCGAATAGGGGCGCGATTCGATCGGCAGCATCAGGTAGCGACGCATCGACCACTGCGGATGATCCCCTCGCATCAGCCCTGCCGCGACGAAGCCGAGCATGTTGATCGGATCCTTCGCCGATCCGAACTGCGGAGCGTAGCAGAGCTCCGACTGCTCGAGGTCGAAGACGGTCATACGGGCCTGAATGGCGATCGCCAGGACGTCGATCCGCTTGTCGACTCCCGCACCGCCGACTCCCTGGGCTCCGAGAATCCGCCCGCCACGCGGATCGAAGACGAGCTTGAGCGTCATCCCCTCGGCCCCCGGATAGTAACCGGCGTGATGCATCGGATGGATGAACGCGGTGGCGTATTCGATCCCCAGCGACTCGGCCTGCTTCTCCGAGAGGCCGGTCATGGCGGCGGTGGTGCCGAACAGGCCGAGGACCGCCGTTGCCTGGGTCCCGCGGAACTGCACCTCGCGTCCGAAGATCGCATCGGCTGCCAGTCGACCTTGTCGATTGGCCGGACCGGCGAGCGGCACCTGAACCGGTTGCCCCATCACGTCGTCCCGCGTCTCGACCACATCGCCGGCCGCGTAGATGTCGGGATCCGAGGTGCGCATCGTCCGGTCGACTCGAATCCCGCCGCGCGGCCCGATTTCGAGCCCCGCAGCGACCGCCAGCGCGTTCTCGGGGCGAACGCCGACTCCGATCACGACCAGGCCGGCTTCGATGGTCGAGCCGTCATCCAATCGGACGACGAATCGCTCACCCCGCGGTTCGATGGCGATCGCCTGACGCCCCAGTCGGAGATCGACCTGATGCTGCTCGAGCGTCCGTCTCAACGGCAGCGTCATCTCTCGGTCGAGCGGGCCGAGCACCTGTTCGTTTCGCTCGACCAGCGTCGTGGCGACCTGGCGATGAACCAGGTTCTCGACCAGTTCGAGACCGATGAAGCCGCCCCCGAGGATCACCGCTCGGTCGATACCGCGATCGACCGTCTGCCGGATCCGGTCCATATCGCCGAGATCGCGCAGGACGTGCACCCCCGGCAAGTCGGCTCCCGGGATCGGCGGACGAAACGGCGCGG
>CAZZBI010000106.1:0-15249 GCA_964652385.1 uncultured Pirellulaceae bacterium | reverse complement strand
GTACGGACGCGGGAACTTCAAGGGATTCTGGTGGAGCCCCTCGGGAGCGCACCTGGCGCTGCTCGGCCTGGACGAGACCGACGTCCATCGCTTCACCGTCACCGACCACATCCCGATCCGTCAGGAACTCGAGGTGACGAGCTATCCGAAGGCGGGCGATCCGAATCCGCGCGTCTCGCTCGGGATCGTCGAGGTCGAAGCGGGGAGCGTGTCGTGGATCGATCTGTCCGGCGCCGAGACTCCCGAGCCGCTGATCTCGCGCGTCGGCTGGCAGAAGGACCGCGAACGACTGTTGTTCCAGATCCAGGATCGCGAGCAGACCTTCCTCGATCTGTGCGTCGTCGTACCGGGCGAGACGACGCCGCGGAAGTGGTTTCGCGAGACGACCGGCGCGTGGGTCGAGTCGCACGGCGAACCGGAATGGCTCGACGACGGCAGCTTCCTGTGGCAGAGCTCGCGCGACGGAACGTTGCAGTTGTATCGCTACGACGGCGAAGGGACCCTGGTGAAGCAGCTGACGCACGGCCCGGGAGAGGTCCGTTCGATCGTGAAGATCGACGAGGAGCGAGGAGAACTCTGGGTCTCGGCCACCTTCGACTCGCGCGTCGAAACCCACACCTATCGGATCGATCTCGCGTCGGGAACGCGAACGCGCGTCACTGAAGCGGGCTGGAATCACTCGACCCGCGTCTCGCCCGACGGCGAGTTCCTGATCGACTTCGCGAGCACCGCCGGTCGACCGATCCGCGTGGCGCTGATCGACCGCGAAGGGAAACGCCGCCAACTGATCGACCCGAACCTGCCCGATCGCTTGTCGTCGGTCCGGATTCGGGAACCCGAATCGCTGCAGGTCGCCGCGCCGGACGGACACCTGCTCGATGCGCAGATCATTCGCCCCTATGACTTCGATCCGAATCGGAAGTATCCGGTCCTGATCCACGTCTATTCGGGTCCCCAGGCGCCGACCGTGCGCAACTCGTGGGGCGGGACGACCTACCTGTGGCATCAGTATCTGGCTCAGCAGGGAGTCATCGTCTGGATGTGCGACAACCGCTCGGCGACTCAGGCGAGTGCCGCCGACGCCTGGCCGATCCATCGGAATCTGGGACGGAACGAACTGATCGACATCGAAGCGGGGATCGACTGGCTCGTCGCCAACGCCCAGGCCGATCCCGAGCGGATCGGTATCTGGGGATGGAGCTACGGCGGCTACATGTCGGCCTACGCGCTGACTCACTCGACCAAGTTCCGGCTGGGCATCGCCGGAGCACCGGTCACCGACTGGCGTCACTACGACACGATCTACACCGAGCGGTACATGGGTCTGCCGCAGACCAACGAACAGGGGTACCGCGAAAGCAGTGTCGTCGCCGCGGCCGGAGACCTGCACGGCCACCTGCTGCTGATCCACGGCTCGATGGACGACAACGTCCACCTGACCAACACGTTGCAGTTGGTCTACGAACTGCAGCAGGCGGGCAAGTCGTTCGACCTGATGATCTATCCGAAGAGTCGCCACGGCGTGTCGGACCCGAAGCTCAACCGGCATCTGCGCGGCCTGATGACGCGCACGATCCTCGAGAAGCTGTAGGGATCGTGCGGCCGGGCCACGTAGTGCGACCGACCCCGGTCGCACCGGTTCGGCGTAGTGCGACCGACCCCGGTCGCACTGCATTTCGATGAGGTAGACACAGGGAGACACAGGGAGACACAGGGACCCCTGCGCTTGGCGCTTCGGGCTGGGGAGGCACTGAGCCAGGCACGGAATCGAACCCCGGTCGCACTTCAGAAATTCTTCCGTCGGCCGACTCCGCGGACCTTGCCGAACCTTCGCGGATTACGCTGTTGAACCACTTCGCCCAGCTCCGATACCCTCGCTTGTCGATCGACTCGTCGACGAGTCTCGACGCCCCGCCATCAGGAAGGTCGGGTCGAGGCAGGGGGCCTGGAGCCATGGAGGTGCTCCCCCTCGACTCGCAGGATTCGAGCGGACGGGCTTGTCGCAGCGAGCCGTTCGCCCCCGCCAGGTCAGGAGGACGAAGCGATGTCGATTCCGCGTTGGGGAACGGTGCGCCGCTGGTTCGTGATCAGTCTGTTGCTCGGCGGCTCGATGTCCGCCGGCGTCTGGGCGGCGAACGAAACGACCGGCCGAATCGACTCGACCGTCGCCGCGAAGCCGGCGGTCCGGAGCATTCTCGTATCGCCGGTCAACGAAGAAGGCCGCGAACCGTCTCCCGCGGCCTCTTCGTTGCCGGCCTCTTCCTCCGGTCCGTCGACTCGACCTTCCTCCGCTGCGACGGCGGCTTCAGAGTCGGATGATGCGGCCGCCCGGTCGTCGCCAGCTTCGACCGAACGGGCGTCGAGCGAACGGGCGGCCGCCGCCGTGCCGCGAAATCGCTCGATCATCGCCGGCCTGCGGGTCGCGGAGCGTAGCGAGGTGCGCGGAATCGGTTCCGCCGCGGCAGGGCTCAAGCCGGGCGATGCGGCCCCGTCGGCTCCGGTCGCGCCGCCGCTGCGAGGGGGGAACGAAGGGGTGACCGCCGCGGCCGATCGAGCTCCCGCGACTCGGCCCGCTCCCCCTTCGGCCCCGCAACGACGATCGATCGTGACGCTCGCCCCGTCGGTCGCGGCTCGTCAGCCCGAGACGATCGCTCGACGTTCGCCCGAGTCGCCGCTGGGTTCGGCGGGGAGCGTAACCGGTGAACGAACGGCGCGTCTGGAGGAGCTGCAGCGCGAGTGGGCCGCCGCCTCGGAGAAGCTGTCGGCGGGGTTGAGCGGCGCGGTCGGCCGCTTCGGGCGCACGGCGGCGGCGCTCGGTTCTCCGGCGAACGGCGCGCCGGCGGTGGAAGCGCATGCGGTCGCGCGATCCGAGTCGGGGCTGACCTGGGAGATGATTCGGACGACTCCCGCGACGATGCAGGCGCTGCTCGAACGCGTCTCTCGCGCTCGTTACGTGCGGCAGCCTCAGGCGATGCTGTCCGATGCCGATCGAGCGATCGATCAGGCGCTCGCCGGCCTGCCGGCTCAGCAGCAGCGGCGCGAGCTGACTCGTGGCGACCGGGCCGTCGCGTCGTCGACCGATCGAGCCGCCTCGCGATCGGAACGATCGTCCCTGCGTCAGTCCGCATCGCTGCTCGCCGGCTGGCTCGACCTGACCGGAGACCGACTGAAGTCGGCCGCCGCCGAGCTCGAACGCTGGTCGAACGCGGGAACCGACCTCGCCGGTCAGGATGCCGACGACGCGACCTGCGACGACGCCGTCGAAGAGGACGATCGCTCGCCGATCGACGCTCGCCCCTAAACCGTTTGCCCGGTTCGTTCGAGTCCCTCCAGCGTCCGGATCGACCTACCGCCACGGCAACCTCGATCGCCTCGGATGCCGATTCGCCGCTCGTGCGGCGGCGAATCGGCGGAAACCGCAAGGAGAACGGGGGAGGAACGATTGACGCGACTCGGTGATCGTTCGTACCCTTGTGCCTGGGGCGAACCGTTCGTCGAGGACCGAGATCGGATGGACTTTGCGGGGCGATGGGGAGTTCGAGCGGCGTTGTTGGCCCTGGTGATCCAGGGGACGGTCGCCGCTTGGCATCATCATCCCGGCGGCTGTCGCTCCGGGTGCGCATCGCATCAGTCGGTCGCGAACTCGGCGACGATCGATCACGACGACCATTGGCATTTCGGCTGCGAATCGACCGGCGGTGGTTGCGAGTCGAATGAGCCTCCCGCGTCGTTACCCGACTCCGGCAAATCCGGATCGGACGATCGATCATGCGATCTCTGTCGCCTGCTCGCGGGAATCGTCGGACCGCGGATCCCGGAACCGCTGGCGGTGGCGCGCTGCGTCGCCGCGCCCGAACGTCTGACGACCGGCTCCGTCGCACCTTGCTCGCGACTGGAAACGCTCCCTCTCTCCTTGCGCGGCCCTCCGGCGACGATCTGATGCTTGCCCTCGGTCGGATCCTGACGCGTGTTCGCGTCCGATCCGCATCGTGGCCAACGATCGTTCAAGCGTCGGGTCGGCAACGCTTTCGATCGGAACGCAGGTCATGCACCTCGTTTCGATCCTCTCGCGCAAGGTCCAATTTCATGGTTCGCGTTACGAGGTCCGGTTTCACGTTGGTCGAATTGCTGGTGGTCATCGCGATCATCGGCGTCCTGGTCGCCCTGCTCCTGCCTGCCGTCCAGATGGCTCGCGAAGCGGCCCGGCGGACCCAGTGCATGAACAACCAGCGGCAGCTCGGTCTGGCCCTGCACATGTTCCACGACGTCAACGGCGCACTGCCGGCAGGCTGGACCGGAGTCGCTCCGGAAGAGCCGCCCGGTTGGGGCTGGGGGACGCAGATCCTCCCCTACGTCGAGCAGATGACGGTCTTCGAGACGATCGATCGTTCGCGTCCGATCGCCGATCCGGTGCACGCGTCGCTGCTCGAGCGTCCGCTGGCGGTCTTTCTCTGTCCGTCGGACTCGCTCGGATCGATGCTGAACTTCGCCGAAGAGCATGATCACGATCACGACCATCTGCACGACTCGGGGGACGACGACGATCACGACGATCACGACGAACCGCCGCACAACATCGACGACGGTCCGTTCTTCATTCGCGTTCCCAAGAGCAACTACGTCGGCGTCTTCGGTTCGCTCGAGATCGAAGAATTTCCGTCGAACGGTAACGGCACCTTCTTCCACAACAGTTCGGTGAAGTTCGGCGACATCGCGGACGGCCTGAGCAACACCCTGTTCGTCGGCGAACGCTCGGCGAAGCTCGGCGGATCGACCTGGCTCGGGATGATCCCGGGGGCGGCCGAACCGATGGCTCGGATCGTCGGATCGGCCGATCACGCGCCGAATCATCCGAGCGGGCATTTCGAGGACTTCCGCAGCTACCATCCGATGGGCGTGCACTTCCTGTCGGGCGACGGATCGGTCCGAATGATCAACCAGCAGATCGACATTCACGTCTACCAGGCGATGGCGACGATTCATGGCCATGACGACGGCCACGAGGAGTAGTCTCTCGGACCGGCGCCCGACGGCGATCGCGACGTCGACTGGAAGAGTGCGAGCCGCTTCGGACTCGCGAACGCGTTGACCTCGCTCCGCAAGGAGCGGGAAGTTGGCGGGCCCCCGGAACCTTGACGCGAGGTTCCGGGGGCCTTTTTCGTAACGCCCCGCCTCGGCACCCCCTCCTGCCCCTGTGGCTCGCCCCGCTCCCCGCTTGTCGGCCGGTCGGGTACATTGAGGACCTTCTTCGCGATCCGTCGCTCGGTATCGCTCCTGCCTCTTCGCATCCCACCTGCGGAGCCCTCTCGATGTCGGCCGGATCCGTCTCGCATCGCATCGGCATGGCGGTCGATCTGGGCGCCTCCGGCGGGCGGTTGCTCGCCGGTCCGCTCGATGCCGAACGGTTCTCGCTCGAAGAGCTGCATCGTTTTCCCAACGGCGGGATCGCGGTCGGTCGACATCTGCACTGGGACGTGCTCCGGTTGTGGAGCGAGATCAAGGAAGGGTTGGCCGAAGGGGGACGGCGCTTCGGTGCGGCGCTTGCCAGCGTCGGTGTCGACACCTGGGGAGTCGACTTCGGTCTGCTCGACGAATCGGGCGAGCTGCTCGGCAATCCGCACCACTATCGGGACAGCCAGAACCTGGGGATGCTCGAGGTGGCGTTCGATCAGGTCCCGCGCGACGACATCTTCGCGGCGACCGGGCTGCAGTTCATGGAGTTCAATTCGCTGTATCAGCTGCTGGCGATGCGTCAACGACGCTCCGGGGGGCTCGATGCCGCCACCTCGCTGCTGATGATGCCCGACCTGTTCCATTACTTCCTGACCGGGATCCGATCGAACGAGGCGACGAACGCGTCGACGTCGCAATGCTTCGATCCGACTCGCGGGGATTGGGCCCGCTCGCTGCTCGCGCGATTCGGGTTACCGACCGAGATCTTCGGACCGCTGTCGCTCCCCGGCACCCGCCTGGGACCGGTGACGGACGAGGTGCGACGCGAGACGGGGCTCGGGGCGATCGACGTCGTGCTTCCCGGGACGCATGACACGGCGAGCGCCGTGATGGCGGTGCCGGCCGATTCGCGACCGGGAGAGATGCCCGATTGGTGCTACATCTCGAGCGGGACCTGGTCGCTGATGGGAGTCGAGCTGCCGCGGCCGATGGTGACCGCCGACGTCTTTGCCGAGAACTTCACGAACGAAGGGGGAGTCGGCGGAACGACGCGACTGCTCAAGAACATCGCCGGCCTCTGGCTCGTCCAGGAATGTCGCCGCATCTGGCAACGCCTGGGGAACGAGTTCGGCTGGTCCGATCTGGTTGCCCGAGCCGAAAAGTCGCCGCCGCTCGGATCGTTCATCTTCCCCGACCATGCCGACTTCCTGGCTCCGGCCGACATGCCGCACGCGATCCGTGCCTACTGCCGCTCGACAGGTCAGCCGATTCCCGAGAGCGAAGGGGCGGTGATCCGCTGTGCGCTCGAGAGCCTGGCGCTCCGCTATCGCGAGGTGCTCGAGACGCTGGAACGGTTCGTCGGGCGACGGATCGAGCGGATTCACATCGTCGGCGGCGGAACCCAGAATCGACTGCTCAATCAGATGGCGGCCGACGCCTGTCGTCGCGAAGTGATCGCGGGGCCGGTCGAGGCGACGGCGATCGGCAATCTGGCGATGCAGTCGATCGCGCTCGGCAGTTGCGACTCGATCGCCGAAGCGCGACGCCGCGTGCGAGCGAGCTTCGAGATGCAGGTGTTCGAGCCGCGCAACAGCGCCGCCTGGGACGATGCCTACGGACGCTTCCTGAAACTCCCTCGCTGATCCGTTTCGACTTGCCGCGCTCCTCGCCGGCGCAGGCGACCGACGATCGACTTTCTCGTGACCGACAGGACTCGCCGACGATGGGACGACTGGGACTCGCCTTCTCGACCTTCTTCAAGGTGCTGGGAAATCGCGACTTTGCCGAGGCAGTTCGCGAGATCGATCCGGCCGCAAGGCGTCTGCCGGCCCCCGTTCCGCCGAAGCCGGCTCCGGTCGCTGCCGCGCCTGCCAAGCCGCCGGCGCCGGCCAAACCGAAACGGAGCGATGCGGTGACGCTGCTCGCGGCGCTGCAGCGCGAGGGGCGACTGGTCGACTTCCTGATGGAAGAGGTCTCGAGCTACAGCGATGCGCAGATCGGAGCCGCCGTGCGCGACGTGCATCGCGGCAGTCGCGACGTGCTGAACCGGATGTTCGCCGTGGCGCCGCTCAGGAACGAATCCGAGGGGACGGCGATCGACGTGCCGACCGGGACCGATCCGCAGACGGTCAGTCTGGTCGGCAAGGTGACCGGCCAGCCGCCGTACCGCGGGCGACTGGTGCACGGCGGTTGGCAAGCGGCGAAACTCGACCTGCCCGAATGGACCGGCTCCGATGCAGCAGCGCGGGTCATCGCTCCGGCCGAGATCGAACTCGGCTGATTCGGCCGACTCGTCGGATCGACCGGCGATCGACGCGACGACTCGCGAGGCCGTCGCGACGATCGGAATGACGCTCGCCTCGAGAGCCACCGGCAGGCTACTCGCGGCTCGACGAACGGTTCGCCTTTCAGCCCCTTCGGAACGACATGACCGCCAAGTACGCGATCGGTATCGACCTCGGCACGACCAATTCGCTGGTCGCCTATGCGGCGCTCGACGGCGATCGACCGACGGTCCAGGTGCTGCCGATTCCGCAACTGTCGGGGCCCGGTACGATCGAGGAGCATCGTTCGCTGCCGTCGTTCCTGTATCTGGCATCGAGTTTCGAATCGAACGCCGGGACGTTCGATCTGCCGTGGCGATCGGGCGATTCGTTCGCGGTCGGACGCTGGGCGCGGGATCGCGGTGCGGAAGTGCCGGACCGGACGGTGAGCGCCGCCAAGAGCTGGCTCGGGCACTCGCGCGTCGATCGGCACGAACCGATCCTGCCGTGGGAAGCGCCCGAAGACGTCACCAAGGTCTCGCCGGTCACCGCATCGCGCCGCTATCTCGAGCACTTGGTCGCCGCTTGGGAACATCGCTTTCCGGACGCGCCGATCGCTCAGCAGCAGGTGATCCTGACGGTGCCGGCGAGTTTCGATGCGGCCGCTCGCGATCTGACTCGTGAAGCGGCGGCGAGTGCCGGACTGCCGGCCGACCTGATCCTGCTCGAAGAGCCGCAGGCGGCGCTCTACGCGTGGCTCGATCGCCAAGGAGATCGTTGGCGGCGTCAGCTGCAGGTCGGCGATCGGCTGATGGTCTGCGATGTCGGCGGAGGGACGACCGATCTGACGCTGATCGAAGTCGACCAGCACGAAGGGGAACTCGCCCTTCGTCGCCAGGCGGTCGGCAACCATCTGCTGGTCGGCGGCGACAACATGGATCTGGCGCTCGCGTACTTCGCGGCGCAGCGATTCGAGGAACAGGGGCTGAAGCTCGACCCCTGGCAGTCGATCTCGCTCTGGCATGCCTGTCGTCAGGCCAAGGAGCGTCTGCTCGGCAGCGAGCCGCCGGCGTCGCATCCGATCACCGTGGTGAAACGGGGTCGGAGTCTGATCGGCGGCAGTGCGACGATCGAACTGGACGGCTCGACGGCGGCGAATCTGCTGCTCGACGGTTTCTTTCCGCTGTGCGAAGCGAACGACAAACCGCAGCGGCTGATGGCCTCGGGCTTCCAGGAACTCGGACTGCCGTACGAAGCCGATACCGCGATCACGCGCCATGTCGCCGCGTTCCTGGCGCGGCACGGCGACGACCACGGCGCGGCTCGACCGACGCATCTGCTGTTCAACGGCGGCGTCTTCAAGGCCCCCGGCCTGCGTCAGCGGATGGTCGACGCGCTCGGGCGGTGGCGTGCCGGGGACGCGCCCAAGCTGCTCGACGGCAATGACGATCTCGACGAGGCGGTGGCGTGCGGAGCGGCCTACTACGGCTGGTCGAAGCGCCGTGGAGGGATCCGGATCCGGGGCGGAACGGCTCGCTCGTACTACGTCGGCATCGAAAAGGCGGGTCTCGCGATCCCCGGTGCGCCGCGACCGTTGCGAGCGCTCTGCGTCGTGCCCTTCGGCATGGAAGAAGGGACCGAAGCCGACGTGCCGTCGAACGAGATCGGACTGATCGTCGGGCATCCGGCGAAGTTCCGCTTCTTCAGCTCGCCTCACCGCAAGCTCGACACGGTCGGCACGACGCTCGACCGCTGGGAGGAAGGGGACATCGACGAGACCGATTCGCTCGAGACGACCTTGTCGGGCGAAGGGTTGACCGACGATTCGTTCCTGCCGGTCCGCTTCCGATCGAGGATCACCGAACTCGGGACCTTCGAACTCTGGTGCGTCGGCACGCGGACGCCGGGGGAATGGAAGCTCGAGTTCGACGTCCGAGACGATGCGGTCGGCGAGCGAGGGTGAACCGGATGCGCACCGAGTCGTCGTCCGCCGATCGCGATCATCTCGAGGCCGACGAGGAGCGTCCGAGTCGGTACGTCGTCGGCATCGATCTGGGGACGACCAACTGCGCGCTGGCGCTGGTCGATACCGAACGGCATCCCGATCGGATCGACACGTTCGCGATTCCGCAGCTGGTCGACGCGGGGATGGTCGAGGGGCTCGAGACGCTGCCGTCGTTCCTGTATCTGCCGGCGACCGGCGAGTTCGACGAGCGGGCGCTGCACCTGCCGTGGAAGAGCGGAACTCCCGGGTTCGTCGGTCGCTTCGCGCGCGATCACGGCGCCCAGGTCTCGGGACGCACCGTGTCGAGCGCCAAAAGCTGGCTCTGTCACTCGCAGGTCGATCGGACGGCGCGACTCCTCCCGTGGCAAGGGGCGGCCGATCTGCAACCGGTCTCGCCGGTCGAGGCGTCGGCCGCTTACCTGCAGCATCTGCGTCACGCCTGGGACCAGACGCATCGCGATGCGCCGCTGGCCGAACAGGACCTGGTGCTGACGCTTCCGGCGAGCTTCGACGAGATCGCGCGCGAACTGACCGTCGAGGCGGCTCATCAGGCCGGACTGCGGCGCGTCGTGCTGATCGAAGAACCGCAGGCGGCGTTCTACGCGTGGATCGATCGGCATCGTCAGCGCTGGTCCGAAATCGTCCGACCGGGACAAGTGGTCCTCGTCTGTGACGTCGGCGGCGGGACGACCGACTTCACGCTGATTCATGCGCGCCCCGATGCGGCCGATCCGACCCGAGTCGCGTTTCATCGGATCGCGGTCGGCGACCATCTGATTCTCGGCGGCGACAATCTCGATCTGGCCCTCGCCAAGCATCTGGAGGCGAAACTCGCCGGCGGCTCGCCGCTGTCGGCCCGCGCCTGGGATGTCCTGCTGCGGCGCTGCCGCGCGGTGAAGGAGGAACTGCTCGGCGAGACCGGTCCCGACTCGCTCGGCATTCACCTGCCCGGATCCGGAGCGAAGCTGCTCGGCGGCGGATTGCTGGTCGAGGTGACGCGCGACGAAGCGGAGCGAGTCCTGCTCGACGGCTTCTTTCCGCTGGTGTCGCCGAGCGCGCGGCCGATCGAAGGGGGGAGCGGCTTTCGCGAGTTCGGCTTGCCGTATGCCGCTGACCCGCGCGTGACGACCTATCTGGGAGAGTTCCTGCGCCGTGCGGCTCTGGGACAGGACGCGATCGCCGCCGAAGGGGCGACCGGTATGGTTCGCCCCGATTGGCTCCTGTTCAACGGCGGTGTCTTCGACAGTCCGCGCATTCGTCGACGAATCGTCGAGCAGCTGGAACTCTGGTTCGGGAAGCGGCCTACCGAGTGGCGCCCCGCAGCGAACGCGTCGGTCGACGACCGTTCGGAATCGTGGCGACTGGGGCTCCTCGAACACGATCGACTGGACCTGGCAGTCGCGCGCGGCGCTGCCTATTACGGCATGGTGCGGCGCGGTCACGGCGTGCGGATCGCTGCCGGGTTGGCTCGCGCCTATTACGTCGGCCTGGCCGGATCCCCGCCGCGTGCGGTCTGTCTGGTGCCGGCCGGGACCGAGCCGGGCCCGGAAGTCGAGCTCGAACGCGAGTTTCGCCTGCGAGTCGGCACGCCGATCGAGCTCCCGATCTACGTCTCGGCGACTCGCACCAACGATTCGGTCGGCTCGGTGGTCGAAGTCGATCCGCAGCAGCTGCGCAGCCTGGTCCCGATCCGGACCGTGTTGAAGGTCCGTTCCGGGGCGGGGGTTGATGATGTCGTGCCGGCTCGCCTGCACGCTCGGCTGACCGAGATCGGCACGCTGGAACTCGGTTGTCGCCAGACCGGCGACGACCGCTCGTGGCGACTGCAGTTCGACGTCCGCAGCGCGGTGCGGACCGACCTGGAAGCGCACGAAGGGAGCGGCGAGACGTTCGGCTTTCTCGACGAGTCGGTCTGGGCCTCGGTCGAAGCGGTGCTGCAAGGGACGTTCGGAGCGGACGGGAACGACGATCCCGAGTCGCTGATGAAGCGGCTGGCGGACGCGATCGGCGAACCGAAGGAACAGTGGTCACCGAGCACGCTCCGGCGCTTGTGGCAGAGCGCGATGGAGCGACAGGAGGGGCGACGACGGAGCGCCAAGCACGAGGCGAGGTGGCTCAACCTGGTCGGCTACGCCTTGCGCCCCGGATTCGGCATGGCGCTCGACGATTGGCGAGTCGGCGAGACGTGGAAGCTGCTGCAGGGGAAGCTGATCCACGGAGCGGCCGCGACGAAGACCGAATCGTGGATCCTGTGGCGACGGATCGCCGGAGGCTTGCCGGCCGGCCAGCAACAGGCGCTTGCCGGACCGCTACTGACTCAGCTGCGCCAGTTTCATCGCCAGTCGACGACGGGGCGCGGCCAGGCGGCGAGCGTCGATTTCGGTTCGCACGAGGCGGCCGAGATCTGGCGGTTGCTCGGCAGTCTGGAACGTCTGCCGGTGCCGCAGAAGGTCGAACTCGGCCGCTGGCTGGTCGACCTGCGCGATCGGAAGAAGGTCCAGGCGACTCGCGGCGGGATCGTCTGGTCGCTCGGGCGACTCGGCGGACGAGTCCCGCTGTACGGGCTGCTGAATCATGTGGTGCCGCGTGACGAAGCGGCGCGATGGCTCGACTCGCTCATCTCCGAACCGCCTCGCGATTCGGGGGACCTGTTGGCGGTGATGCAGCTGGCGCGGCGCTGCGACGATCGCTACCGCGACCTGGATGACGACCATCGGACGCGGACGCTCGAGTGGCTCGGGAACGGCGGCGCCGATCAAGGGCTGCTCCGTCTGGTTGCCGACGGCGGGCGACTGGCATCGGAGCAACAGGCGCAGCTGCTCGGCGACTCGCTGCCGCTCGGCCTGAGTCTGGAGTGAGCGGTGCCGTCCGAACGTCGCGGCCGGTACGCACTCAACCGACGTCGCCGAGTTCCAGCACCTTGCCGTAGCGGACGAGAACCTGGCGACGCAGCCGTTCGCAATCGGGGCTGGTCAGGTCCTTGTCGTGCTCGAGCAGGCGGATCGCGCCTTCGCGCGCTTCGGCGACGACATCGGCATCGCGGATCAGATCGGCGATCCGCAGCGGCGGAAGCCCGCTCTGCCGCGTGCCGAGCAGATCCCCCGGGCCGCGCAGCTTGAAGTCGATCTCGGCCAACTCGAAGCCGTCGGTCGTGCCGACGAACGCATCCAGCCGCTGCTGAGCCTGTTCGTTGCCGATCTCGGCAAAGGCACAGACGTACCCCGGATGATTCCCGCGCGCGACGCGGCCGCGGAGCTGGTGGAGTTGCGACAGGCCGAAGCGCTCGGCCGACTCGATCGTCATCACGGTCGCGTTCGGCACGTCGACGCCGACCTCGACGACGCTGGTCGAGACGAGAACCTGCGTCTCGCCGGTCGCGAAGCGGAACATCGCGTCCCCCTTCTCGACCGCGCTCTGGCGACCGTGCAGCAGATCGACGCGATAATCGGCCAGCACGTCGTTGGTCAGGTTCTCGAACGCCGCCTTGACGCTCGTCAGATTGCTGTCGTCGGCATCATCGACCAGCGGCGTGATGACGTATCCCTGACGTCCTTCGTCGAGCTTCTTGCGGAAGAAGGACCACCACTTGTCGCGCTGTTCGACGTTCCCCAGATAGGTATGCAGCGGCTGGCGATTCGGCGGTCCGTGGCGCAGAGTCGAAACGTCCAGATCGCCGAACGCGGTCATCGTCATCGTGCGCGGAATCGGAGTCGCGGTCATGACCAGATAGTGCGGATCGATGCCCGCCTGACGAAGCATCGCCCGTTGCTTGACGCCGAATTTGTGCTGTTCGTCGACGATCACCAGTCCCAGACGCTCGAACGGGATCGGCTGTTGGATCAGCGCGTGCGTCCCGACGATCAGCGGAATCGAACCGTCGGCGATCCCCGCGAGCGTCCGCTTCCGTTCGGCGTCGCTCGTGCTGCCGGTGAGCACGCCGACGTCGATCTTGGCGAGCGACAGCAAGCGGCGGAGTCCCTTGAGGTGCTGCGTCGCGAGGATCTCGGTCGGAGCCATGAGCACCGCCTGGTGCTTGTGGGCGACCGCCAGCAGCATCGCGTAGAAGGCGACGATCGTCTTGCCGACGCCGACGTCTCCCTGAAGCAGTCGGTTCATCGGGACGGCACGCCCCATGTCGGCGGCGATCTCGTCGATCGCCCGGCGTTGGTCCTCGGTCAGATCGAACGGAAAGAGCCGGACGATTCGGGCATCGATGACCGAATCGACGGGGAGCGCCGGCGCACGGCACTCGGCCAGCAGCTTGCGACGTCGCATCGCGAGCGCCAGCTGCAGCACGACCAGTTCCTGAAAGACGAGTCGCCGGCGAGCCGCGGCGAGCTCGTCGGCGTCGGCCGGCTGATGGATCCCTCGCAGCGCACGGCGGATATCGACGATCCGCCATTGGTCGAGCAGCCGCTGCGGCATCACTTCGTCGATCCCGTCGACGCACGCTTCGAGCGCCCGCTGCGCCGCACGTCGGACATGATGCTGGGCGAGCCCTTCGGTCAGTCGGTAGACCGGCAGGATCTGCCCCTCGGGCTGCGGTTCGTCGTCGCGCAGCACGATCAGCTTCGGATTGACGAACGCCCAACGGACCCCTTCCATGCGCGGCTTGCCCGACACGAGCACGCGAAACCCCTCGGCGAGCTTCGATCGCAGGAAGGACTGATTGAACCAGGTCGAGCGGACCTTCATCGCGCCGCAGTCGATGACGATGCCGAGAATGTGCATGCCGCTGCGACTGATCTTCGTCTCGATCAGCGTCACGGTTCCGGCGATCGTCGCCGGCTGCTTCTCGACCAGATCCTCGGGGCGCGTCGTCGGTTCGAGCGTCTCGTAGGTGCGCGGAAAGTTGAAGAGGAGATCGCGGGCGTTTCGCAATCCGAGTCGAGCGAAGAGCTCGGCTCGTTTCGGCCCGACCCCTTTCAGAAACTGCAGCTCGGTCGTCGCCGCGATCGGCGGATCGTTGGGGCGATCCGGTTTCGGGCGTGCAGGAGCGGACGGCGATTCGGTGCCGGCAGGAACCGATGCGGACGGGTCGTCCGTTGCTGCAGAAACGATCGAACGAAGAGGATCGACCGGGGGCGAGGGATCGGTGGAGTCGGCCATCGGCGGATTCGGCGCAAAGAGGAATCGGCGAAAGATGGGCCCGACTCACTGAATCTATCGCTCCGCTCCGGACGAGGCCAGAGGCGAGAGAGGAAGGTACTCACGGCCGGCCTCATCAGCGACCCACCCAGCCCGAAGCGCAGCGCCGGGGTTCCTTCTTCGTGCCCCAAGGCATTTCGACGCGTAACCGTCCGCGCCGGAACACACGTTCGGCAGCGCCGCGAAACCTTGCCTCGGCCACGGAGTGGCCGGGCCCACGTCGGACGCGTCGTCCGGCGTAGGCCCGCGTCGTCCCCGACGCGCGGCCGTGCGACAACGGGTGTTCGAGCAACGGCGCAGCGTGAACCGAATCGAAGTCGCGCACCCGCGGCTCGGGACGAGCCGGGGCTACGCACGCTACCGATACCGTTCACGCAACGATGTTCGTTCGGTGTCGGCACGATGCCGAGCCTCACCAGCCCGAAGCGCCAAGCGCAGGGGTCTCCGCGCCCCCTCCGTGCGTTCGAATGCTGCGACCGGGGGCGGTCGCACTACGACAAGGTGCGACCGAGGGCGATCGCACTACCCAAAAAGGCGAGTCGCCGATTCGTAGGCCCGCGTCGTCCCCGACGCGCGGCCGTGCGACAACGAGTGTTCGAGAAACAGCGCAGCGTGAACCGAATCGAAGTCGCGCACCCGCGGCTCGGGACGAGCCGGGGC
>CAZZBI010000105.1:3540-15281 GCA_964652385.1 uncultured Pirellulaceae bacterium | reverse complement strand
CGCCGACCCGGTCGTCGGCCAGGCCGACGAACAGCAGCAGCACGCCGCTGACGACGATCCCGAGAATCGCGAGGCCGTCCCGGCGGATCTGCGGCAGGAGATCGGAATCGACGACCGAGGCGGCGATCAGCACCAGCGGCAGCACCGTTCCGAGGATCAGCCCTCCGGTCAGCGGAACGATCCGCCCGTGGAGCTTGCGATGCTTGTCCGGCGCATCGACGATGCCGAGCCACAAGGCGACTCGCTTGGCGACCGGCACCAGGAACAGGGTCAACAGCAACGACAGACCGAAGCAGGCGAGCGCGGTAATCATCTTCCTCGAGTTTCCTCTCTCAGGCCGACCGAAACGCCGGACGGGTCATGTGGCGTCGGACGGACGCAAGCTTCGATTCGCTTCGTTGCGAATCCGGTCACGGAGCTGCAGGGCAGCCTTCCAGTCGTTATCCAGCGAGATAACGCGTTCGATCTCGGATCGGGCTCGATCCAGTTCGCCGATCGCGAGCAACGCGTCGGCAAGTTCATAGCGCCATCGCGCATCGTAAGGCATTCGAGCCAAGGCTTCGTCGAGCGCCTTGACCGCATCGGCGGGGCGGCCGAGCGTGCGGCAGACTCGTCCCCACAAGGCCGCCTCGGCAGGCGTGCGCTCCTTCATCGCCAATTGGCGATCGGTGACTTCGAGCAGACGGGCCTTCAGTTCGCGGCCGGTCAGGGTGAGAGTCGGCACGCGGCCGGCGATCTCGAACCGGAGCGTCGGATCCTCGGGAATGATCTCATCGAGGATCTGCTGGGCCGATAGGGTCTGGAGCGAATAGCGGAGCACTCGCTGGGATTCGTTTCTGGCGTCGAGCTCCAGAGCACGCCGCCATCGGAGCGACGAGGTCGGTCGACCGGCGTGGTAGTCGAGCAGGCCGGCCACCAACTGGAACGATGCCTTGCGCGGCGCGAGTTCCAGGCAGCGCGCGAGCGGCACGATCGAGGCATCGGCCGAATCGAGAATGCCGTCGAGCACCGCCAGCTGCAGGTGGACGCGAGGACGAACGGGGCAAGATACGCGACCGGCGACGAGCGCCTGACGAGCCGCCTCGAGTTCGGACTTCCCTCCGGTCGCTGCCGCCAGGCGACGCCCTGCTTCGGGACCGCCGACGAGCGCCTCGATCTGACAACGCCGGTGAAGTTCCAGCGGATCGGTCAGTCGAGCCAATCCCTCGAGCACCTCGGGTGGGGCCTGCTCCGGAGCGAAACTCCGCAACCAACGATTCCGAAAGGCCGCCAGTCGGATGTCGGCCAGCGCCAGCCAGGCATCGACCGAATCGGTCGCCCGGCACTGCGCCGCAAGTTCGCGATCCCAGGCCGCCAAGGTCGCATACCCGGCCTCGCCCGACCGGATCTCGGGAAGATCGTCGAACGACGTCGGAAGAGCTTCGACGACGCGTTCGAGCCGGGCCGAGCGGACGTTGTTGCCCCACCCCCACGCCAGGCCGAGCGTGACCGATACCACGACAATCAGGTCGACCGCGACGGAACCGAGTCCGGAACGTCCCGACGATCGAGGACGAGGCGCCTCGCCTCGATTCGATTCGGCATCTCGCGACGACGAGCGACGAAGCGATCTGCGCGACGATCGTCCCCGCTCGCTCGGATCGGAGCCGTCGCCGACCGCGACGAGCGATCGATCGCTCCGCGATTCGCGCGACGACGAACTCGAGCCGGAGCGGCGCGAGCGACGGGAGCGGGAAGGTCGAGTCGTCGCGCCGGCGTCCCGCGCCGCCAGACCGACTCCGATCAGCATCGCCAACAGCCAAGCGTTCGACGGCATGTACAGCCCGAAATCGAACGTCGCGTGCAGCCCTTGCGAGATGAGCGCGAACAGACCGGCTGTCGCGGCTCCCAACGCCGCGTTCGAACGGGCGTCGCGAACGCTGCGCAGCAAACCCCAGGCGGCCGCCCCCATCGCTCCGACCATCAGGGCAAGTCCGAGCCAGCCGGCATCGATCAGCCCTTCGACATACAGATTCTCGGCGTGGACGAACCATCGTTCGTCATTCAGGCTCAGGTAACCTCGGTTCACGTGGCGAAACGTTCCGAGCCCCGTGCCGAGCAAGCCGAATCGGGACGCGATCGGCATCACCGATTGCCAGAGCTCCAATCGAACGTCCGCCGCGTCCTCCTCCGTCAGCGTCAGCATCTCGAGGCGAACTCGCTCCGACATGCCGACCCAAGCGGTCAGACCGATTCCCAAGCCGAGCGTCAGCAACGCTCCCAACATTCCCGACGCCGAGCGGCGGAGTACCAGCACGGCACAGGTCGTCAGCAACGCCGCGCCGACCAACGAAACCGTCCCCCCTCGCGAAAGCGTGCAGAAGACTCCGGCCGTCGTCGCCGCAAGCAGGACCAACGTCGACAGCTTCCGCGCGGTCAGTTCGGCGATCATCCGACGCACGACGAACCCCCAACGCTCCAGTCGATCCGGAAACGTATGCGACAGCGGGACTTCGTTCTCGTTCTTCGGAGTTCCCGTACCGAAGGCGGCGATCACCAAACCCAAGGCAGCCGCCACGCACATCGTCAGATAGCCGGCGCCGTTGTTCGGATTGACGATCGATCCGAACGACTGATTCGGCGTCTCGAACGTCCAATAGATCTTCCCGTTCCAGGTCATCTGCTGGACCAGGCCGAAGATCGCGTAGACCGCACCTCCGGTCGCCGCCAGAATCAGCGCGGCCAACGAAGTCGTCCGAAGTCGACCGATCCAAAAACTGCCGATCAGCACGGCCGCCGCCGACGCCAGCAGAGCCAAGTCGCGACGCGTTCCGAACGGATCGAGCGTCAACGGCCCGGGCGAGACCGCCGCCGTCGCCGCGGAATCTCCCGCGTTGCCCTCGCCCGCATCGGAGGTCAGCGAGCGCCGCCATGCGGCCTGCTCGCTGCCGACGGACGCGGCGAGCCAGGTCGAGGAAGAGAGCTGAACGAAGCCGAGAACGACTCCACCCAAAACGAACCAGATCACGATCGGCGGAGGACCGACCGACGAGGAGAGCAGCGAACTGCCGATCCATGCGGCCATCACGCCCAAGGCGACCAGAATCACCAACGCCGATTGAGCGGTCCCCGAATAGCCGCCGAACCAGAACGCCCCCCCGATCTGCGCGGCTCCCAGGGCAAAGACACCCAAGAATGCGGCAGCGGTCGCCGGAACGGACCACTCCGTTGACCTCGAGGATTCGAATGCTGCGGACGATGAGCGGGGCATGCGGTCCGAAGGCGACGAGGACGACCGAACGGCGACCGAACGTCGGAGGCGCGAGCGACCAGGTCCAGTCTAATCGGCCGGCTCGAATCCCTTAAGAACCAGCCCGCCTCCGATCGCCAAGGTAAGCCGATTGAGCGACGTTTCGCCCTCTCGGTCCACCGCCGAACCCAGTAGAACCCCTGGAACCGCTCGAATCCGCCATCGCACCTCGCCGAGACGTCAGAGTCGACGTCAAGGTGAGGCGAATCACCGCAGCTGGCGTGCAAGGGCGTCGGATCGAACGTCGGACGCTGTGCGATCCGGTGAAAGAGCGTTGCGGCCTTCCGCTGTCGCACGACTCGGCCGTCAGCAGGGTCGACCGAGCTTCACTTGCTTGCCCAGACGTGACGGCGAAAGAAGTTCGCAAGAAATTGTCGCGATGCCCGCTCGCCACCTGAATGCGATGGCGCGACGACCCGGTCGTTCATTCCGATCCCTCTCACCCCGCCGACTTGCGCCCGAACGAGATCGTGTAGAGGATCACCACGGCGCCGACGCTCATCAGGCTCCACGGATGCCAGTCCTTCGGCACCCATTCCTTGTTCTTCGGAGCGAGCGTCTGCGAGCCGAGCAGATAGCTCCCGGCGGACGACGAGGTCGTGGCAGGGGCTTCGGTCTGTTCGAGGACCGCCCGGTCGAGCACCAGGCACTGCGCGCCGAAGACGCACAACGTGATCCCGACCGCGATGAAGAAGGCACGCCACATCGTCCGACTCCCTGATGGCCTCATCCCTCGCCGACGACCTCCTGCCGAGATCGACTGTCTCCCCACTATCGACGACCTCTCCCTCGCGACTCGATGCTCCGCGCCGCACCTCGCGACACGACGGATGCTCCGCGAAGAGGGATTGTCGTCGAGACTGTCGATCGTGCGGTTCGCGCGCTCCTCGGCTTGGCGTCCGACACGCGCCGGTCGTCAGCCGCTCCCCCTCCGGTACGCAGCCATCGCTTCGGCGTTCGTTCGGGCTGAGACGATCACCGAAGGTTGCGAGGTTCTTTCGGTTGCTCGGTGACGAGCGGACGACCGCAAGCTCCCCTGCGCTCGAGACCGATTGGCCATAGACGAGGCGCCGCGCTGGCGCCATGCTTCGCGCGTGGTGCTGTCGGACGGACGATCGAGCCGGCAAGAACGCCGCCGGCAAGTACGTCTCCGGCAAGTGCACCTGACGCGCAGCGGAACCAGGAGCGAGTCGATGATCAAGCGGATGCTGATGTTGCCGATCTCGCTGGCGGCCGCGGCGGGGATTCCGTTCGTCGCCGTCAACAAGGACTTTTCGACTCGACTGAAGACGGCGTTCGACGAGTTCGCGACCGCTCGCGAGAACGCCGAATCGCCGAACGACGCCGACGCGCTTGCCGACTCGATCGCCGACGCGATCCCCTCGCCGTTCCGCTCGTCGTTCGATGCCCGATCGGCGTCGTTCGGTTCCGGCAACGATCCGCTCGCGGCACGCGAGACGACTCGTCCGAATGCGCCGGCGGCGGTCCCCGATCCTCGCTTCGGTCCGTCGAGCGTGTACGGCGATCGGCCGCCGACGTCGTTCGAACCGACGAGAGCCGGGCTCGGTGGTCTTCCGGTCGGCTTCGGTCAGACCGCTCCGCAGGACCCGCGACTCCCCGACGGCTGGCCGCGGACGCCGACGCTCGGTACCGATCTGCGCGAGGTGATCCGATTCGACGTGACGCCGAACTGGATCAAGGCGAACTGGCCTCGCGTCTCGACCGGTTGGACCGAGGACGGACTCGAGGGCTTTCGCGTCCCGCTCGTCACCGGCAACCAGATCGACTCGCTGACCGGTGCCCTTACCTTCTTCTTCGATTCGGAGCATCGCGTGCAGCGGATCCGCTTCGTCGGCAACACCGGTGACGCCGCTCCGCTGGTCGAACTCTGCCGACGCTACTTCGACATGGAAGTCGAACCGACGCGACTCGCCGGCTTCTACTCGCGCACCTATCACGGTCGACCGGTCAGCGTGCTGCGAGTCGTCCACGACACGGTGTTGCGTGCCGAGGCGCCGAATCTGCAGCTGAACGTGGTGCTCGAGATCAACAGCCCCTCGGGGCCGTTCCGCTTAAGCGAAGCGGTGAAGCTGCTGCTCGATGCCGACCCGCGCAACATCGACTGAGCCGACTCGCCCCATACCGATCGAGCGGCTCCGCAGGTCACGATCGAGCGCGACTGACGGTGACGTTCAGCGCTCGGTCTTCAGGCGAGCCAACTCGGCCTGCATTTCGGCGAGTTCGCGCTGTTGGCGCTCGAGCTGTTCGAGCTGCCGTTCGATCCGTCGCTCCAACGCCTCGATCGTCGCGTTCCGAGCGGCCGTGGACATCGGACGGTTGCGCCCCTCGCGTTCGTTCCCTTCACTTCCGCGACGCAACAGCCCGCCGAGCACCCCTCGTCGCGAACTTGCTTCCTCGCGCGTTTCGCTTCCCGCCTGCCCCGCATCGGCCGGCGCGCCTGCATCGTCCGTCGGCGCTCCGTTCGGCTCCTGTTCGGCCGCCGGTAACTCCTCCAGCGGCACTTCACCCAGGTTCTCTGCCGGATCGGCCAACATCAGCGGCTCGCGATCGCTTTCCGATTCGAATCGCTCGGCATCCGACGCTCGACCGGCGAGCGCTTCGAGCGCTCCGCCCAGATCGATCAGCGGTCGATTGCCGCTCTCGTCCGCTGATCGCTCGCCGCTCCCCGACGGATCGATCAGCGACAAGCCCTCGACGTCACCGCTGGTCTCTTCCGTCGCGACGACGGTCGAAATGCGAACGCGAGTCAGCTTGCGCCCCTGATAAGCCAAGACCGCGATCTCGGTCTCCTGGGCTCGCTCGACCATCCACCGTTCGACTTCCGCCGCCGAGTCGATGCGACGACCGTCGACCGGCTCGATCGGCCGGTGAGCCGCCGAGCACTTCCTCGACGAGCGCGCCGCTCAGGACCGGCGTGTCGTACCCGGGAAATCGCTCGGCGCGAAAATCCGAGACCCGAAAGCCGTACGCCTCGCTCGCCGAACCGAAGCGGACCGGACGCTCGTTCTCCGTCGTGAGATTCGTCTCGGAACCGCGCGATCGCACGCCGTCGAGGATCGAGCGACCGGTGCGAGCCGGCACGTCGGCTTCGGCCGCCGGAGGCAACTCTTCGAGCGGCAGCCCGTTCCCGCCGCTCGACAGCGGGCGAGCGGTATCGATCGGACCGCCGAGCGTGAGCATCCGGCTGTCGCGCAGCACCGCGAGCGGCGCCGCATCGGAGCCCAGTTGCTCCGAGAGCAACCGCAACTCGTCGATGCTCTCGGGAATCGTTCCGGCATAGCTGACGACTCGATCGCCGCGCTTCAGGTCCCACGGGATCTCGGAACCGGGGAGGACCCGTTCGACGACCAAGCTGCGCGTTCCGTCCGTCCGCTCGCGCCAGATGACCTGATCGACCCAGCTCTCCGACTGGCCGAACGCCATCGTCGGCAGTCCGAACAGGCAACTGCCGGCGAGCGCGACGAGTCGACCTCGGAGAGTCCGTCGCGAACGATCAAAGAGACGGGACGACGAGCGGTTCGCGGCGATGCGGTCGACCTCCTGCAGAATGCGTCTCGCTTCGCTCACTCCGGAGCCGCGTCGAGCGCTGACCGACGGTCGGGGCGATGCCGATCCTCGGCGGGTCCGAGCCGAAGGGGCTCGGGCGCCGGCTCGCCACTGACGAATCACCTGCGTCATTGTATCGGAACCGGTACCGGGGCAGGATAGAACATTCGTCCCCCACTCGATCCCGCCTTGTTCGCTCCCTGCGCGGTTCGCGCCGTCGACCGGCGCGGCGTCTTGTCGCCGACGTTACCCGGTCGACTGAACCGCCCCACCTTCCGACCTCAGGAGCCCTCCCGATGACTTCCTTCACCGCTACGGCGCGGCGCTCTCCCGAGTGCGCTTCGTCATCCCGCAGCCGGCGGCGCCGAGTGAGCCTGATCATCCTGGCGCTGCTCGGTCTCGCCGCGTCGATCGGAGCGACTTCGCGGCGCGTCGGAGCGCAAGAGACGCGTTGGTATCGAGGGAATCTGCACACGCATAGTCTGTGGTCGGACGGGAACGACTTTCCCGAGATGATCGCCGATTGGTACCGCTCCAACGGCTATCACTTCCTGACGCTCTCGGATCACAACATCCTGTCGATCGGCGATCGCTGGATCGCGGCCGACGCTCCGGCGAAGCGCGGTGCGATTCAGGCGATCGAACGGTATCGCGCCCGTTTCGGAGACGACTGGGTCGAGACGCGCGACGCGGACGGAGTCGCTCAGGTGCGTCTCAAGCCGCTCGACGAATTCCGCGGCCGACTCGAGTCTCCGGGAGAGTTCCTGCTGATCCAGGCCGAGGAGATCACCGACGGCTTCGGTAGCCTGCCGATCCACATCAACGCGACCAATCTCGACGAGATGATCCGGCCTCAGGGAGGTGCGTCGGTGCGCGCCACGATCGAAGCCGATCTGGCGGCCGTCGATGCCCAGGCGGCTCGGCTCGGCAAGCCGATCCTCGCGCACCTGAATCATCCGAATTTCGGCTGGGGAGTCACGCCGGTCGACCTTGCCGCCGTGACTCGCGAACGCTTCTTCGAGATCTTCAACGGCCATCCGTCGGTCAATCAGCTCGGCGATGCGACACGCCCCGATCTCGAGCGCTTCTGGGACATCGCCAATACGCTTCGTTTGGTCCACTATGGCGGGCGTCCGCTCTACGGCGTGGCGACCGACGATGCTCACCACTACTTCGGCGGTCAGGGAGCGACGGCGGGGCGAGGCTGGGTTCAGGTCCGCGCCGCCGAACTCGATCCCGATCAGCTGATCGAAGCGATGGAGCGAGGGGAGTTCTACGCCTCGAGCGGCGTCACGCTCCGATCGGTCGAGTGGGATGCCGCGCGTCGCCGACTGGCGCTGCAGATCGAACCGAGCGACGGGACGACCTATGTCACCCGCTTCGTCGGAACGCGCCGCGCCGAGGCGGAAACGGCGCTCGCAGGCTTCGACGATACGGCCGAGAGCTTCGAGTTCCCGCCGGCGATCGGTACCCTGCTGGCCGAGGTCGAAGGGACCTCGCCCGCCTACGAACTCGACGGATCCGAGCTGTACGTTCGTGCGATCGTCGTTTCCGATCGCCCGCATCCGAACCCGTCATGGAGCGGGCAGGTCGAGCAGGCGTGGAGTCAGCCGTTCGGTTGGGAGAGTCGCTGAGCCTCGGGCGAGCGGCCGCTCGCCAGACGGCACTTCGTCATCGCGAGTTCCGCTTTCCGATCCGGAAACGAACCGACCCTCGTCCGACCGATGAGTCGAACGAGGGTCGTTCGAAGAGCGTGCGGACCGGTCGGTGATGATTCCGAACGCCGCGATGAAACCGGAGGGAGTGAGCAGCAGGTCCCGGACGAGATACCCTCGGCGGAGGACCGAAGAGAAATGGGATCGACCTCCCGCTCACGACCAGACGACGCAGCATCGTCCGTGCCGAGCGGCAGCAAAATCGTCACGATCGTCGGCGACCGGCGCAGGACTCTGGGAAAATGCCCGTTCCCTGGAAGTCGCCGAGCGGCGGTCCGCTCCGAACGAAATGCCGAGGTGTCTCGATTCGAGACGCCCGTACGAAATCGAGATCGTCAGTCGCTTCTGAGCCGGTCTCCCCTCTCTCGCTCGCCCCGGCTCTTTCCCGATCAAGTCCCCCGCGTTCCGAGCCCTTTCGATCGATGAGGCCAGCCGCGATGCCTCGCTGCGAAGTCCGCTATGTCGGCCACGTTCAGGGAGTCGGCTTTCGAGCGACGGTCCGCTCCGAAGCGATCGGCAGTCCGGTGACCGGCATCGTCCGCAATCGGCAGGACGGAAGCGTCGAGTTGCTGGTCGAAGGGGGGCGTGCGGACATCGAGCGATTGCTCGCACAGGTCGCCGAGCGGATGGAGGGGCGAATCCGTCACGAGACGCGGCAGTGGAGCGACGGGACGGGCGAGTTTGCCGACTTTCGGATCGCACCGACACTGTGAGCCGCCGGCATCGCTCGGTGACGCAGCGCCATTGACCGCTCCGCCTCTGCTCGAGCCACCTCTGGTCGAGCCGGTCTCGCTGCGGCGACCGAGGCGGTCGAGGACCGCCGATCGGCCGATCCGGACCCTTGTCCTCTCCCCTTCACGGCCGATCGGATCGATCGGGGCAGGTTCGATGGGGTGGGAGCTCGTCCGGCTTCATCGAACCCTCACGCCGGACAGGACGAGGACGGTTTCGGGAAGCGAACCGTTCGACCATAATGGGCGTAGCAAGCGGACCGGTGTGGTCGGCGACCCTCACGATGAGGGCGTTCTTGTCCCTTGCTTCTCGGCCCGCCTTCTCCTCCTCGTCCAGAAATTCCCCTCATGCTCGCTCTTCCCCTGTTGGCTCAGGCGGCTCCCGGTCCCTCGACCTGGCTGACGCCGATCTGGCTCGTTTCGGTCGGCGTCCTGTTGGGGCTGGTCGTCTCGGCGGCGGTGCTGGGGGTGACTTGGTTGATCTCCCGAGTCGGGCCGATCGGTGGGCTCTACGATCGACCGACGTTGCGGAATCGCGTCGGCGCCGTGCTGTCGGTGCTGGCCCTGATCGGGTCGATTCCGCTGATCGTCGTCCCGCAGTGGAACGCGGCTCAGGCGACCGGCGGGACCGGCGGAGCGATCACCGATGTGGCTCTGTTGGCGATCGCCCTGATTCCGGTGTCGATCGCCGTCGGCTTCGGTCTGCTGGCGCTCGTTTCGCGCCGCACGATGGACCAGATCGGCGATGCGATCCGCGAAGGAGCGCTCTACTGGTTCGGTTCGATCTTCGTCGGACTCGCGATCTTCGCCGTCGGCGGCTACGCCCTCGGGATGTCGAACTACGCGTCGCTGCAGGTGGTGAAGCAACCGAACCGAAAGCTCGAGTCGCTGTGGCGACTGCGCGACGCGAAGGACGGCGTGGAGATCAAGGCCGAGATCCCGGCCGACAACGGTTCCGGAACCGAGGTGCCGATCGAGTTCCTGTCGGACGAGCTCAAGACGCTCGTCCTCTTCTCGAACCAGCGTCTCGAGATGGCGGCTCAGCCGATCGAACGCGACCTCCCCGAGCATCTGATCGTGCCGGTCGCCGAGACGATCGGGACCGAGGAAGGGGTCGGCTACTACCACGCGCCGGGGTACGAGCTGTCGCCGATCCCGCCGGGGCGAACGACGAAGCTCTGGTTCCGCAATCTCGGCGACGGCCCGGCCGAGCTGACCATCCGCATGACGACTCAGCCCGAGTTCCCCGAGGTGGCGGTGATCCCGCAGACCGCGATCTGGGTCGTCGGACTCGTGCTGCTCTATCTGATGCAGCGGACGGCGCTGCCGAAGATTTCGGCCATCGCGCTGTCGACCTTCAAGACCGAAGCGGCTCAGCCGGTCTATCTGCTCTTCCTGATCCTCGGCTCGCTCTTCGCCGTCGCCTCGATCTTCATTCCGTACTACACGTTCAATGAAGACATCAAGATGCTCAAGGACGCCGTGCTGACGGTGATGCTGGTGGCGAGCATCTTCATGGCGGTCTGGGCGGCGAGCAAGTCGATCGCCGAGGAGATCGAAGGTCGGACGAGTCTGACGGTGCTCAGCAAGCCGATCGGCCGGCGCGACTTCATCGTCGGCAAGTTCGTCGGGATCGTCTGGAGCACCGGGCTGCTGTACGTCGCCCTCTCGGTCGTCTTTCTGGTCGTCGTCTCGTACAAGCCGGTCTACGACCTGAAGGAGACGGCCGGTTCCGAAGTGCTCTGGCAGCAGTGCTTCGCCGAGATGATGAGCATCGTGCCGGCGATGGTGTTGGCGTTCATGGAAGTGGTCGTCTTCGTCGCGATCGGCGTCGCCATTTCGACTCGTCTGCCGATCATGGCCAACCTGCTGATCTGCTTCTCGATCTACCTGCTGGGGCACCTGACGCCGCTGATCGTGCAGAGTTCGGTGGCGGTCGAGGCATTCGAGCCGGTCGTCTTCTTCGGCCAGCTGATCGCGACGATCGTGCCGGTGCTCGATCACTTCAACGTCCAGGCGGCGTTGACCGGCGGAGCGACGGTCCCGATGGCCTACCTCGGCTGGGCCTTCATCTACTGCTTGCTGTATGCCGGCATCGCGCTGCTGCTGGGGCTGATCCTGTTCGAGGATCGCGATCTCGCCTGATTCGGCGGCCGAACGACCGACGGCGATTCCGTGGGCGCGAAAGTCGCCGAACGGATGCCGAGATCGGACCGGGAAGGACGAACTGGCCGGTTCGTCGAGGCGGCATCGAGCGATCGGACGGTCGCTCGACCGGATAGTGGCCGGAAGCGCGCCGCTCGACTATCGTGACGGCCGCGCCGTCGCGAACCTTGACCGTGGGGGGCGGTCGACCTGGGCCGGCCTCGCTCGCCGGCCGCAGCGAATCGGCGGGCGCCGATCGACCGTCGAACGGCTTCGAGCCGCGCGGCGTTCGTG
>CAZZBI010000105.1:2266-3530 GCA_964652385.1 uncultured Pirellulaceae bacterium | reverse complement strand
GCCGCTCGCATCCCCTGACGAAACCTCCTCCGCGAAGCCCAGCATCGTGATGACGCCGACGATCGAACTGCGTGACGTGACGAAGGACTACCGGACTCACCGGGCTCTCGATCGCGTCTCGATGACGATCGGCGACGGCGTGACGGGGCTGCTCGGCCCGAACGGAGCCGGCAAGTCGACGCTGATCAAGGTGCTGCTCGGACTCGTCGCGACGACGTCGGGCGAGGGAAAGGTCCTGGGTCTCGACATCCGTTCCCAGGGGCGAGCGATCCGCGGCAAGGTCGGCTACATGCCCGAGGACGACGCCTACATTCCCGGCATGAGCGGCGTCGAGATGGTTCGCTTCACCGCGGCGCTCAACGGGCTGCCGACCGTCGAAGGGCTCCGTCGGGCGCACGAGATCCTCGACTTCTGCGGCATGGGACAGGAACGCTACCGAGACGTCGATACCTACTCGACCGGCATGCGGCAGAAGCTCAAGTTCGCTCAGGCGATCGTGCACGATCCCGACCTGCTGATCCTGGACGAGCCGACGTCGGGGCTCGATCCCGAAGAGCGGGTCGCGATGCTCAACCGAGTCCGTTCGCTGGTCCGCAGTCACGGCAAGCGAGCGGTCATCTCGACGCACATCCTGCCCGATGTCCGACAGGTCTGCGATTCGGTGGTGATCATCGCCGCCGGCAAGGTAACGCTGGAGGCGTCGATGGCCGAGGTCGATCGCCCCGAGGAGCCGGGGCTGTACGTCCGGACGATCGGGCCGATCGACGCGATCCTCGAACGTCTCGCCCGTGCGGCTCCCGCCAAACGGATCGACGATCGGCTCCTGTTTCTCGCCGGCGACCAGGACGGACGCGAAGGGGAGATCTGGCAGGCGGCCGCGGCTTGCGGAGCGGTCGTGGAAGCGATCTATCCGCGGCGCAATTCGCTGGAGGCGGTCTTCATGAACGCGGTTCGGGAGTCGCATCATGCCGATTCATGACGTCGGCTACCGGAGCTGGCTCGGCAACCGGATGCCGCGCGTCCATTCGTTCCTGATCATGGTCTTCTCGGGGATCATGATCACGCGCCGCAGCGCGTGGATTCGCCGCATGCTCGCCGCCGCCTGGCTGCCGGCCCTCTACATCGGCTTCGGCTTCTATCTGGTCGAACAGGCGCTGCAGGCGCTCGATCCGGGGCAGCGCAGGATGTTCGTCGAGATGTTCGGGCCGGTGGTCGGCATCCCGTCGCGCGACCTGTTCGAACAGGGGCTGACGACGGGCGAGAT
>CAZZBI010000105.1:0-2256 GCA_964652385.1 uncultured Pirellulaceae bacterium | reverse complement strand
AATCGGTCGCGTCGCTGCTGCTGACCGGCCTGATCGCTCCGCCGCTGATCTCGCGCGATCTCCGGACGCGCGCCTACCTGATCTACTTCTCGAAGCCGATCTCGAAGTGGGACTACATCGGCGGCAAGCTGACGACCGTCGCCGTCTTTCTGTCGCTGATCACGCTCGTCCCCGCTTTGGCGATGATCCTGGTCGGAGTCCTCTTCGCTCCGGACCTGAGCGTGGTGACCGAGATCTGGGACCTGCCGATCCGCATCCTGCTCGCGTCGCTCGTCTTCATCATCCCGACCTCGACCATCGCGCTGATGTTCTCGTCCCTGACGCACGAGAGTCGCTATGCGGCACTCGGCTGGTTCATGTTCTGGGTCCTCGGCTTCGCCGGTTGGCAGATGATCCGCGGCGGGCTGGTCATCGGCCTTTCGACGATCGCTCAGGCGCAAGGGGATCCGGTGAATCCGGAAGAGCTCTTCCTGCAGGTCGGCGACGGCCCCTGGTCGCTGTTTTCGCTGATGTCGCTGTACGAGTCGCTGATCCGGATCCAGCAGTGGCTGCTCGGCGCCCGCCAGTCGATGCCGATACCGCAGCTGATCGTGATCGGTCTGCTGACCTGGTTCTCGCTGGCGGTCATCTCGCGCCGCGTCACCGCGCCGATTCGCGTCTGAGACCGCTCGCCTGACGGCCGCTCGTCCCCGTCCCCTCCCCTGCCCTCGTCGCCGTCGCTCCGGAGTCCAAGCACGTGATCGAATTCGAAGGGGTGACGAAGTTCTACAAGACGGTGATCGGCGTCAACGATCTGACGTTCCGATTGGGGACCGGCGCGTTCGGACTGCTCGGCCCCAACGGCTCGGGCAAGACGACGCTGCTGAACCTGATCCTCGGCCAACTCCGACCGACCATGGGCTCGGTCAAGGTCTTCGGCGTCGATCCGTGGCGCGACGAATCGATCTTGCGTCGGATCGGCTATTGCCCTGCGTCGGAACTGCTCCTGCCCAACGTTTCGGCCCGCGAGTGGGTCACCTATCAGACCGAGATGGTCGGCTTCTCGCGGATCGCGGCGGCCGAACTCGCCGAACGGGCGCTGCGCGATGTCGGCCTTCCGCCGGCGGCCGCCGAACGTCCGATCGGCGGCTATTCGCTCGGCATGCGGCAGCGGACCAAGCTCGCCCAAGCGATCGCGCATCGCCCCGATCTGCTGATTCTCGACGAGCCGTTCAACGGCCTCGACCCGGTCGGCCGTCACGAGATGAACGAACTGCTGACCGGCTATCTGGCCGATGGGCGCTCGGTGTTGCTGGCCAGTCATGTGCTGCATGAGGTCGAGGTGATCCGCCCCGAGTTCCTGCTGATCAGCGGCGGACGTCTGCTCGCATCGGGGTCGCCCGCCGAGGTCCGACGGTTGCTGATCGACCTGCCGAACGAAATCCAACTGCAGGTCGACGATGCCGCGCGAGTCGCGGAACGGCTGGTCGCGACCGGCCTGGTCGATTCGCTCAAGGTGATCGACCGCCAGCACCTGACGGTCATGACGCGCGAATCGGGCAAGCTCCTCGAATACTTCCCGCGACTGGCCGCCGAAGGTTGACCCGTCCGACGTCTCGGCACGCTCGACGAGTCGCTGCAGGACCTCTTCACCATGCTGATGCGGCGCCATCGCGGCGAGATCTGACGGCGCGAGCGGACGGCGAGATCTGCGGGCGAGAGCGGAAAGCGAGACGAGAGACGAAGCCGATGGCGAATCGAATCGAAATGCTGAAGCACGGGATCCGCGCGACGATCCGTTACGAGATCGCCCGTTCGCTGAATCTCGGTCGAGGGGCCGCGTTCCTGGTCCTCGCGCTCTTTCCGCCGGCGATCACCGCGATCATCTGCCGACTGCCGGGGGCTCCGCCGACGATGATTCCGATCGGCGTCACGTCGCTGGTCGTCTGCGTGCTCGCCAATCTCGTCTGGTCCACCTCCGCCGTCTCGGGAGAGCTCGAAGGAAAGACCTGGGCCTACCTGGCGGCGCGCCCCGGCGGTCGAATCGCATCGATGATCGGCAAGTACGTCGTCTCGGTCGGCTGGACCGCGCTCGTCACCCTGTCGGCTCTCACGATGGCGATCGCCGTCCAGGCACTGCTGGTGCCGACCGGCGACGAGCTCCGTTTGTGGCTGATCTTCGCGAGCTGTGGTCTGATCGCCTGCTTCGCTTATGCCTCGATCTACACGCTCCTGGGGACGATCTTCCATCGTCGAGCGATGGTGGCGGCGGTCGTC
>CAZZBI010000104.1:0-15476 GCA_964652385.1 uncultured Pirellulaceae bacterium | reverse complement strand
GAAATCCACCCGACCTCGGGCTCGGAGAGCCCGGGGCCACGCAGCGTGCAAGCCCATCGACGACCCGACCAGCCCGAATCGCAGCGCCGCGATCGGGACCTTCAGAAAGGGCTACGACCGAGGGCGGTCAAACGACGACCAAGCTCGGGGCCGACGTAGGCCCGCGTCGTCCCCGACGCGCGGCCGTGCGACATCGGGCGTTGATGACGCTGCGCAGCGTGAGCGGCGTCGAAATCCACCCGACCTCGGGCTCGGAGAGCCCGGGGCCACGCAGCGTGCAAGCCCGTCGGCAACCCCACCAGCCCGAACCGCAGCGCCGCGATCGGGACCTTCAGAAAAGGCTGCGACCGAACACCATCGGCCCGCTCTTACCCGATCTCGATCACCATCGCCGTGGCATTGTCGCGCGAGCCCTCTTCCAGCGCGGCTCGAACCAATCGTTCGGCCGGCGCGAACGGCGCCCACCGCGACTCCGGAGCGACGATCAGATCGCGGATCGCTCGGTCCCACAGACCGTCGGTAACGCCGTCGCTGCAGATCACCAGACGATCCCCGACGGCGCACGGGACCTCGAGCAGTTGCGGGTTGATGTAGCGGTTTCCTGCGCCGAGCGACTGCGAAAGAACGTTCTTGCGCGGATGGAACCGCGCCTCGCGCTCGTTCAGCTTGCCGTGACGACGGAGCCAGCCGACATGCGTGTGATCCTCGGTCAGCTGCCGCATCTCGCCGTCGCGATCGATCCGATAGATCCGACTGTCGCCGATGTGCCCGACGTAGATCCAGCCTCGCGCGATCCACGCGAGACTCAACGTCGCCCCCATGTTCTGCCCCTGCTCGTAGCTCTGCCCGAGACTGGTGAGCTGGCGATGGATCCCCAGAAAGATGTCGGTCAGACAGTCCCGGATGCCGGCGCGACGTTCCCGAGCCGACAGATCGAACCGCTTCGACAACAGTCGCGTGATGTTGTCGAGCGCGAAGCGGCTGGCGAACTCCCCCGACCGCTCTCCCCCCATCCCGTCGCTGACCGCAAAGACGAAGTCCATGCCCGCCGCGTTCGCGTCGCCGTTCGGCCCCAGATAGTACAGGTCATGTCGATCGAAACTGACCGCGACGAACGAGTCTTCGTTGTTCGAACGGAAACAGCCGCACTCGGTTCGGCCGGACCAGCGCAGTCGCGGAGGAACCGGCGTCTCGGTCGACGATCCCGATGCCGGCGGCAGCGGTTCCGTATCGATCTCCGGAGCACATGTCGCGTCCGGCTCGAGAATCGTCGCGAACTCGAAGTCGATGACGCAGAACCGGCCGTCCGAGGCGCGGTAGGTGATGTTCCGCAGGTACGGGTCGTCGTGCCGCACGCCGAACGATTCCAGCTCGGCGAAGATCGAACGCATCTTCTCGTCCGACATCTGCTCGACGCGGGCGCCGCAGTTGGTCGTGACGAGCTCCAGCGTCTCGCGATCGAAACTCGAGACGCGCGGCACGAACGGACATTCGCGCCGCTCCAGATACAGGAGGACCCGCAGTTCGTTCTCGAACCGCTCGCGCGCATCGGTCGCCTTGAAGAACTTGTGGACTCGTCCGTCGTAGCCGATCCGCACCATCGCGCGGGCGGTGTTCTTCGCTTCGTGCATCGCGGTCGTCATGCCCTGTGAGGCGGAGGAGTTCCCGTTTCGGATCGCGGACGCAGCGGCGCCACCGAAGGTCCGGCCGTACGCGACGCCGGTCGACGGCCGCTACTCGTTCCCCGGTCCTTCGACCGAAGCGAAGTCGCGCCCTCGGATCTCGCGGAACTGCGGACTGGTCACGATCAGCTCGATCGCTCCGTGAATCCGATGTCCGTTCTCGCTCAACCGAGTCATCATCGCGTCCAGCAGCGGCTCGTCGGACAAGCGGACCGAACGCCCCAGAGCATAACCGAGCAGCTTGCGACAGAAGACCCGCTCGACCTGCTCGCCGCGCCGGCCGACCAGGTAGCTCCGCATGCCGTCCAGGCCGACCAGCGACGTCCCATCCATCAGCGTCGCCGCCGTATCGAGCGGCCGATCGCCGATGTCCGTGTCGCGCCGACGACCGATCGCGTCGAAGCTTTCGAGACTGAAGCCCATCGGGTCGATCCGGACATGGCACCCCATGCACTTCGGATCCGAGGTGTGCCGCTCGATCAGCTGTCGAACCGTCAGCGAGTCGCTCCCCGCTTCCTCGTCCGGCAGCGGCGGAACACCGGCCGGAGGCTTCGGCAGCTTCTCGCCGAGTATCACTTCCGAGATCCAGTTCCCTCGCAGGATCGGACTGGTTCGCGACGCCCCGCTGTTCTTGGCCAACGTCGCTCCCCAGCCGAGCACGCCACCGCGCCCGACGGCTCGCACCCCGTCGACCCGGCGCCACTCGTCCCCCTGAACGCCGTCCATTCCGTAGAACGCCGCCAGCTCGCCGTTGACGAAGGTGTGATCCGCGTCGAACAGACTCATCACCGAACCGTCGTTCCGAATCAGATCGGTCAGGAACCGGATCGGCTCCTCGTACAGCTCGTCGCGGATCTCGGCGAACTCCGGAAAGTGCCGCTCGCTCTTCTCGTCGTGCGCCGCAAAGTCGTGGATCTGCAGGTAGCGGCAACCGAACTCGATCGCCATGCGGCGGATCCGATCGTCGTCGAGCATCCGCGCGACGATCCGCTGCAACGATTCGTCGTCCCGCAGTCGCCCCGCCGCCGCATCGGCCAGCAACGTTTCGTCCGGCATCGACGACCACAGGAAGTAGCTCAGTCGCGACGCCAGCTCGAAGTCGTCGACCGGTCCCGGCTCGGTCCCGGCGGGAGGCGTTTCCAGGCGATACAGGAACGACGGCGAACAGAGGATCCGTACCACCAGCAATCGGATCGCCTCGTCATGCTCGACCGCTTCGCCGCGCAGTCGTTCGTAGAGCCCGCGGAGTTCGCTTCGCTCCTCGTCCCGCAACGGCCGGCGAAAGGCGCGCTCGGCCAGCGCGATCGTCGCCGCCAGCTGCACCGGCTCGGCGGCGATCAGCTCGGCACGAAACGCCTCGGCCCGCTCCCGAATCGGTTCGCGGAACGGTTCGAAGAGCCCCGGATCGCTGTCCTGCGTCGCGTATTCCATCAGCTGCTGGAACGCATCGACCATCGTCAGCGCATCGCGCGAGACGAAATGGAGTTCGGTCCAGAGTCGATCCAGACGTCGAGCCTCCTCGTCGGTCAGCATCAGCTCCGCCAGCGCACGATCCTCGCGATGAAAGAGTGCCAACGTCACCACTTCGTCGACCGGAACGATCGGTCGATAACAGAGGCCTGCGGGAAAGTCGCGACGAAACTCGGCGAACGCGGCCAGAATCGGCCGGGCGCCGTTTCCGGCGACGATCGGCACACCGGCGATCAACGCCGACCGTTCGGCAACTTGCTGCGATTCGTCCGTCGACGGCGCGATCGACGGCTGAACGCTCCCCGAGGCGCCATGCGCCGGGTGCAAACGGACGGTCGAGACCAGCTCGGCGCCAGCCGCCAGATCGGCCGGCAGTTCGATCGCAAGCCGCCCCGGTCCCCCGTCGGCCGACGGCCCGAGCACCAGGTCGAACTCTCCGACCGCTTCGTCTCCGGCGGCCCCAGAAAATCGAGCGACATCGAGTCCGGCCAGCGGCTCGGCGACCGCCTCGTCAAGGGCGATCCCCAGCTGCTCTGCGGCGCGCTCGGCGGCCGCATAGCAGGGAGCGGCCAGCGAGCGAAGCATCGCCGTTGCCGCCGCGTCAGGCGATCCCGCCTCGACCGCTTCTCGTCCGGAAAGCTGAGCGGCGATCGTCGCCGCCAGACCGTCTCGCTCCTCGACCGGCGCCTCGGCCCAGCGAGCCAGCGTCGAGCCGGCAGGCAGGAGCGGCGCCATCGAGTCACCGCCGCTCGGCTCGCGGTAGAACGACCAGACCGCGCGATGGCCGAAGCGATCGGCATGTGGATTTCCGGCGAGAATGTCGGGCGAGATCTCCTCGGTCAGATTCCAGCCCCGCTCGGCCCCTTCGGTTTCGATCAGTCGGAACTCGACGTCGGTCAGATCGCACGAGTGATCGCGATCGCGCGGACCGATCAGCAGCGAGACGAGATCGCCGGGGCGGACCGCGATCGACTCGGTCGAGCTCCAGCCGACCGGCGCGCCGCCATGCGAGATCCCTTCGGCCAGACGCCGCCGAGTCCGACCGCGGCGCACCTCGATCGCCCAGACGACGCCGTTGCCGCACTCGGGGTGAGCGTGCGTCACGATCGACTCCAGACGCACGCGCCCCGCAATCGGACTCGTCCAGCCGATGGCGACGTCATGCGTCGGCGACGGATGGACCGTCACTCCATGCCCCTTCATCCGTCCCGGAATCCGCACCTCGGCATCGCCCGAGCTGGCGAGCACCAACGGCGTCTCGTGCGCTCCCCAGCCGCGAACGAACCCGTAACCGCCGGCCGAATCGATCGTCGTCGCGAAACGATCGAGCACCGGCTGCGCCTGGTCGCCGAGACCGAAGACCGAGGCCCAGGCGGCGAGCAACTCGGGACGCACGTCATGAGCGGCGGCCAAAGCCGCCGAATCGAACGGAGCATCGCTCCGATCGATCGAGGCGATCGCTCGCAGCGCCCGCTCGGTCGATTCGACCAAGCCGTCGCGGAGCGCCATGCGACGCGCGGCGGTACGCTGGAGATCGCGAATCGGCAGCTCGTCCCGTCCGGCCGCGACCAGACGAGGCCGCGACCAGACGACGACATCGCCGTCGGTCCCGTCCCCCGCCGATCCGTTGTCGAGCGTCACGCGGATCCGACCGTCGGCGTCGGCCGGCGGCAGACTTCGTCGCAGCTCGACCTGCTCGACGATCGGTTCGACGTCGACCTGCCACGACTTCAGGTGTCCGACGTTCTGGAAGCGGACCAGCGCGCTCTGCCAGGTTCGGATCCGATCGGCGATCGCCGCGACCGCTCCGGAGTCTCGGTCGGCGGAGGAAGCGAGCGAGTCGCGCCAGATCCGGCGCAGTTCATCGACCAGCGGCGAGGGCTCGGCGGACTCGAGACGCTCGATCAGATGGGCCAGAAAACGCGGGGAGAGGCTGCGCCGGGCCGCTTGTTCGGCGATCTCGCGCTCGATGGCGACGGCATCGATGGCGGCCCCCTCCGGATGACTCGCTGGAACCGCACGTCGCACCGCGAACGCGGCGTCCAGATACCGCTCCCACGGCACGCCGCCGCGCTCGTCGGAGTACCGCTCGTAGAGGTGCCGGATCCCGGCGATCCGCTCGTCGGCAAAATCGCGTCGCGTCGATCCGCCCGACCAGGCAATCCCGTCCGGCAGCAGCACGACATGCGACGAGATCTGCTTGGCCGCATCGAGGTACTTGGTGAACAGGGCCGGCGACATCGCCAGCGCCTGGCCGGTGTTGGCGAACCCTTCTCCCGCCGCTCCGTCGACCGGAAACTCGGCCGCCGGGTCGAGCGGCAGGCCGGTCAGATCGCGGATCGTGTAGGTGTACTCGGCGTTATTCAGCCGACGGAGCACGACCGGTCCGGGATCCCCCGCTCCGGCCCGGGCTTCGGCCTGCAGATAATCGCGAGCCCAGTCGAGCAGCGTCGCGCGTTCCGATTCGCTCAGCGGCGACGCGTCGGCCGGAGGCATCTGGCGATCGGCCACCATCTCGACCAACCGCTGCCAATGATGCGGCGCAGAGCGGATCGAGGCGATCGAGTCGAAGCGTTCGAGATCGAGCTCCCCCTGCGGATCCGACGTCGCATGACAGTCGTTGCATCGAGCCGTCAGCAGGGGGCGAATCTCGCGCAGGTAACGGGCTTCGAGCGGTCCGAAATCGACCGGCTCCGATGCGACCGACCGATCGACGACCGATCCGTCGGTCAGTGCCAGAACGGCGAGCCCGGAGAGAACGAGCGAACGGGAGAAGCGAAGGCGCATGAGCGGCTCCGTCCGAATGCGGTGGGATGGGGGCGTAGCAGGACCTTCAATGTACGGCGTCCCGATGCGCGGCGATACGTGCGCGGTGGTCCCGGCACCGCGTTCCCGCTTTCCGATTCGATCGGCCCGCGCGGTCCGCGCGTTCGCCCGGGTCGGCCGAGACGCGATCGAGAAGCGGCGCGGCCGAGGACCGAAGCGTCGCCGCCGCGGCGTCGTGAGGGTGACCGAACTGAGGGCGAGAGGCTCGTACGAGACCCTCGACCGGCCCGAATTTTTTCGGGAATTGTTCGGCGACCAGGTCGCGGCAAAGCGAGCCGCAGTTTCCTTGGGAATTTCGACGAGACGACCGAGCTGACCCGAGCCGCCTGCCGACTCCAGCGGCAATCCCTGCCCGCGATCAAGGCAAATTCCGGCGGTGATTGGTGTCCGGGCGGGATCGGCGAGAGGGGCGACCGTTGCAAAGGGAGGCAGTCTTCATAGACTCGTCGCCAGCCTCAGTGGGGCGATCTTTCCCGCAAGGGGTCCCAGCAGCAACGCGTCCGATCCGGTCCGAGCGACCCGATCGGAGGGTCACTGTCGGGGTGCGGCGGGGCTCGCGTGGCATGAGTGGTGTCCAACCTGGAAACGAGGGTCAGCACGTGTCGTCCGCATCGAAGTACAAGCTCGAATACATCTGGCTCGACGGCTACCTCCCGGAACCGAACCTCCGCAGCAAGACGAAGATCGTCGACTCGGCTCCCGCCTCGGTCGCCGACTGCGCCCTGTGGGGTTTCGACGGCAGCTCGACGCAGCAGGCCGAAGGACACAGCTCCGACTGCATCCTGAAGCCGGTCGCGCTCTACCCGGATTCGGGACGCAAGAACGGTTTCCTGGTGATGTGCGAAGTGCTGCTGCCGGACGGCAAGCCGCATCCGACGAACTTCCGCGCCACCGTCGGTGACGATGCCGATCTCTGGATCGGTCTCGAGCAGGAGTACTTCTTCTACAAGGACGGCCGTCCGCTCGGCTTCCCGACCACCGGCTATCCGGCCCCGCAGGGTCCGTACTACACCGGCGTCGGCTACAAGAACGTCGGTTGCATCGCTCGCGAGATCGCCGAAGCGCACATCGACCTGACGCTCGATGCCGGCATCAACATCGAGGGGATCAACGCCGAAGTCGCCAAGGGGCAGTGGGAGTTCCAGATCTTCGCCAAGGGATCGAAGAAGATCGGCGACGACATGTGGGTCGCCCGCTACCTGATGATGCGTCTGTGCGAGAAGTACGGCGTCGACATCGAGTGGCACTGCAAGCCGATCCGCGGCGACTGGAACGGCTCGGGCATGCATTGCAACTTCTCGACGAAGTTCATGCGTGAGGTCGGCGGTAAGGAGTACTTCGAGAAGCTCATGGGAGCGTTCGACAAGTACAAGGACGAGCACATCGCCGCTTACGGCCCGGACAACCACCTGCGTCTGACCGGTCTGCACGAGACGCAGTCGATCGACAAGTTCAACTACGGCGTCGCGAACCGCGGTGCGTCGATCCGCATCCCGCACAGCTTCGTCAACAGCGGCTACAAGGGCTATCTCGAGGATCGTCGCCCGAATTCGCAGGCCGATCCGTACAAGATCGTCGCTCGCGTGCTGAAGACGATCCAGTCGGTCGGCTGATCGCCGCCTGATTCGGATTCGGAACACCGAACGAACGAGGCCGCGGGGATCGCTCCCCGCGGCCTCGTCGTTTCTTGACCATCGTCTTCGTGCGACCGACCCCGGTCGCAGCGCTCTGTCGTAGTGCGACCGACCCCGGTCGCAGCGCTCTGTCGTAGTGCGACCGACCCCGGTCGCAGCATTTTCTGAAGGGGCTGATCTCGGCGCCACGCTTCGGGCTGGTCGGGTCAGCGATCGGTTCGCACCCGACGTGGGCCCGCGTCGTCCCCGACGCGCGGCCGTGCGACCATGCGTGTTCGAGACGTTTCGTAACGTGACCGATGTCGTCTCACGCCCTCGGCTCGGGACGAGCCAGGGGGACGCCGGGGCTGAGCCGTCGAAATCGGCTCAACCCCGGTCGCACCGGTCTTCGCACCAGGACACTAAGCCCCCTCGCTGACGCGTCGGGCTGGACGGGGGCCGAGGAATCGACGGTCAGCGATCGAGCCCCTTGATCGCCTCGTGGTTCAGCAGGAACTCGCGTCGTCGCTCGACGAAGCTCCGCAGACTCCCGCCCCCTCCCGGCATCGGTCCCATCGGTCCGGCTCCCGAACCTTCCGGGCGATTCGGACGCTCGCCTTCGTTCGGACCGGCCGCCGCCGGCAGTTCGTCCGATGTCGCTCGCACGAATGCCTCGTAGCTGGTCAGCTTCTTGGTATCCAGACGAACGTCCTCGTCGATCAGTGCGCGGTTCCTAGCCACCTCGCGACCGATCTCGTCCCACGCCAGCAGGTTCGCGATCTCGCGAAGGTTGCGCAGGTACTGCTCGCGATACTGCGGCACCTGGAGCAGGCGACTGCGGAGCGGCTTGCGCTCGTCATCGAGTCCGACGAGCGGATCGAGCGAGACGCCGCCTCCACCCATGCCTCCTCGTCCCATCCCGCCGCGGCGTCCGCCGCCGGGCCCTTGTCGTCCCGGACCTTGCTGCTCGCCCCCCGGAGGCCCCCCGAAGCCCGGAGGGCCACCGCCCGGAGGCCCGAAACCTTCGCCGCCAGGAGGTCCGCCGAAGCCCGGAGGGCCGCCGCCCGGAGGTCCGAAACCTTCGCCGCCAGGAGGTCCGCCGAAGCCCGGAGGGCCGCCGCCTGGAGGACCGAAACCTTCGGCTCCCGGAGGGCCGCCGCCCGGAGGCCCGAAGCCCCCTCGGCCGCCGCGCGGTCCGAAGCCGCCGGGACCTCCCCCTTCGTGAAACGCTTCGTTCATGTCGTGCGGGACAATGTGGAAGACGCCGTTGCCGTCCTGCACGATCGAAAAGTCGCTCGCTCGGGTCCAGTAGCCGTCGCTGTTCGAGAGCGCGACATCGCACGCCAGAAACCAGAGCACCTCGTCGACCGCCAGCATCGGTTCGATCTTCGCCGGCAACTGCTCGATCGGCGTCTCGTTCAGCACGCGGCAGAACTCGATCAGGTTCCCCCACGCTTCGGCATCGTCCTTCGTCTTGATCGAGTAGCGTCGGCGATACTCCTCGACATCGTCGCCCAGATAGGCAAGACCGCCGTCACCGTTCGGACTCCCGCTCACCTTCCAGCGCCGCCCCTTCCCGTCGAAGTGCTCCTTGACGAAGGTCGCATCGAACTGCTGGGCGTTCGCGTAGATCCCCCACGACTCGCCGTTGATCACGACGCGGACGTAGTTGACCTTCGGCGCGGGAACGCCGCGGTTGGCGATCGACGAGTAGAGCATCGAGCTCATCATCCCCGGATCGCCGTTGAAGTTGAGCAGGTTCAGCGTCTTGTACCCGTACAGCCGCTGATCCTCGTCGACGAAATCGAACGACAGGTTGAACGATCGCTTCGATCCGGTCGGCACCATGAAGTAGCTCGATGCGCCGCGGAAGTGGACGCCGACGTTTTCGTACTTCTTGCCGTCGACCGTCACCAGCGCCGGCACTTCGACGTCGGTGTTGTTGAACGCCTCGAGTTCCGCTTCCCAGTCGGCGTTCTCGAACTCCAGAAAGATCGTCCGCAGAACGGTCGGATCGTAGAGCCCTTCGTCGCCGTAGGAGGTGACGTCACCGACGGTCAACGTCCGTCCCGGACTCGCCGGTTCGCGCCCCATGCCTCCTCCCGGCCCACGCCCTCCCGGGCCGCCAGGCCCGCCCCGTCGCCCGCCGCCGACGGGCGCATTCTCGCGAGCCGTCTTGCGCTCGGCCGCGTTCAGCATCCCATCGCCGTCGGCATCGAACTGCTCGACCAGCTTTCGCTCCTGTCCCCCTGGTCCGCCACCGGGCCCACCGCCCGGACCGCCCGGCCCGAAGCCGCCGGGCCCCTGCGGTCCGAAGCCGCCGCCAGGGCCGAAGCCGCCAGGTCCCTGTTGCCCGCCGCTCGGCCGCCCGTTCGGCTCCACCGGCGTTTCCCCTTCGCCCAGCGGCCGCCGCGGGCGCTCCTGAGCGATCGATCGAGTCGCCGTCGAGAGGCCGGTCGTCGACCAGACCGCTCCGGCAATCAATCCCGCACCGGCCAGGCCGGCAAACCACTTCCGCATGACGTTCCCTTTCAAGACAAGTCGTCGATACGGCCATCCGCTCGACGCGACGCACGAGACGAACTCACGAGCGAGACGATGCTCTCGGCGCAACACACCGACGACGACCAACCGCTCAGCCGTGACCGGTCCGGGCGAGAAACCTCTCGGCAACGAGCCTTTCGAGAACGAAGCGACAGGCGCCGGTCGGACGAACGGTCCGCCGACGAAACACGCTCCGCACCCGAAACCGTTCGGGCAGGACGCTCCACCACCAGAAGCGATCCGGCACGCTCGGCGCGGATCAATCGACCTCGGGTGCCAGACCCAACAGTCGGCAACCGTGCACGTACTTGGAACACTTCGACGAGCGAGAGGCGAACGGCGCGAGCAGCTCCCGTAGCTCCGCTTCGCGCCCGACCGGCGTCTTGCCCTCGAGCACCTTCAGTCCGTCCAGCCGGACGCCGAATCCCAACTTCGGCGCACGCTTCCCCGACTGGTCATAGAAACGCAAGTCGTAGTCAAGCGTCATCCGAATCGAGCCGTCGGGAACGACGAAATGTTCGCGACGATACTCGACGATCAGCACCGGATCGGGACTGCCGCGAAACTCCGTCTCGATCTTCTCGGGCATCGCCCGCTCGAGCTCGCGGCGAATCGTCCGGTAATCGAGCCCTCCGATATCGACGCTCGACTCGAGACGCATCCGGTGCTTGCCGGTCAGACGATTGCGACGCCACTTCACTTCGAGAAACGCCGTCCGCTCGGGAAGGGGCGAGTCATACCAGCGGAGTCGCAGCTTGCGGCGATGGCCGAGCCCGTCGAGGTTCGCGTTCAGCGCCGTGAACGTCGCATCGTCGAAGTAGATGCTCCGGACGATCGACACCGAGTTGTTGTGGACCTGGCGCCGAAACAGATTCCGCATCAGCATCCGCAGATGCCCGACGTCGACACCGTCGAACGTGTACTTGATCTCCTGTCGCTCGGTCAGGTCGGCGCGAGCCTTCCCTTCGTCGATCAGTCGAAACAGCGGCGCTCCTCGCGCGGGAACGCGAGGCGAAGGACGCGACTCGACGAGCGACGGAACCTCGAGAACTCGCTCGTCGCACGCCCGGTCCCGTTCGATCATCTTCTGGTCCGGGCTCCCCTTGATGATCATTCGCCCCTCCGTCGTTCCGCTCGCGGGCGATCGAGTCGTATCGACGGCGGAAGCTCCGCTTCGACCGCTCTCGCGTCTCGCCCGAACGCTCTTGCCCGATCTCGCACCACGATTGCCCCACGCCTCGCACGCCGAACGTTCGAGCTCACTTGGCGACATTGACGACCGACAGATCGCAGCCCGGCAGATTCTGCTGCAGTCGCGTGATCCAGTCGGTCGCCTGCTTGCTCGTCGCATCGGGCAGCACCAGCCGAATCTGCGCCCGCCCCTCTTCGACATCCAATCGCTGCAGCGTGTAGCTGCCGGTCACCTCTTCGACCCGCTTCAGCACTCCTTGCGTTCCGTCGGCAAACGCCTGGCGTGCATCCGCCGTGATGGTCAGCATCAGGTTCTGCCGCCGCTTGTTCTTTCCCGTCAGACTCATCCCGACGATGAACAGCGTCGACACCGCCAGCAGCGCGATCGCCAACAGCGGTTGTCCCGCTCCGAGCGCCAGCCCGACCGCGATGCACAGGAACAGATAGACCAGCTCCTCCGGTTCCTTGATCGCCGATCGGAACCGGACGATCGACAGCGCACCGACCAGACCGAGCGACAACGCGAGCGAACTCTTCACGACCGCGATCACGCCGGTCGTCACCAAGGTCAGGATCGGAAAGACGCGGCCGATCGAGTCGGCGTCGGACGGCGAGGTGCCGAAGCGGCGAAAGAGCCAGCGGACGTAGAGCGACAGGAAACCGCCGATCAGCAGATTCACTGCCAGCAGCAGGACATCCGGGTTCCCTTCCAGGGAAACCCCCTTCTGAAGCTGCTCCCACGCTTCCTGAATCTGCGACATCGAGTGGCCTTGACGAGAGGAGTGGGTCGGCGGACGCCGGAACGAGCGCGGTCGAACGGGATGCGACGAGGCGGGACGATCGAGCGACCTGAGCCCCGCCGGACGAGAGTCGTTCGGGGTCCGAGCGACCGATGGGGGGCATGCCTCGTTAACGCACGAATCTTCATCCTATCCACACGTGGGGCGAGGCACGGGCTTCGCGCACGAATTGCGGCTCCGGCCGCGCCGGGAACACAGCCGCGTTTCTCCTCCCGGTCGCCGTGCCCCCTCACGGTCGGTCTAATGCCGGAATCCCACGATTCCCGCCGGCCGGAGACCTTGATCATGCGCCCCTCGCTGCTGCTGAATGGGCTTGCCCTCTCCCTCGTCGTCTCGCTTCCCGGACGCAACGAAGCCCAGGATTCGACTCGGTCGGAACGCCCCGCCGAATCCCTGGCGCCGCGGCTGGTCACCCGCTTTGCCGCCGACGTCGATCCCGCAACGGTCCTCCCCGAATACCCCCGACCGACCCTGGTCCGCTCCCGTTGGTTCAATCTGAACGGCCCTTGGGACTACGCGATTCGCCCGGCCGACCATGGGACGGTCGAGACGTTCGACGGGTCGATCCTGGTTCCGTTTCCGGTCGAGTCGCATCTGTCGGGGGTCGCGCGGACGATCGCTCCGAACGAGGCGCTCTGGTATCGCCGCACGATCACCTTGCCGGCCGACTGGAACGGCGAGCGGATCCGCCTGAACTTCGGCGCCGTCGATTGGAGTTGCGACGTGCAGGTCGACGGGACCCGAGTCGGATCGCACCAGGGTGGCTACGATCCGTTCTCGCTGGACATCACCGACGCCCTCCGCGAACCGATCGCCGGCGAGCACGAACTGATCGTCAAGGTGCTCGATCCGACCGACGCCGGCCCGCAACCGCGCGGCAAGCAGGTCGCTAAGCCCGGAGGGATCTGGTACACGCCGGTCTCCGGCATCTGGCAGACGGTCTGGATCGAACCGGTCGCCGACGCCGCGATCGACCGACTGGTGATCGAACCCGATCCGGCGACCGGCACCGTTCGGATCGCGGCCGAACTGACCGATCCGCAGCTCGCGTCGTCAACCGAACTGGTCGCTTCGATCGACGGAACCGACCTGCGCGGCAGCGCGACGGCCGACCGATCGGTCGAACTGCAACTCGCATCTCCTCGTTGGTGGTCCCCCGAAGATCCTCACCTGTACGACGTGACGGTCGAGTTGCGTCGCGACGGCCGCGTCGTCGATTCGGCTCGCAGCTACTTCGGTCTCCGCACGATCGAAGTCCGTCCCGATGAGAGCGGCATCCCGCGATTGTGGCTGAACGGCGAGATCCGTTTCCTGTTCGGGCCGCTCGATCAGGGTTGGTGGCCCGACGGTCTCTACACCGCGCCGACCGACGAAGCGCTCCGGTACGACCTGGAAGTGACTCGACGAGCCGGATTCAATCTGGTCCGCAAGCACGTGAAGGTCGAGCCGGAGCGGTGGTATGCGCACTGCGATCGGATGGGACTGATCGTCTGGCAAGACATGCCGAGCGGCGAGGAGAACGCGCGTTGGCCGCTCGACGGTACCGAACTGGCCGACGATCGTCCGGGAGCGGCGATCTTCGAGCGCGAACTGACCGCGATGATCCGCGCGCGGCGACACCACCCGTGCATCGTCGCGTGGGTACCGTTCAACGAAGCCTGGGGACAGTTCCGCACGTCGCACTGGACCGACGTCGTCAAGCGGCTCGATCCGACCCGCCTGGTCATCTCGGCCAGCGGCGGGAACGACTTCGGCACCGGTGACATCCATGACATCCACAACTACCCCGGCCCCGAAGCGCCGCCGGCCGAACGCCGCCGCGCCGCGGTGCTCGGCGAGTACGGCGGACTCGGCCTCCCGCTGGCCGGTCATACCTGGCAGGACGAAGCGAACTGGGGGTACCGCAGCTACGAATCGACCGACGCGCTGCAACAGGCTTACCTGAAGCACATCGCCGAACTGCGTCCGATGATCGAGTCCCGATTGGCGGCGGCGGTCTATACCCAGACGACCGACGTCGAGGTCGAGACGAACGGGCTGATGACGTACGACCGAGCGGTGGTGAAGTTCGATCTCGAACGGCTCGCCGAAGCGCATGCGATCTTGTACGAACCGCTGCGGCCGCTCGATCGTCGCGAGCGTTCGTTCGCGTCGACCATCGCCTACTGGCGTTTCGAGGAAGGGACGCCGGGCGAGCGTGTGCCGCACGACCGGAACCGCAAGGAAGCGATCGCGGCCCGCGACTCGAGCGGCCACGACAACCATCTGTACGCCTACTCCGAAGCGAATGCCCCGCGCCATACCGACCAGGTTCCGGCGGCCGTCGTCCCGCTGACCGGTGAACCGAACCGCGGCGCGCTCGACGATCGCGAGAGTGCCGACGGCGCGACCCGTGATCTCTACACGAACCCGGGGCGAGCCGAGACGCATATGGACGTGGTCGAGACGTTCGCGTTCGACGAATTCACGATCGAGATGTCGGTCAACGTCAGCGAAGCGAGCCGGCCCGGCGTGCTGCTGGGCGAAGACGGCCGACCGAATCCGAATCGTCCGGAATCGCCGTTGACGGTCGGCATCGACGATGCCGGCTGCCTGGTGGTGCAGGTGGTCGATCGGCAGCGCGACGTGCGGACGGTTCGATCGATCGAGCCGCTGGCGACCGACCTCTGGCACCACCTGGCGATCCGCTGCGACGGCAAGCGTCTGACGGTCGATCGCCTGGTCGACGGTCGCTGCGTTCCGATCGGCGCGAGCGATTGCGTCGGAGGAATGGTCCTGAACGTCGGCGTCTGGACCGTCGGCCGCGGCTACACGCAAGACCGCGTCGGTCTCGACGGCCAGGCCCTGCTCGACGAGATCCGCATCAGCACGATCGCCCTGGACGACGACCTGCTCCTGTGGAGCGACGATTGAGCGGCCGAACCGAACTCGTAGTGCGACCGACCCCGGTCGCACCGAATCGGCTCTGTTCCGCTGTAGCCCCGGCTCGTCCCGAGCCGCGGGTGTGCGACACCGACACCGGTCACGCAACGAAGCGTTTCGAACGCCCCGAGTCGCACAGCCGCGCGTCGGGGACGACGCGGGCCTACGCCGGGGCACGAACCGAACTCGTAGTGCGACCGACCCCGGTCGCACCGAATCGGCTCTGCTCCGCTGTAGCCCCGGCTCGTCCCGAGCCGCGGGTGTGCGACATCGACACCGGTCACGCAACGAAGCGTTTCGAACGCCCCGAGTCGCACAGCCGCGCGTCGGGGACGACGCGGGCCTACGCCGGGGCACGAACCGAACTCGTAGTGCGACCGACCCCGGTCGCACCGAATCGGCTCTGCTCCGCTGTAGCCCCGGCTCGT
>CAZZBI010000103.1:0-15486 GCA_964652385.1 uncultured Pirellulaceae bacterium | reverse complement strand
GTCCGAATCCGCAACCCTCGCGGGAAGCTGCCCCGGATTCCGACCGTCGACCAGGAACGCCGTTCGACGCTGAAAGGTTTCGACGCAAGGTGTCGGCCGACTTGATGACGAGCCGCCTCGATTGCGGGCGCCCGAAGTGGGCGGCTTGCGTCCTTCGCCCCCGAGCGGCATTCTGAACCGGTCGTCCGGAGCCTCGGAGTCCCGCCCGGCCGGACGCCGCTTCCCCGATCGTCACGTTCTTCCGCTCGTTCGTTTCGGACCGATCGGTCTCCGGGTCCCGGGCGTCGGTTCTCCTTCCCCTCGCTCGATCCCGCAACACGATGACTTTGCCGTCCTCGATCTCAGGCTCGGACCTCGACGTCGCCCCTGCGACCGCCGTCGACCTTCCCGAGACGCCGTCGCCGATCGATCGGCTGCCGCATCTGACGTTGGGCAAGGTGTCGATCGGCTTTCCGGTCGTCCAAGCGGCGCTGTCGGGTTACAGCGACGGGCCGATGCGGATCGTCGCGCGACTGCACGGCGCGTCGTACTCGTTGTGCGAGGTGATGCTCGACCAGTTCCTGATCACGCTCAAGGATCGGAAACGGACGAGTCACTTTCTGCACCTGACCGACGAGGAGCATCCGGTCGGCGGTCAGCTGATGGGGGCCGAGCCGGAACAGTTCGCGCTCGGAGCTCGCAAGCTCGTCGAGGCAGGGTTCGACGTCATCGACATCAACTTCGGCTGTCCGGTCCGCAAGGTGCTCGGTCGCTGTCGCGGCGGGTTTCATCTGAGTCAGCCGAAGGTCGCGCTCGAGATCGTCCGCCGCACCCGCGACGTCGTTCCGGCCGAGGTCCCGGTGACGGTCAAGATGCGCCGTGGTATCGACGACTCGGCCGAATCCCGCGACAAGTTCTTCGAGATTCTCGACGGAGCGTTCGAGGCCGGAGTCGCGGGGATCACCGTGCACGGCCGGACGGTCGAACAGCGTTACGTCGGCCCGAGCCGGTGGGAGTTCCTGACCGAGGTGAAACGCCATGTCGGCTCGAAACGCATTCTCGGGAGCGGCGATCTGTTCACCGCCGCCGACTGTCTCGAGATGCTGCGCCGGACCGGGATCGACGGCGTGACGGTGGCGCGCGGAGCGATCGGGAACCCGTGGATCTTCGCTCAGACACGAGCCCTGGCCGCCGGTCGCCCCCTCCCCGAGCCGCCGACGCTGCATGAGCAGCGCGAGCTGCTCCGCGAGCACTTCCGACTGGCCGAAGGGACCTACGGCGAACGGCGAGCCGCCGTGCTGATGCGGAAGTTCGGCATCAAGTACGCCGCGCTCCACCCGGAGTACGAAACGGTGCGTGCGGCGTACGGGAGCGTGCTCGGCCGAGACGACTGGCATCGCCTGCTCGAGCTGCACTACGGCGAGGATCGGCCCGGAGTCCATCCCGATCCGCATCGCCATCGGAGCGCCGGAGAAGGGAACGGCGAAGGGGATTCGTGCGGCTGAAGGGCGAAACCGGCCGAAGCGGTGCCGGTCGATGACGAGAGCGGAGGGGACGGCGAGCCCCGTCGCTCGCCGTCCCCTCCGGTTCCCTCGATCCGATGCGGCTTCGCGAGAAGTCCGCGTGTCTCGCAGCGTTCCGCGCGATGTCGCCTAACGGCGCCGGCGTCCCGAGCCGGAGGGAGCCGCATTTTCGTAGTCGCCGCCGACGATCTCGGTCGGCGTCGCCCCCCAGATCAGCTGGAACGCCTGCTGAAAGTCCTCTCCCTTGTGCAGCGCCTGCATCAGCTGCTGCCAGCGGCGGGTGTCGGCCGACAGCCGAGTCACCATGGCGAGGGCCACGAGTCCGGACTGTTCGTCAGGCAGACGCCCCGCGATGAAGTCGTCCGGCTTTTCCATCGCTGCGACCGCCGCCGGAATCGCTCCCTCCCACTGTTTCACGCGCGGGTCGTTCCGCTGCAGCTTGACGACCGCCAGATAGCCGGCTCCGTCCGCAAACCACCGCGGAACGTTACGGCCGAGCGCCGCGACGTAACCCGACGCGAGCTGCTGGAGCATCACCCCTTCGTAGTCGTCGTCGATGCCGCTTCGCGGCGGAATGAAAGCGGCGTAGGAATCGATGACGTCGTAGCGCCAATGGGAGGACCAGTTCGCCGGCAGATCGCGCTTCTCGACCATCGTGCCGAACTCGGAATAGTCGTAGCGCCCCGCAAAGGCGAAGATCGTCATCCGCCCCTTCACGAACGGCTGACGTGCATTGCCGCGGAAGAAGCGGACGATCGTCGGCGCCAGCTTCTCGGCCCGAGACGACAGCTCTTCGAGGATCGGTCGATCGACGTTGCCGACGACCAGGAAGTTCTCCGACTCCACCGCGACTCGCTCGATCGACGGCAGCCCCAGACGCCAGTTGTCGCCCGCCAGATCCAAGCGTTCCTTGAGCAGCTCGTCATGAGTCGACTTGGCCGCCTTGGCCTGAGCGGCGACGACCAGGATGTCCTGGTTGCCGGCCTGAGCGTCGTAGGTCGCCCCCTCTTCGATCCACTTCGCGATCTTCGCGATCGTCTCGTCGGACAACGGCGGGCGATTGCGAGGCATCCGGTCGCCGCCGGCGGTGCCGCGCAGCTTCTGGATCAGCAGACTCTCGTCCGGCGTTCCCGGGACGAGCATCACGCCGGTATCGCCGCCGCGGAGCCAGCCGTCGAAGGTCTGCAGATTGAGCCCTCCTTGGACGTTCTGCGCTTCGAGATGGCAGCCCGAGCAGTTCTCGATCACGACCGGAGCGACATCGAGCGAAAAGCTCACCGTTTCCGAGCCGGTGGCCAGCCGGAGCGGGACCGGACCGGTCGGCATTTCGGCCGCTCCCGAATCGGCCGCCAGGACCGACAGATTCGTCTCGCGGACCGCCACCGCGGCACGAGCCCCTTCGTCGATCCACTTGCGCAGCAGCGCGAGTTCCTCGTCGGTCACGCGGCCGCCGCCGCGCGGCATGTCCCCTTCTTCGATCACCTGAACGATGCGACTCCCCACCCCGTTCCCCGCGAGCACGACTCGACCGCCGGCGGTGCCGACCATCAGTTCGTTGTAGTTGGTCATCCGGAAATCCCCACGCCCCGCCGAGACGTGGCAGTTGCCGCACTTGCCGGCCAGCAGCGGCGCGATCTCCTTCTCGAACGAGACGCCCCCTTCCATCGGTTCGCCGGCGTTGGCGTCGTAGAGGGCGGCGAGGCCGGCGATCGACGGGACCTCGACCTCCTGCAGAACCAACCGACCATGAACTCCCGCCAGCTTCTCGAAGGTCGGCTTGGCGGCGGCGATCAGTCCGGGAGTCGGCGCCGCGGTGATCGGATCGAGCGCCGCGATCGCTTCGGTCACCTTCTGCCCTGCCTGAGGCCAACGCCCCGCCTCGGCCAACTTCACCGCGTCGTCGACCAGTCCGTCGATCCGCCGCAGTTCCCGTCGCTGCGGCGCGGTCACCTCCTGAGCCGTCGCGGAGCGAGAGGACGCCGACGGAGCGTCGACGACGACGAATGCCGCCATCAGCAGGGCAAGCAGACAGCGCCCGAAGCGAGCGGCGGGGGCGAGACCAGTCATTCGAGAACCTCTCCGCAAGACGTCACCTCCACCGGTCATCCGGACCGGCGGCTCTCGGAAAGCGACTCGCCGAGCACGACGTAACACCGAGCACGACGGGACTCCGAGAGCCCTTAGTCTAGGCGACCGCGCCGACCGCCCCAACCTCGATGCGCCAGCGAGGCAACGGGTCCCCCCGTCGCGACCGGACGGAAGAGATCGAGCGACGGCCGGTAGCGAGCGACGGCCGAGGGCAGAAGGCGGAAGACTTGCCGGGTAAGGGGACTCGGCACCGAGCCGGCGATCGAGGGAGCGAGGCGAGGACGCGCCTCGCCCCCTCGATACCGTTCCGGCCCCGTATCGGGAGAAACGCCCTGCCTCGGCCGGTGTACTCCCGCCGAGATCGGAAAAAAAGAGCCTGAATACGAGCGACTTCGGCACCGAGGACTAACGCCCGTGATGGCGCCGCACCACGTCGCGAGCCGCTGCGGTATCGCTTCGCTTGCCGCGCGACCACTGATAGCCGTAACGGATCGCGAACCACTCCGCGTACCGCTCGCGCGACGCGCTGTCGGAGTTGCGGTCGTCGAGCAGATGCCCCAGCTCGTGGACCAGGACGTTGTTCAGGAAGTAGTCCTTGATCGACGTCTCGTCCCAGGTCAGGGTCCAGAAGCCGTTGCCGAGGTCCTCCCAACGTCCGCCGTACATCCGCGCTTCGATCAGCTGCTGCGGCTTCGGCGGTCGCGAGAAGTACTCGACCAGTCCTTCCTCGATCGGATACAGGTAGATCGTGGAGCCCCACTGCAGTCCGTAACAGGGAGCAAGGCGCTTCTTGCGGGTCATCGAGGCGAACTGCAGGACATCGAGTCCGGCAATCCACTCGGCCGGGAACTCGGCGAGCCGCTCGCGCACTTCATCCGGCGTGACGACATGGCGAAAGCCCTCGCCGGGGCTGCGCACGATCACGCGATAGTCGTTCCGCTCCTCACGCGGCTCGTGCCAATCCTCGGGCGCGACGAAGGGAGCCTGATGGCGAACGCGAATTCCGGCGGCTCGCCGCCGCGGAAGAGAGACCGATTGGGTCTTGGGGCTGCGGCGCGCCTGTTGAGACGTCTTGGCGTTGCCGCGGAATTCGTTCAGTCGGTGCGTGCGCTGAGCGGCCGGATGCGAAGGTGTTCGTCGAGACATGGGTCGGTCCCCGATTCGTTCTGGCTCGCCGATCCTCGAGCGCCGATTCCCTCGGCTCGGATCCGCGAGTTCATCACTTTGCGGGTGGAACGTTCCCTCACTGTCGCTCCCTGCAGTCCACCGATTCGGCCCCGCCTGGGCCCGAGTCGGGACTCCATCGCCCCCGACTCGCCTTCCATGCTAGGAAGCGACCGTTCCCGGAATCAAGCGTCCGGATGGCGAGATTCGGCGGCCGACCGTCCCAACGCTCGAAAGCGGAAAATTCCGAGGTTTTTCGATCGACAGGATCCCCCCAGAACGCCTCCGCAGACCGGAGGACAACAACCCGAACGGGGCACCAAAACCCCTCACTGGAGCTGATCGACGGATTGGTTGGTGAGCCCAGTTCGGGACAGGCGCGCCGTAGTGCGACCGCCCCCGGTCGCCGCAGTCAACGCAGTGCGACCGACCACGGTCGCAGCATTTGCCGTAGTGCGACCGACCCCGGTCGCAGCATTTGCCGTAGTGCGACCGACCCCGGTCGCAGCATTTGCCGTGGTGCGACCGACCCCGGTCGCAGCATTCAACGTAGTGCGACCGCCCCCGGTCGCAGCATCGGTTCGCGCCGAGGGCACGAAGGCCCCTGCGCTTGGCGCTTCGGGCTGGGGAGGACACGGCGGACGAACTCGCCCTCACCGGCGCAGCGGCAGGTCGACGCGGGTGCCGGCGGGGAGGGGCGCCAGCGGGTCGAACTCGCGCAGCGGCGCGTTGCTCTCCAGTTCGACGATTTCGAGATAGCGACCGGCCTGGCCGAGCACGCGGCCGGCGATGTCGAACAGGCTCTCGCTTCCTGACGCGATGTAGCCTCCCGAATCCGCTCCGGCCGCCGGGCCGCGCGACGCGACGACCCGCCCGCTTCCGGCTGCCGCCGCATTTTCGTCGGGCGCGAGATCCGGCGCGACCTGGCGCAATTGAGCGGCGGTCGGCGGTTGGAGCCGCTCTCCGGGAATCAGCTTGGTGAAGCTGCGCCCGTCGCGAGCCAACCAGGCCTCGAGCGCGCGGAACCACTGAGGATCGCCGTAGTTCCGCTCGCAATAACTCCACGCCGAATCGTCCAGACGAATGGTCCAGCGCGGATCGACCGCCGGACCCCGTCGCTCGGAACGACTCGCTCCCGCCGAGGCAGTTCCCGATGCCGGCGGCACCTCGGCTCGAAACGGCGAGCGCGGAGCGACCGAGGCCGAGTCGTTCGGCGGGGAGCTCGTCCCGACGCGGTCGCTCCCGTTCGGCGCCCCGATCGGCAGCCCGAGTTCGGCCGTCGGCGATTCGCGAACGGCCGATCGATTCGAAGGCGTTGCGGCGGCCGCCGGATTCTCGTGATCGCCCGAGGCGGTCACCGGAATCGCCGACGCGGAACGCGGGTTCGACGGAGGGTCGGTGCGAGGCTCGTCGGCCGCGGCCAAGCGGACCGCGTTCCCCGGTCGAAACGCGCCCCCCGGAGCTTCGTTCGACTCGGGCAGCGACGCCGGTCGGATCGGATTGGCGCGCGTCGAGGGGGCATCGACCGTTCGCGGAGCGGTGCGACCCGCTTCGCTCGATCGATCGGCGACGGCGGTCCCGCCGGCATTTCCCGACGCGGGCTTCGGCAGCCGCGTGAAGACCTTGGCCGCTTCGACCGAACGGGGGCGAGGGGGAGCGTCGAGCACTCCGAAACGACGAGTCAGTCCGTGCACGATCAGCGCCAGCAGACAGGCGACGACGACCAAGCCGATCGTCGCCTCGCGAACGAACTGCTTCCCCGGATCGCGACGCTTCGCGACCGCTCGCCGTCGTGTCGGCTCGGCTCCCCCAGATGACATCGACCTGCTCCTTGGTCTCGGAACCGAAGGGCTTCCCCTCCTTCGGTCGCAGCTCCGGCTGCCGCGCTTTCGGCCCGCTCAGGACCCGAGAAAGCGTTTCGGAGCGGCCGGCATCTCGGCCGCTCGTCGCTCGGCCGCCGCATCGCGCCGCGCTCCGACTCTCAGTCGCGCCGTGCGGCTCCGCGGATTGAGTTCGACTTCCGCGTCACTCGGCCGGATCGGCTTGCGAGTCACCACGTCCCAGCGAGGGTCGTCGCGAAACGCCTCCTTCACCCGTCGATCCTCGAGCGAATGAAAGCTGATGACCCCCAATCGGCCTCCGGGTTTAAGCAGCGAAGGGGAATCCCGCAAGAGCAGTTCGAGCGACTCGAGTTCGCCGTTCACCGCGATCCGTAGCGCCTGGAAGGTCCGCGTCGCCGGATGGATGGCATGTTGCGGGGAACGCGGAACGCAGCGCGAGACGAGTTGAGCGAGGCGATCGGCGGTCCAGGCGACCTCCGGACGTCGCTGTCGGACGATCTCGCGAGCGATCCGACGACTCGCCCGCTCCTCGCCGTACTCGAAGATCAGATCGGCCAACCGCCGTTCGTCGAGCCGGTCGAGCAGCTCCCCAGCCGACTCCCCCGTCGAAACGTCGAAGCGGAGGTCGAGCGGCCCGTCGGTCTGGAAACTGAATCCCCGCTCCCGGTCGGCGAGCTGGTCGCTCGAGAGCCCGAGGTCGACCAGGATCGCGTCGACCTTCTCGATCCCGCGCTGGCGCAGCACCTCGGGAAGGTCACGGAAGTTGGCGTGGATCGGTTCGATGTTCTTGCCGCCGATCAGCCCCGCCGCTCGCTCGATCGCCCCGGCATCGGCATCGAGAGCGAGCACGCGCCCCGTCGGGCCGACCCGCTCGGCGAGCGACAGCGTATGGCCCGCTCCTCCCATCGTCCCGTCGACCACGAGCATCCCGGGTCGCAACTCCAGCGTCTCGATCGCCTCGATCGGAAGGACCGAGCGATGGACGGTCGGTCCGAGGCGATTCGGGGGCTCGGGCTCTGCGGCAGCTTCCATCGGCGCTGACTCGGGACGGTTCGAAAACGAACACGGGGGTTCGCGGGGGCTTCGCCCGAACGGTGGCGAGACACGTTCGCGGCAGATCGCGCGAGCGACCGCACAGCAGGTTAGCCGATCCTCGGGAACCTGAGTCAGAGGGGAGGGGACCTGAGCGAGTTCGCCTCGGCGACGCCCGCCGAGCCTGCCTCGCTCGCATGTCCGTCGCTCGCCCGACTGCGCCGTGCGGCATCGCTTGCAGATCGCCCCGCAGTGCATTCCGACTCGCTCGGCCGGTCGCATGTGCGGTCGGTCACAAGGGCGACGCGCTCGACCAGTCGTTCTCCGCAGCAACGAAAAACGCCTGCCGGCACGAATCCGTGCACCGGCAGGCGATTTGAGGATCCGAGCGTCCATGGGCGCGACGCTCGTCCCCTCGGTCCATCGCAACCGGAGCGAATCCGTGCTCCAGTCCACCAACCTGCGATCGGTCACCTGTGGCGGGTGGCCGAAAGCGAGTCGTGCCAGGCGATCGGTCGGACGGACGTATCGTAAGGCGGCTCGGCAGCGGGGGTTCCCGAAGCCGCGATCAGCCGCCGGCAGGTCGAGTCAACGGTTCGAGGAATCGGAAAGTCGGTTTGACGCTTCGGCACAGGCAGCCGCTGCCGGAGCGTTCCTAGTGGGTGCGATCGTCGTTCCTTCAGGGAAGTTCTCAGCGCGGATGACGCGGCGAATCGAGAGCGCTCTCCGAATCGTCGCGGCGGTCGACCGATGCCGGCGGGTCCGTCCCCACCTCGATCGAGCGCTCGATCGGGGCGGCGAACCCGAAATCATCGTGGCCGGCCGTGAGAGCCTGTTCGGCGATCCGGTCGAAGCTGTCCGCCAGCGACTCGCGAAACCGAGCCCAGCGCGCCGCGTCCCAGATCTCGATGCTGTCCCGCACGCCGACCAGGACGATTTCCTTGCTCAGTCCTGCCCAGGTCGCCAGTTCGGTCGGGAGCCTCAGGCGCCCCTGACGATCGAACTCGCACGCTTGTGCCTGGCCGTAGAAGAGCCGACTGAAGGCCCGCACCGCCTTGCCGGTCGGAGACGCGGCGGCGACGCGGCGAGCCAGCTGCTCGAACGCCTGACGAGGGTAGAGGACGAGCGAACCATCCATGCCGGGAGCGAGAAACAAGCCGGAAGAGGCGTCGTCGGTCAGCTGCTGCCGGAGTCCGCGCGGGAACGCAAACCGAAGCTTGTCGTCCAGCGATCGCGGATAGGTTCCGGTGAGCACCATCGGGCCGCGTCTCCCATTTCGTCCCACGACGGCCCAAGCATACCCACGCCACCCCCAGCGTCAACATGGTCCTTTCCCGACGTTCTTCGCCTCCTGCGTGACCTGCCGATTCGACACGCATCGTCCAACCGCTCATCGGGACACGACTTGCGTCGCCGAACGCCGCGCCGACCACCGTCGCGCGAGAATTTCCGAATCGCCCCGACTGCTATCAGACCAGCGAATCGAACAGGCGCACGTAACGGTCGAGGACCGTTTCCCAGGCGAACCGCGTTTCGATCCGCCGCCGATTGGCCGCTCCCACTCGCGTCGCAAGCTCCTTGTCGGCAAGGACTTGAGTCAACCGAGCGAGCATCAGATCGAGTCGATCGACGGGGATGATCTGCGAATGCGGGCCGAATGTCGTGGCGGCTTCCGCTTCGCCTGGGGCCGTCTCGTCGGTCCCGTCGAGCACGTCGCGAACCCCTTCGACATCGGTCGCGAGCACGACCTTCCCCGCCCCCATCGCTTCGAGCATGGCGTTGGCCATCCCTTCGAACCGGGACGGGACGAGCACCACATCGGTCTCGCGCAGTGTCTCCCACGGTTCGCTCCGCCAGCCGTACCAGATCGGGACGTCGGCGATCCCGACACGGCGGGCGAGAGCTTCGAGCCGTTCGCGCTCGCTCCCTTGACCGACGATCCCCAGGCGCAGGCCGGTCGGCTTCGGCGGCGCCGCTCCCCAGGCTTCGAACAACCGATCGAGTCCCTTCTGCGGTTCGAGTCGTCCGACGACGGCGACTCGCGGCGCGACGGACCTGCCGACCGCTCCGTCGGCTCGTCCCAGTTGTCGATCGATCTCCGTCAGATCGACTCCGTTAGGAATCACGACGAGTCGTTCCGAGGGGAGACGCAGCCGACGTCGCGCCGCTTCGGCGACGGCGCGACTGACGCAGGCGATGCGCGTCGCGCCGGTCAGCGCTCGACGTTCGAGCACGCTCCGCCAGCGACTGGGATCGGCCACGCGCAGGTTCGCGAGCCACGGAACGGTCGGTCGCGAGCGTCGCGCCCAGGCGGTGACGACGTTGGCGTGAAAGAGGAACGACGCGAGCAGATCGGGAGGATCGTCGTCGAACAGCCGGCGCAATCGTCCGACGGTCCGCATCAGATCCGACGGGCGGGACGCGTCGAGCGAACGGACCGGGATTCCGGCGGCGCGGAGCGTCTCGAGCAGCTCGGTCCGCTCGACGGGAAGCGGCTTGAGCGAGACGACGGTGGAGCGGTAGCGATCGGCGGGAAGCTCGCGCGCCAGTCGCGTCAGGCAACGCTCGGCGCCGCCGGTCCGCAGCTCGGTCGTCACCCAGATCAGATGGCGCGGTCGGTCAGCGGGCGATCGATCCGAAGGGGAGCCGCCCATCGACAGGTTCCTGGGGTTCTGATCTATTCGCCGGTCGGTTTCGGGCCGAGCTCGTGCGTCTCGGCACGCCGCGAAGGACGCGGCGCACGACCGAACCGCAACAGCGACCGGCGCCGCCGTTCGGACGACCTGCTCCGGAACGGCCGCTCGAGTCCGTGGGTCGACGAGGGAGGATCCGAGAGCGAATGTCCGAGGGGGATACGACCGACATTCCGGCCGACACCGGCTCGTCGCCCGAGATCGCGCTGTACGACTACGATCTTCCCAAGGAACTGATCGCCCAGCAACCGTTGGCGACCCGGACCGACGCGCGGCTGATGGTGGTCGACCGGGCGCGCGGGACGATCGATCATCATCACGTGCGGGACCTTCCCGAGCTGATCTCGGCTCGCGACGCCCTGGTCCTGAACAACACGCGCGTCATTCCGGCGAAGCTGGTCGGCTACCGGACGTCGACCAAGGGACGTTGGTACGGCCTGTTCCTGGAAGCGGACGAGCAGGGGGTGGCGCGGCTGCTCGGCAAGACGCGCGGAGCCCTGCAGCCGGGCGAGACGGTGACGCTGCAGAACCGGAACGGCGTCGACGATTCGCGTCTGGTCCTGCTGGCGCGTCTGGCCGGCGGGCACTGGGCCGCGCGTCTGGAAACCCCCGAGCCGTGGCCGCAGCTGCTGGAGCGAGTCGGCCGCGTTCCGCTGCCGCACTACATCCACTCGGATCGCGAAGACGCTCGCGAACGCGAGATCTATCAGACCGTCTTCGCCAAGCATGCCGGCAGCGTCGCGGCGCCGACCGCCGGACTGCACTTCACCAAGGACCTGCTGATCTACCTGAACGACCTGGGAGTCGAGCTCTGCAGCGTGACGCTGCACGTCGGCATCGGAACGTTTCGTCCGGTGTCGGTCGACAAGCTGGACGACCACCGGATGCATGCCGAGCGAGGATCGATCTCTCCCGAAACCGCCTCGCGCTTGCGCGGCGTGCGCGAACGGGGGGGGCGAGTGATCGCGGTCGGCACGACGAGCGTCCGCGTCCTCGAGACCGCGGCTCGCGGCGGCTCGATCGAGCCGTGGCAGGGAGAGACCGACGTCTTCATTCGCCCGGGGCACCGGTTCCGGGCGATCGACGGACTGTTGACCAACTTCCATCTGCCGCGCAGCACGCTGTTGGTTCTCGTCCGCACCTTCGGCGGCGACGAGCTGATGCGCGAAGCGTACGCGACGGCGATCCGCGAACGCTATCGCTTCTACAGCTACGGCGACGCGATGCTGATCCTGTAGCGACGATCCCGTGCCGGCGCGGCCGGGATCGGACTTTCGCCGCCGGCGCGCCGCGCGGCGCAGGTCGACTCGGTCCGCCAACGAAGCGATCGCCGCGGACCCGAAACGGTCGGCGGCGATCGCTTGGTATCGAGATGCTTGCGCGGCGCGTCGCGCGGGACTCGCGACGCGAATCGTTTCGGCTCAGCCGCCGAACTCGACGCGGCGGCGTCCGAGCTGACTCTGCAGACGCTGGACGATGCTGCTGTGCATCTGGCTGACGCGGCTCTCGCTCAGATCGAGCGTCATGCCGATCTCCTTCATCGTCAGCTCTTCGTAGTAGTACAGGATGATGATCAGCCGCTCGTTCCGGTTGAGCCCCTTGCAGACGAGCCGCATGAGGTCGGCCTTCTGGATCCGGCGCGTCGGATCCTCCCCCTTCTTGTCCTCGAGGATGTCGATCTCGCGGACATCCTTGTAGCTGTCGGTCTCGTAGTACTTCTTGTCCAAGCTGATGAAGTTCGCCGCATTGGCGTCGGCCTGCATCCGCTCGAGTTCCTGCAGGCTGATCTGCAGATCCTGCGAGAGCTCCTCGGCGGTCGGCGTCCGGCCGAACTTCGCTTCGAGTCGCTTGGTCGCTTCGCCCAGGCGGCTCGCCTTGGCGCGGACCAGACGCGGAACCCAGTCCATCGTCCGCAGCTCGTCGAGCATCGCGCCGCGGATTCGCGGAACGCAGTACGTTTCGAACTTGACGCCGCGGTTCAGATCGAACGCGTCGATCGCGTCCATCAGACCGAAGATGCCGGCCGAGATCAGATCGTCCAGATCGACCCCTTCGGGCAGTCGCTGCCAGATCCGTTCGCCGTTGTAGCGGACCAGAGGCAGGTAGCGCTCGACCAGCCGGTTCCGCAGTTCCTTGTTGGTCTGGTCCTGCTTGTAGTCCAACCAGATCTGGGCGATCTCTTCCGCAGAAGCGACGGTCGTGGCCATGCAATCCTCCGTGATTGATCTGCCGTGCCGGTTCGCGATTCAGTTCGCGTCCCTGCGATCGGGCTCCGCATCCCGAAGCCTTCTCATCCGCGTTCCGAACCGGATCCGTCCGGTTTCCCGATGCCGAACTCGCGTCGAAGTCGAGTGCGCACCGAGTCTCGAACCGTGGTCGCCGCGATCCGGCCTCTCCAATAGCCGATACCCGCGAAGACGCACAACGCCAAGATGGCCGACCGCACCGTTCCCTCGGTCCCGAATCCGTGAACTGCGCCGCGAAAAATGACGATGACGAACGCGAGCGAGCCCAGGATTCCGGCGTACCGAGTTTCCATCCGGCGTTTCCCCGACGGGAAGGCGATCGACCGACTCGACACGGTCGCGCGACTACGTCACGCGTCCGGTTCTATCGGTCGTGCCCCCGGTCGCGATTGAAGTCAAGTCGACGGAATTCGGAGCGAGTTCGGCGCGGCGCCACGAGTCGAATCGCGCCGGCGCCATGCCGACGAATTCGCTCGCCTCGCGCCCCTCGACCGCGCTTGCCCCCTCTTCCTCGACCTCGGTCCTTCGTTCGATCCGTTCGGCCAGCCGCAGCGCGGCGAGACGCGAAGAGAGTCGCTCTTCGGCGCCGAGCCGCGCGGTCGGTCGATCCGACGGCAGCTCGCCGAGATAGTCGTTGGGTTGTCTCAGGAAGCGGCGACAGCTCTCGTCGAACCGCTCCGCGAATCGTCGCGCCTCGTCGGGCGACTCGGGTGAGTCGATGACCAGCGACAACGGGGCGCGACCGGCGACGCGCAGCCAGTGCTTCGCGGCTCCGTAGGCCGCCGTCAGCGATTCGACTTCGGCGCGGCAGACCAGCACCACGCGATCGGCTCGCTGCCAATGTCGCGCGTTCCGCTCCCCGCGCTCGGTTCCCAGCAGGATCACCAGCCGCTCGCAATCGGCGTCGTCGACGAAGGTCGTCGCGTCGGAATCGACCTGGTGCCGCGTCGCGTCGCGGCCGATCCGCCGCAGCGTCTCGTGACCGCTTCGCTCCGTTCTCAGCAGGCCGACCGCGCGACCGAGCAGCGCCAGTCCGTCGGCCAGCGCCGCCGCGACCCGCTCCGCTCCATCTTCGGCGCGCCCCGCCACCACCGCGATCCGCCTGGCGCCGCGCACCGGCAGCGTCGAACCGACACGGCGACGGAGTGCCGCGGCCTGATCGATTTCGCGCATCGTCCCGGGGGCCGTCATGCGACCTCCCGCTGCGACAGGGCGAACGACGAACGTCGGCGCTCGTCGACCGAGGTCGACGCGACGGGACCGAGCCAGGCGGCGGCGGTCGTCGGATCGGCGACGGCGATGTCTTCGGGAACCTGCTGGCCGAACGTCAGGTAGGCGAGCGGCAGATCGACCTGTTCGACCGCCGCGATCAGATCCGCCTCGGACGGCGCCTCGTCCAGCTTGGTCAGCGTCAGCGCCGTCGGTCGGAACTCGGCGAACCGTCGGACCGCGTCGCGAAAGACGGCCTGCGAACCGGTCGCCGACAGCGTCAGGTGAATCTCGTCGGGACGAGCCGCTTCGAGCAGGCTGCGGAGCAGGCGCCGCTGCCGGTCGTCGCGCGGCCCCTGGCCGCCGGTGTCGAGCAGCACGACGTCGTAACGGTCCGTCAGCGCCTCGGCCACTTCGCTCATCCGCTCCGGCGAGTCGACCACCTCGAGCGGCAGATCGAGAATCTCGGCATACGTCTTCAGATGCGCCGCGCCGTTGACGCGATACGTGTCGAGCGTGACGAGGCCGACTTCCAGACGACGATCCAGGCGATACTCGGCGGCGAGCTTGGCGAGAGTCGTCGTCTTGCCGACGCCGGTCGGACCGACCAGCGCCACCCAGTGCGAACGCCCGGGGCGCCAGGAGAGCGGACCGGCGAACTTCAGTCGATCACAGCGCCCCGCATCGATTCCCGCCGAGCCGTTCTCGAACTCGCTACCATCGTCCCTCGGTTCACGCTCCTCGCCGAACGGTATCGACATCGACGATGCCGCCGAAACGGCGCCGTCGCGGCGCGCGGCGGCCGACGCGTAAGCTGCCGCCGCTCGCACGGGAGCGAACTCCGGCGCCACGTCATCGGACGACTCCCGATCGGACGACGCGCCGGCGACCGCGGCTCGTTCGACGTTCGAGTCGCTCGATGTGGCCGCGACGTACTCCGGCGGCAGACGACTGGGGATCGAGACGTCGGCCGCGGCGGTCACCTCCAGCTCGGTCGCGCCGGTCAGCCAACCTCCGAGCCCCTGACGGCGGACGCGCCGCGTGTTGATCAGCGCCGCGTCGGGCCCCAGCTCGCGCCGGATCAGCTCCAGCGCTTCGCGAAGGTTCGGGACTCGGTAGGTGCGTGCGTCCATGCGTCGCATTCGGTGAGAGTCGGCGGCGGCAGGTCAGGAGCGGTGTTTCGGCAGCAGCGGTCGGTAGGCGGCGGGCGGGCCGAGGGTCAGCGCGGGAGCTTCACGTCGGTGACCAACGCGTGCGCCTCGAGCTTGGTGTCGCGAGTCACCTCGTTGTACGAGAGGATCTGCAGACGCGGGATGTGCGATTGAGTCAGCTGGCGGAAGCCGGGACGGATCTCGGGGTTGACCAGCACGACCGGCGGATGTCCCTGACGAGTCAGTTTCTGAACTTCGTCGCGGACCTTGTCGCAGATCGCCTTGATCGTCGGCGCGGGCATCCGGATGAAGAGCCCTCGCTCGTTGTGATCGACGCCGGTCGAGATCCGATCCTCGAGCTGCGGATCGAGCGTGATGACGTGCAGTCGTCCCTGTTCGTCGCGCAGCCGGCCGCAGATGGTGCGCGCCAGCCGATGGCGGACGAACTCGGTCAGGTAGGTCGGATCCTTGACTCGCGTCGCATGATCGCCGAGGGTCGCGAGGATCAGTCCGAGCTGGCGGATGCTGACCTCTTCGCGCAGCAGCAGCTGCAGGATCGC
>CAZZBI010000102.1:2305-15498 GCA_964652385.1 uncultured Pirellulaceae bacterium | reverse complement strand
GATCTCGATCGCCGGCCGAGCGAAATCGTTGCATCGGGCCGTGAACGGTTACCCTCGACGGTCACAGTTCGATTCTTCGGCGGTAGTGGAGAAGGCCGAACGCCTTCTTCGCTTGCCGGAGTCGATCATGGAAATCGTCGGACTGATGTCGTTGACTCTGAAACTGATCGTCGTGCTGCTGTTCGTGGCGTCGCTGATCCAGCGCCTCGTGAGTCTCGGAACCCGTCAGGTGGCCGGTCTGCTGACGTTCCCCGTTGCCACGATGGTGGCGACGACCGTTCTGGGAGGGAGTTCCGGGGTCGACGGCGGTTGGGCGCTCGGTACGTTCGGAGGTCTGCTCGCCGCAGGATTATTGTTGATCACGGGGCTGTCGGTACTACCGACGTCGTCGACCGGTGTCGAGCCGAGTTCGGGGGCGCCGAAGTCGATTCGGACAGCGCCGCCCGGCTATCTGCCCGCGCTCGTGATCGCCGGAGTCGCGATCGGCCTCATCGGATTCGCCTACGCCCTCTTCGGCGGATTCTCGGACGGGTGGAGATTGGTCGGCGCGCTGCTGCCGTTCCTGTTCGGATGCGTTGCGATCTTCGTGGTGGTCGGCATCGAGCGGCCGGCGTTCGGGATGTTGCTGGTGGTCTTGGTCGTGATCGGGACGACCTACGCGGCCAAGCTTTCGTACGACCTTGCTACGACTCCGACGTACGAGATGACCGACGAGCATTGACTCGCGCAAGGTCGTACTCTCGGTGTCCTTCGTGACCTCTGTGGTTACGACCGTATTTCATATTTTCTTACCACAGAGGACACGAAGGACACCGAGGTAGATTCCGTCGGGTTACTCGGCGGCGAGTTGTTCGTCGAGCGGCGGTCTCAGGCGGCGGAAGTCGAGCCGCGTTTCGATCGCGTGCGCGACGGCGACCAGACGCCCCTCGTCGAACAGCCGACCGGTCAGCGTCTCGGTCGTCGGCATCGCTCGCTCGTCTCCGCGCGCTCGCAGTCCGGTCGGCAGGACGATCGACGGGTGACCGGTCAGGTTGGTGTGACCGACGTCGGTCTGACTGACGTACAGATCGACGGTCGACATCAGCTCTTCCATGCGACTCTGCAGACGCGTTCGGGCTCGCATCATCTGCACGTACTCGACGGCCGAGGTGAATCGCGCCGCGCGGAAGATCCCGCCCCACGCGTTCAGCCCTTCGTCGTCGCCGCGTTCGGTCAGGTCGTGAAACATCGCAGCCGCTTCGATCTCGAGCAGATGGACCATCGCCCAGACCGGCAGCTCTTCGGGGAGCGAGATCTCGACGAGCGTCGCTCCCAGATCTTCCAGGATCGCCGGAATCGCTCCCTCGTCGCGCAGGGGGCGGGCTTCGCCGTCATCATCGCGTCGACGGGCTCGAACGACACCGACCTTCAGCGACGCGAAGTCGGTTAGCGGCGACCAGACAAGCGGTCGGTCGACGGCCGAGCGGTCGACGCCGTCGGCGCCGTGGATGGCGCCGAGCACGAGCATCGTGTCCTGGGCACTGCGGCAGATCGGTCCGATCTTGTCCATGGTCCAGGAGAGCGGCATGCAACCGGCGCGACTGACTCGGCCGAACGTCGGTCGCAGGCCGACGGTACCGCACCGCCGGCTGGGCGAGACGATGCTGCCGAGCGTTTCGCTGCCGAGCGCGAACGGGACGAGTCCTGCCGCGACGGCGCTGGCCGAGGCGGCCGAGCTGCCGCTCGAGCCGCGGGCGACGTCCCACGGCGATCGTGTCATGCCGCCGAACCACTGGTCCCCCATCGCGAGCGCTCCGAGCGACAGCTTGGCGACGAGCACCGCTCCCGCGTCGTCCAACCGCTTTGCGACGGTCGCAGCCGCCGGGAACTGCTGGTCGCGATACTGCGGCGCGCCCCAGGTGGTCGGATAGCCGGGGACGGCGATCAGGTCCTTGGCTCCCCACGGAATCCCGTGCAGCGGACCGCGATCGGTCCCTGCCGCGAGTTCCCGATCGGCTTCGGCGGCTCGCTCGAGCGCGGTCGTTTCGCACAGGGTGACGACGCAGTGCAGGATCGAGTCGTACTTCTTCAGACGCTCGAGCGCCAGTCGCGTCAGTTCGACGCTCGTCACCTTGCCCGCTCGCAGCAGCGCGCCGAGTTCCGCGACCGAGAGAAACGCCAACTCCGAGTCGTCGGGGCGCCCGTCGATCGTGACCTCCAGCGGCTTCAGATGCCGTTCGGTCGGCGGCGTCGGAGCGGGATCGCCGTCCGCGACCCGGAAGACGAACGCCGGCGCGTCGTCGGGTCCGAACTCGAGCGCCGCGAGCGGCTGGCGCTGAGCGGCGCGGCGCGTCGCCGCTTCGGCGACGGCATCGCGCTGCTCGTCGGTCAGCTGCAGTCCGGACAGTCGCTCGGCCTGTTCGATCGTCGCTCGATCGATCGGACGTTCGTCGGCGAGCGCCGCCAACTGGGACGCGAAGATCGGCGAGCCGATTCCGAGACCGGTGAGGAGCTTGAGCAGGTCGCGGCGTTGCATGGAGGGAGATTCCTGAAGCAAGGAGAGCGGCGCGGCGGCGGCATCAGGCTAGTCGAGCCGACCGGTGACGGTCGATCGGGGAAGCGTCGCGATCGGACCGGTGACCGCTCGATTTTTCCTGCAAACTCGCGGGGGATGAGAACGGCGCGTCGCTGCGAAACGGAGCATCCTTTACGACCGCGGGCGAGGCGTGCGATACTTGTGCCCCTGGTCGTGCCGCTCGGCGAGCGTAAGGTGCCTGATCCGGTGCCGATCGCTTCCCGGCGAACGACCGGTTGCCTCGAACGGATGCGGGGGCCCTGCGTCCGGCTGCGCTCCGACCCGAGCGGCGACGCGTGCGCGGCCTCCTCGGCCCGATCGCGCTCTCGTCTCGCCGGAGTCTCTTCGCCATGTCGCTTGCTGTCGATCGCCTGCACCAGGGCGATTGCGTTGCCCTGTTCGATCAGATCGATCCGAACTCGGTCGATCTCGTCTTTGCCGATCCGCCGTTCAACATCGGCTACGACTACGACGTCTACGACGACGCGCGCGAGGCGGACGACTATCTGACTTGGTGTCGTCAGTGGATGGCGGGTGTGCACCGCGCGCTCAAACCTGACGGGACCTTCTGGCTGGCGATCGGCGACGAGTACGCGGCCGAACTCAAGGTGCTGGCTCAGCGCGAGCTCGGTTTTCACACCCGCAGCTGGGTCATCTGGTACTACACCTTCGGCGTCAACTGCCGCCGCGGCTTCAGTCGCTCGCACACGCATCTGTTCCATTTCGTCAAGGATCGGGAGCGGTTCACCTTCAACGCCGACCATCCGGCGGAGCGTCTGCCGTCGGCGCGGCAGCTGGTCTACGCCGATGCCCGCGCGAATCCTGCGGGACGGCTTCCCGACAACACCTGGATCCTGCGTCCGCAGGATGCCGGCCCGAAGGCGTTCGTCGAGACGGACGATACGTGGTACTTCGCGCGAGTCGCCGGGACGTTCAAGGAGCGCGAAGGGTTTCACGGCTGCCAGATGCCGGAACGGCTGCTCGGGCGGATCATCCGACTCTGCTCGAATCCCGGAGACACGGTGCTCGATCCGTTCTCGGGGAGCGGGACGACGTTGGCGGTCGCCAAGAAACTCGGTCGCCGCTGGATGGGGTTCGAGCTGTCGACTGAGTACGCCAAGCGGATCCGGCTGAGACTGAAGCAGACCGAATCGGGAGCGGAACTGGACGGTACCGACGAATCGCCGACGACGGCGCCGACGACCGAGGCGGGGAAGCGTCGCAAGCTGAAGGTCCGCGGCAAGAAGTTCGCGGTGCCGGTCGACGGAGAAGGGGAGGTCGCAGCGCGATGTTCGGTCGCCGATCTCGCCGGGGAACCGTCCGCGACCGAACCGGGCGTCGAAACGCCGCCGGCGAAGCGATCGGTGACGAAACGTCCCATCGATCGGGCGAATGCGGCGGAGAGCGCGGGGGTGTCGGAAGCAGAGGGGCTGCGGCAGGCGATTCTCGGCGTGGTCGACGAGGCGCTCGGCGATATCGCGCCCGAGGTGCCGTTGACCGACCCGCAGGCGGGCGCCGAGTTTCTCGCGCGTTGCGATGCGACCGGGACCGAGGTCGAGGCGTGGCGACTGAACCGGGTCCTATGGGATCAGGCGCTGCGTCGCGTCGCGGGGAAGTGGCAGAACCTGGCGGCGACGCGCGGCCCGCGTCTCAGTTGGTACAGCGTCGATCAGGCGACTCCGGCCGCCGAGATCGCGTTGGCGCTCGTGATGCGCGAACTCGAGCGGCCGGTCGCCGATCTCTTCTGTCGGCCCGAGGTGACGAGTTTCTTCGATCGCTGGATGTCGTCGCTCGCCCCCGACCTGACGATCTCCGAGCTGCGCTGGGCCGCGTGGTGCGTGATGCTCGAACGGCGGCGACAGGGGGGAGGGTTGCCGTACGAGCGGACTTCGGAGGTCGAAAAGCATCGGCGCGACGAGGTGGTCGAGTCGCTGCCGAAGCCGCTCGGGTTCGAGGAGGAGATCGACGCTTCGCTGGCCCCCGGCGTCTTTGTCCTGATCGACTCGCACGGCAAGCCGGCCTATGTCGGCGCGACGTTCGAGCTGGCCGGTCATCTGGATCGGTGGCGATCGACCGTCGCCTGGTTGCAACTGGGAATGACCGAATATCACTGGATTCCGAGCGGCGATCCGCGGCCGCTCGCGGCCCGTCTGAGACGGCGACTGAGGCCGATCTGGAATTCGCTGGTCGCCGATCGGGCTTCGGAAGCGGCGGTGCACTGAGTCGTCCGTTGCCGGAGATCGATTCGGTGCGGGCAGCCGAGCCGCCCGGTACGGAACGATATCGCTCGACGGGGAGCGTCGGATGGACGCGCTGCTGGTGATCGACGTGCAGAACGACTTCCTTCCGGGGGGCGCCTTGGCGGTGCCTGGAGGGGACGAAGTGGTGCCGGTGGCGATCGAGGCGTGTCGGCGACTGCCGGTTCGCTATGCGACTCAGGATTGGCATCCGTCCGACCATGCCAGTTTCGCCGCGAATCATCCGGGACGTGCGGTCGGTGAGGTGATCGATCTGGACGGACTGAGGCAGGTGCTCTGGCCGGTTCACTGCGTCGCGGGGAGCGACGGGGCGGAACTGGCAGGGCCGCTGCGAGACATCTCGTTCGATGCGATCGTCCGCAAGGGGAGCGATCGTCGCGTCGACAGCTACAGCGGCTTCTTCGACAACGGTCGACGGGTCGAGACGGAGTTGCGATCGATCCTGAAGCGAGACGGCGTGACGACGCTGTGGGTGCTGGGACTGGCGACCGATTATTGCGTTCGCGCGACGGTACTCGATGCGCTCGAAGGGGGCTGGTCGGTCAAGCTGATCCTGCCGGGTTGCCGAGGGGTCGAGCTCGCTGCGGGGGACTGCGAGCGGGCGATCGCCGAGATGATCGCGGCGGGAGCGGAACCGATCGAGTCGTATCCGGTCTGAACGGGGATCTCGATTCCGACCGAGTGTCGGGTGCGTGGCGCAGGCCGAACGGGATGGCGCAGGTTCCGGCTCGCGTCGCGACCCCCTGACTCGCTGCGGTTCGAACCACTAGAATCGCCGCTTTCGGGTCGATCCGGTTCTCACTTTCGATTGCGGAAGCGTCACGATGCCCTCGTCCTTCAAGCAGCCGGTGGTCAACACCAATCCCAACATCAAGAAGGTCGCGATCCTGTTCGCGGGGGGACCGGCTCCGGCCGCCAACGCCGTGATCTCGACCGCCGCCGCGTCGTTCCTGAAGGCGGGGATCGAGGTGGTCGGCATCAAGCACGGCTACTCGAATCTGGCCGACTTCGATCCGTCGAAGCCGCTGGTCGAAGGGAAGCACTACATCCGCATGACGTCGGAGTACCTGTCCCGAACCCGCAGCAGCCAAGGGATCATGATCGGCACGGCTCGGACCAACCCCGGCAAGAAGGTGTCGCATCCCGATCACCTGAACGACCCCGTGCTGACCGCTCCGATGCGTCGCACCTACGACGCGCTCCGTTCGATCGGCGTCGATGCGCTCGTGTCGATCGGCGGCGACGATACTCTGAAGACCGCCAACAAGATGAAGAGCTTTCAGGCTCATCTGCCGGCGGACCTGAAGCGGATGCCGGTCGTCCATCTGCCGAAGACGATCGACAACGACTATCACGGGATCGACTTCACCTTCGGCTTCTTCACCGCGGTCGAGTTCCTGGCGAGCGAGATCCGCAACATGATCTACGACGCCGCCGCGGGGCGGGCGTATTTCGTGGTCGAGACGATGGGACGCAGCGCCGGTTGGCTCGGGTACGGAGCGGCGATCGCGGGCGAAGCGAGCCTGATGATCAGCGTCGAGGATATCGACGGCGAGTACGCGTCGATCGAAGAGGTGACCGACGAAGCGACCGGGCAGGTCCGCAAGCGCCGGGTGATGAACTTCCCGGCGGTGATCGGGTTGACCGTCGACACGATGGTCGCTCGGGATGCCGAGGGGAAGGAGTTCGGCGTCGTCTGCATCGCGGAGGGGCTCGCGGAGTATCTTCCCGCGTCGGCCCTGGCCGGAATCCCTCGCGACGACCACGGTCACATCGCGATGAGCGAGCTGAATCTGTGTCGGCTGTTCGCCAAGGAGGTCGCCAAGGCGTACAAGGAGCGGACCGGCAAGGATCGCAAGATCAACGGCGTGCAGATCGGTTACGAGTGCCGCTGCGCCAAGCCGCTGGCGTACGACATCATTCTCGGATCGCAGCTCGGCGTCGGCGCCTATCGGGCGCTGATCGAAGAGAAGCTCGACGGCGTGATGGTCTCGGTTTCGGGGCAGTTCCAGCTGAAGTACGTGCCGTTCGAGGAACTGGTCGATCCCAAGACGCTCGTGACGCTCGTCCGGCACATCATCCCGGGAAGCGACTTCCATCGCTTGGCTCGGTTCCTGGAGACGCACCTGAACGGCTGAGCGTCGTAGGTCGGTCGCAGAGAATCGACTCTGCGCCTGCGTAGCCCCGGCTCGTCCCGAGCCGAGGGGCCTTGCGACGTCGACGCAGGTCACGCTGCGCAGCGTCACGCACGCTCGACGTCGCTCGGCCGCGCGTCGGGGACGACGCGGGCTTACACCGAGTCGCCTCGTCCTCGTAGCCCCGGCTCGTCCTCGAGCCGAGAGGCCTTGCGACGATGGCACCGATCGTGCTGCGATGCGTCACGCACGCTCGATGTCGCTCGGCCGCGCGTCGGGGACGACGCGGGCTTACACCGAGCCGCCCCGTCCTCGTAGCCCCGGCTCGTCCCGAGCCGAGGGGCCTTGCGACGACGGCACCGATCGTGCTGCGATGCGTCTCGAACGCTCGATGTCGAACAGGCCGCGCGTCGGGGACGACGCGGTCCTACACCGAGCCGCCCCGTCCTCGTAGCCCCGGCACGTCCCGAGCCGAGGGGCCTTGCGACGACGACACCGTTCGAGCTGCGATGCGTTTCGAACGACCGACGTCGCTCGGCCGCGCGTCGGGGACGACGCGGGCGTACACCGAGCCGCCCCGTCCTCGTAGCCCCGGCTCGTCCTCGAGCCGAGAGGCCTTGCGACGTCGACACCGTTCGAGCTGCGAAGCGTCACGAACGACCGATGTCGCTCGGCCGCGCGTCGGGGACGGCGCGGGCCTACTTGGGTCGCTTTCCGGTATTTGGCGTGGTCAAGAAAGACCGACGGGCAGATCATCCCGCAAGGGGAAGACCTGCCCGTCGGCCGCACCGCTGCCATCGCACCAGCACTCGTGATTCGTCGGCCGCCTCGCGCCGATTCGTTTCTACACGCCTCCCTGGTTGCCGGGACTGCCCGGCCCGGTCCCTTCGCCGTCATTGAGCGGCGGTTCACCGGGGGGAGCGGGATCGATGCCGTTGCCGACTCCGTTATTCCCCTTTTCGTTCAGATCGCCGAGCGGGTCGTAGTTGTACGGCGTCTGGCCGACCGACTGAGAACCGTCTCCGGCCGTCTCGTCCGACATCGGCGTGTCGTCGTAGATGATCTTCGGAGGGGGGACTTTCGCGGCGATCTGACTGAACGCCTCGAGCATCTCGCGCTCCATGTCGTGCACGCTCCGGCCGCCGGGAACGTCGATCCAGACGCCGCCGCCGGCGAACGCGATCGCCTTCATCAGGCTCCGATCGGCTCCCGCTCCGACGCTCATCGTGTGGATGGTCACGCCGTTGCGGATGGCCCGCGTCGCCTCCCAGAACGCGTACTGCTTGTGCCGATCGGCGGTGGAGTAGTTCGCCGATCCGTCGCCGTCGTAGTCGGTCCAGTCGGCCCAGCGGAAACCGTTCGGCAGACTCCAGCCCCCCGGACTCTGATTCGTCTGTCCGTCAGTCATCAGGATCAGCGTCGGTCGAGCGCCGAAGCGGACATGCCCCTGGTCACTGGTATCGTCCAGACGACCGAACAGCAGCTCGTGCGCCTTGAGCACGCCGTCTCCCATGCCGGTATTGCCGGCATAGTGCCCCGCCTGCTTGTGTCGCTGGATCGTGTCGATCAGGGAGTAGTTCTCGGTGATCGGGTCGGCGGAGAGGTCGATGTTCACCAGCCCGTCGATCAGCTTCTTTTCCTGCATGGCATAGGTGCCGTAGCTGACCAGGCCGAGCTGATCGCCGAAGTCGAGTTCCTCGAGAAAGTCGCAGAGGAGCGAGGAGCCTTCCTTCACGGCATGGAAGGGATAGTGCGGCGTTCGCCACAGGTCTTCGGACTGGTTCGAGCCGAACCGGGACTCCTGCAGGTAGTTCATCAGCGTCCGGTAACCGAAGCGGCGATTGTAGGAACCCGAGAGCTGACGGACATGATCGACGTAGCCGCGCCACAGGCTGGTGCTTTGCGCAGCGGTCGGGCGCGGATTCTGGAAGCCGACGTTGTTGCGGCCCGACTGGGGAAACGGATGGACCGGGTTGCCGAACTCGTCCACCTGATCGAGTCCGAGCGCCCGGACGATCTGCAGCGAGTCGTTGCCCGACTGATAGGTCCCGAAGTGCGAGTTCACCAGACCGAACCCGGTCGCCGGAAACTTCGGCTGATCGGTTCCGGGCCAGACGGGGCGCTGGGAGACGAGGGCGTTCCACATCGCGTCGAGCGACGCTTCGACGTTCGCCTGGCCGAGCTTCGAAAAGGCTCCGATCGAACTGTCGTCGTTCATCGACGCCGAGAAATCGAGGACCAGCACCATGTCCCGCGCCTCGATGAAGGCGCTGGCCGAGACGACCAGTTCGGTCGACTCCGATCCGACGGCCCAGCCGAAGGCGAGCGGAAAGGCGCCGTCGGGACGATCGAGGTCCGGGTTGTCGCGGCGAGCGACCACCTTCACCACGTTGTACGGCTCGACTCCCCAGTCGATCCGCCACTCTTCCGAGTCCTCGTCCCAGAAACGCTTGCCGAAGAAGACGTCGAGATTCGGATCGACATGGACGCCGTTGGCCGCGGCGACTTCGGCGGCGATCGCCCGCGCCTGGTTCTCGGCGATCGAGACGACATGGACCTGTCCGTCGTCGACGTTCCGTCCGGCTTCGCGGACCTGAGCGACGATCTCCTGACTGGCGGCAAGACTCGCGGCGTCGACCGCGTTCTGCATCTTCGTCCGTTCCGAGACGATGCGCGACGAATCGATGCCGTAGGCGACGAACGCGAAGAGGACGCTCAGAAGAATGGCGGCCAAGGGAGCGATCGCTCCTCGGCGGTGCGCGGGGTCCGCGATCGGCGCACGAGCGCCGCCGATCCGGGCCTGGGGGAAGAGGCGTGACATGGTTACGACTCGCTGCTGGGGGAGCATCGGACGAGAGAGAACGACGAGCGTCGAGGGGAGCGGAGCGATCGGTTGCGGAAAGCGAACTGGGAGCGCGGCCGGCGCCGAATGACGCGAAGCCGACTGGCGCGTCAGGCGCCGAACGTCGGCGGAGCGCGCGGCCGGAAGGTCGGTCGGCCGAGCGGCGAGGTCGAAGCGGCGACAAGACGGATCGGAATACGTCTCATTGGATCAACCTCCCCGGACTGTTCCGGAAGACGACCGAACCGAGAAGCTTCGAGTCCTCGACTCCCGGGGGCGGGACGAACAGGAGCTGTTCCAGCGCCAGTCCGATCCGCACCTCGAACAGCTGCAGCGCGTTGTCGTCGTCGTCCAGATCGAAGATCCGATCCGGTTCGCCGGGGAAGCAGATCGAAACGTCGAGCTGATCGGGATCGAAGCCTTGGGCCGCGAGGTACCGGAGCACCTCCTGCTCGACCTTGGCATTGGTCGTCGTCCCTTCGGGGATCATGCCGTCCCGTTCGAAGAGCGCGGTGCGAGCCCCTTCGCGAGCCGCCATCGAGAATTGGTTGACGGTGTCGAACATCAACGTCAGCTGCATCAGGCCGACGAGCAGGATCAGGAAGAGAGGGGCGACGAACGCGAACTCGACCGCCGCGACTCCGGCGCGCTGACTGCGCCGTCGGCCGTTCGCTCGGCGGCGCGACGGGCCCGGCGCTGTGCGACCGGTCCCGCAGTTCGGCCGAGCCGTGCGAAGGAAGACCCGGCGTCTCCGGGAGCCGACCGAAGGTCGACCGAGACGGCGGTCGGCGAGGAGGGGCCCGCGCAGGGCGCGGTCGCTCGTCGATCGTCGGAGGAACGGTCTCACGTCGGAAACTCCAAGGCATGCGCCGCAGGCGGCTGCCCACCGTGCCGAACGCCTTCCGGCGGGAAGGTCGCACGGCGCCGACGGCGCAGCCCCCGGAGACGCCGGGGTGGTCGAAGGGGAGCCGAGCGGCGAGTGTCGGCGTCGCGAGTCGCGAGGCGGGCGACCGACTGCCCGAGGGCGCCGGCCTCACGACTCACTCGTGACGCATGAACGACTGGCCGCAGAGCAGGACCCCTTCGACATAGGGCAGCGGGATCAGCGCGACGTTCCCCAGATCGCAATCCGCTCGGACGACGAACAGTTGGCGGGGTTTCGCGTCGAACAGCTCGATCGGGGCGAGGGAGCCGATCGACTCCCAATCCGTCGGCTGATCCGGCTGCTGGTCAAAGATCGAGGCATCGCGGATGACGATGTTCAGCATCTGGTCATCGACGACACCGTTGAGCATCTGGCGGATCGAGGCTTCGACTTCGGCGGTCGTCACCCCTTCGGTCGAACCGTAGCGAGCCGATTCGCGGACCGCGTTGCGGAGCAGGTTGTTGACCCACATCGCGTGACCGAACTGGATGATTCCGAAGACGAATGCCAGGAACGTCGGCAGCACGATCGCCATCTCGACCGTCGTCGCCCCGCGACGATCCCGAGCGCGACGCAGGTCGCGGCATCTCGGGAGCGTCGCAGGGCGGACGCGAGAGGGGGATCGGGCTGCCATCGACGTTCTCCGGATCGCGCACGGTCGAGACTCGCTCGCGGCAGTCCCGCTGCAGTCCGTTCGCCGAAAGCACCGGGGAAGGCGTCGGGAGCGGACGGCAGCGGAACACGCGGGGGAGCGTCGGTCGGGACGCGAGTGCCGGGTCCGTACCGGGAAGATCACGGACGCCGGCCGCAACAAGGACACGAACGCGAGACAAGGAAAAGAGGCGTACGAGAAGCAGTGCAGCGGACTGCCCGAACCCGAGGTTCGCGGATGATCGAGGCGGTTCGTCTCGGTCGCTCGCGGCACTCGGTGGGCAATCGAAAACGTAGGTCGAAAAGGTTCGGTAGCCAGCGAGAAAGTCGAAAATCGTCGCTCGGGGAGGGACCGATGCCGTCGTCGCTCGGGTCGCGGGGGGGGAGCGATCCGCACGCGAACATCGAGGAACCGACCTTGGTCGCACGGGTGCCACCCGCTACGATCCGGCCGCGAAGTTCGGTCTCGGCGAAAGGAGTCGCTCATGTCTCGCGGTGCATTCGGTCCGTCCCGTCGCTCCCTTGCGATCTCGCTCCTGGCGCTGATCCCGACCGGCTCGCTCGTGCTCCCCGTCGGTGCCCAGGAGACACCGTCGGTCGAGTCGGCGACCGAGTCGCCGTCGCAGAAGATCGACGAGCGACTGTTGGCCGCCTATGCGACCACGACGACGCTGACGACGATCGATCAGGCGTCCGAGATCATTCGCGTCTGCGAGAGTGCGCTGGCCGAGTCGCTGCCCGAGGTCGATCGGCGTTACGCGCGGCAGCTCGCCTCGTGGGCCTACGCCAAGCGAGCCGATCTGTCGATTGGTGCCACCGTTCCGGCGACGTTCGAACCGGCGCGACAGTCCGAGATCGGTTCCGATCTCGCGCGGGCGCTCGAATACGATCCGGCGAATTGGCGCGCGCGGCTGCTGCGCGGCGTCATGCACGGCTCGGCGGAACGCTACGACGAGGCGATCGCCGACCTGGATCGTGCGCTCAAGGCGAATCCCAAGGCGCGTCACGCCTGGTTCGATCGGGCCGAAATCCGCTCCAAGGTCGGCGACTATGTGCTGGCGATCGAGGATTATCGCCAGGCGTTGGCGCTCGACCCGCGCGATGCCGAGGCGTACGCGGGGCGAGGGCATGCCTACTTCGCGCTCGGCAAGCATGCCGAAGCGCTGGCCGACTATCAGAAGCTCGTCCTGCTGACCGCCGGCGACTCGCGGGCCCTGGTGATGCGAGGGGATCTGCTCGCAGCGGCCGGTCAGGCGACCAAGGCGCGCGAGGACTACGAACTGGCGCTGGCGCGGGACAAGGTGAGCGGCCTGCCGCACGTCCGCTTGGCCTGGCTGATCGCCACGTCCCCCGCGGGAAGCCAAGGGACGATCGAGCGAGCGGTGACGCTGGCCCAGCGCGGTGCGGAGCTCCGTCCCGAGGCGTGGGAAGCGATCGAGACGCTGGCGACCTGTCTGCAGCTGGCCGACCGTTCGGACGAGGCGCTGGCGGCGATCGAAGCCTGGGGCGAGAAACATCCCGAGGCGTCGGCCGAGCGGACTGCCGCACTGGTCGATCGGCTGGAACTGCGCCGCTGAACGTCGGCCTTCGTCGTGCGACCGCCCCCGGTCGCACTGAATCGACTCCGCCCCGTCGTAGCCCCGGCTCGTCCGAAGCCGAGGGGTGGGCGACGGCGATACCGATCGAGCTGCGAGGTGTCTCGAACGCTCGATGTCGCTCGGCCGCGCGTCGGGGACGACGCGGGCCTACATCGGAGGGCACCGTTCCTTCGTAGTGCGACCGCCCCCGGTCGCACTGAATCGACTCCGCCCCGTCGTAGCCCCGGCTC